>JBNKSG010000025.1:0-28397 GCA_050297195.1 Opitutaceae bacterium | reverse complement strand
GGGATTCGTGGGCGCGTAGTAGAAGTCTCATGAATAATGCAGACTAGTGTGGGTTTCATCAGCCAGACTCTTTGCCAAACCTTTCCACATTATTGGATAATGTAGCTAAAAAAAGATAACCAACAAACACAGTGGGGAACCAAGGACATACGCGCAAGGTGCAGCCACTTACGTCTTCCCGCAATTCTCACCCACTCTATTCATCGATGAGACACTGCCCACCATTGACTCCGATAACCTTTGACCTACGTGTATCCAAATTCACCTCTCCCCATACACAAGGTCACGAGTTCTCGGGATAGACCTTCGTGACAAAGTTAACTATTCTCCATCCTCCCCCCAATACCCCCCAAAAAAAACTAAGGTACAGATACCTTCACCCCACCCCACCCCCACCCACCTCAGTCTCGCGGAGCAAACGCTCTGGCGACTTTCCACTGACTCGCCCAGCTAAGTCAGTCGTGTCCACATACCCCTACATACTCTGACTACCAAGAGTTACGCGGCTTCGCTTTCCGTAGTGATATTCTAGTTACACTACCAAATAACCACCCCAATACGCAGAAACTATGCAAAATAAACACCAAATCCCCACATATACCATACTCTCGCAGATATTTGCAAAATGGCGATTAATCGCCTCAACCCTGTTTTGCATCTTCACCCTACCCATCGTGGCCAACGCCCAACTCCCCACGCCCACCTATGGATGGAATCTCGGTAATACACTCGAACCGCCAAGTGGCGAAGGCACCTGGGGACCTGCGGCAACGCAGAACCTCATCAACTCTGTTGCAGACTCCGGCTTCAACGCCATCCGTCTCCCAGTCGCATGGGACAGCCACGCCAACCAGTCTACCTACCAGATCGACGGGGCATGGATGGCGCGGGTGAAACAAGTGGTTGACTGGTGCTATGCCAAAAACCTCTACGTCGTCGTCAATAGCCATTGGGATGGCGGCTGGCTGGAACAGAACATTACCGCCACGGTAGACCCAGTCATCAACGCGAAAATGCAGTCCTACTGGACGCAGATCGCAACCGCCTTCGCCGGCTACGACCAGCACTTAATTTTCGCGGGCGCGAACGAGCCGGCTTGCCATACGGCAGAAGAATGGGCGACCTTGCGGACCTACTACAACACCTTCATCAGCGCTGTCCGCGCCACCGGTGGCAACAACACGGATCGCTGGCTCGTCGTGCAGGGCCCAAACACCAACTGGGAGGCGTCCGACATGCTGATCACTTCGATGCCGGATGATTCGACGCCAGGTAGACTCGCCCTCGAGATCCATCACTACACCCCCTACCCGTTCTCCCTGATGCCCGAAGACGCGACATGGGGCAACATGTCCTATTTCTGGGGTCAAGACTATCACCACCCCACGCGTACCGACCGCAACGCCACCTTCGACGAAGAGGACGGGGTCGACGCCATGTTTCAGCTGATGGCGGACCGCTTCATCAGCCAGGGCTATCCTGTCATTATCGGCGAGTTCATGGCGATAAAGCGCGATGGTTATCCCGATCTCACAGGGGCGGACTACGACCTGCACGTGGCATCCCGCACCTACTTCCATAAGTACATCGTTGATTCCGCCAACAGCCACGGCCTCAAACCCATGTACTGGGACATTGCCGGACAGATGTTCGATTGGAACACAGGAGCTGTCACCGACCCAGACAACCTGCTCGCCCTCACAGGCGGTCCCGCGTTGCCGCCCCCCGGAAGCGGCTGTACAGCCAGCACGGTCTTCGTCGAATCGATTGCCGTTAACATCATCAATGCAGGTGGTGGCAAAAAGAAAGGCGAGACTACTGTGATTGTCGTAGACGACTGCGGAGCCCCTGTTTCCGGAGCGTTGGTGACCGGCGACTTTACGGGCTCGATTAGCGAATACGGAGTGTCGGCCATCACCGATGCGTCAGGAGCCGCGACCCTACAGACCAGCGGCAGCGCTAAAGGCAGAGTGAATATCACATTCTGCGTCAACGACGTTTCAGCCGCAGGACTGACTTACAATTCATCCGCGAATGTAGAGTCCTGCGACCTCAACTAATACCTTAAGAAAAGATTGAGCTCAATAGGCTCTATCTTTTCGCAAGAGGTATAAAACTTCACCCTGCGGAGCCCAAAGCCATGCTCCGCGGGGTTCTTGGCAACAGGAACCGGGAACCCTTGATCTCTCGCAGCCCCCTCCATTCCCGGCCAAACGGAGGCACGCCACTCAACTCATCTGGATGAAGAGTTTCACCTTGGTTCCTTCGCCTGGTTGACTGGTAACTTCGCAATCGCCCCCAAGCCGAGCCATCCGCTCGCGCATATTGAGGAGGCCGTTGCCAAAGCCAGAACTACCGGACATCGACTCGACTGGTAACCCTTGCCCATTGTCCTTGAGCGCGATCGTAAATCCCTCTTCGCAGACTTCGATGCGCACCCAAGCCTCCGTAGCGAAGGCGTGCTTCACTACGTTGTTCAGAGCCTCCTTGAAAGCCAGAAAAACATTGTGTCGGACTTCGGCTGACAAATACCAAGAGGGGACCTCCACTGGAAGATCGAGACGGCACCGCACATTCGCCGCCGACAGGAAATCGTGAGCGAACCTACCCATGTAGTCGACCAAACTGTCCAGCGTATCGTGTTTCGGATTCACTGCCCAAACGATCTCGTCGAGCGCGCGCGTGACACTCCGAGCGGTACTGTAGATGTGGGAAAGGACAGCGACCGCGCTTTGCGTATTCGATAACTGGCTACGAGCGGTCTGGCTCAGAATCGCGATTCGCGACAAGCTCGCACCCACGTCGTCGTGTATGTCCTGCGCGATGCGAGAACGCTCACGCTCCACCGCATGCTGTCGTTCCAAGCCTTCCAGTTCTCGCAACATGCGACGACGGGTAGCATAACGCACCCCCGATGCTACGATCCCAAGCACGGCAAGCGTGCAAGCCCCAACAAACCACCAAGTCTGCCAGAAAAACGGGGCAACCACAAAGGCAAGCGAGACGCCCTCCGTGTTCCACACTCCATCGTTGTTGCAAGCGATCACGCGAAAACGATAGTCGCCGGCAGGCAGACGGCTGTATTGCGCGAATCGCATGGAGCCCGCATCCCGCCAATCGTTGTCGGATCCTTCCAGCCTGTATTTGAACCTCACCTTGTCCGGAGCCACGAAACTCAAGGCGCTGAAAGCAAACTCCAGCCGCTCGTGGTCCGGCGCGAATTCGAACGGGACCATTCCCCCTCCCAAAGGAACCTCACGGCCATCCACTTGGAGCGACTCGATCGCCATGGGAGGTGGCAAAGGATTTGGCCGAATCGAATCAGGATCCACCGAAATCGGTCCGGCGCTACTGGCGAACCAGATACGGCCATCCTCGGTGCGGCAGCCAGCGCCTTGGCGTCCTCCTTGAAATTCGGAAACCGGCAAGCCATCGCTTCGATCATAAGTCTGGCTCGTGAACTTCGGGATGACGCCATCGGCGCAACGGTTCAGCTCCGCTTTGGAAACACGTTGGATCCCACGACGGGTACTCATCCAGAAAAAGCCGCGGTCGTCTTCAAGCATGTAGCAAATCGTCTTGTTCGTCAGACCATGACTCGTCCCAAGGTTGACGAAACGTCCATTCTTGTAGCGGGTCAGGCCGTTGTCCGCTGTTCCGATCCAAAGCGATCCATCTTCATCGTCGGCAAAAAGGCACTGCACCGAGTTGCTCCCAACACCATCCTCGCGACGGAAAAAAGTGACTTGCCCATCGGCCAATCGCGCAAGCCCCCCTTGAGAAAACCCACACCAGAGAGCTCCCTCTCCGTCCCAAGTCATGGCGCCTACATCGTCCCCGACCCCTCCCGGAGACTTGATCAGCCAGTTCAGTTCCTCGTCTACGAGCTCCGCCACGCCGGCCCGCGTCCCAACGAGGAGCTGGTCGGCTCCGGGGATCGACAGCAAGCCAAGCACAGGGCTCGTAGTCTCCGGCACGCCCGCCAATCTGACAAACTGCCCGCCTTCCAACCGATAGGGGCCGCCCCACCAATAGTTTCCAGCCCATACCTCGCCAGATGACGTTTCCGTCACTGCCGAAATGTACGGATTTTCGAAGCCTTCCTCACTCGCGTAGCGTGCCCACTCCCCTGATTTATGGTGGTATAGGCCAGCCCCATCCGTCCCAATCCAAAGCGAGTTGTCGCTCCCCGCAGCGAGGGACAGCGTACTGGTGCCGCGCCACTGGTCCGGCGATTCCACTCTAGCAAACGCGCTCGGGTGAATCGAAACCAGGCCCGAACTGCCCGCCCCCACCCACAAGGTCCCCTCCCGGTCCTCATAGAGAAACCGTACCCAGTTTTGCGGCAGGCCATTGTTGCGATCGAAACTGACCGGTTGGCGATCGTCCCCAAAAATCAAGTACACGCCAGCGTGAACCGTTCCAACTGCGAGTGTGCCATCGCTCAGTTCCACGCATTGGGACACGGTTGCCTCCGGCCAAGGGAATCTCCCGCGATCCTCCGTCCAGCGACCGTTCTCAAGCTTGCGAATATGTTGGTCGTAGAGCGCCCAAGCCCCGCCGGAAGCGGACGGCGCGAGCCCTTCGACGTAGTTGTGACTAGAATTCGGCGGCAGCTCGACCGGCACGAGCTCACCTGCCTCCAGACGCACCCCAATACTGTTCTCAATCACATAAATGCGACTGTCTTCGGAACGGCTCCAATACATAAGCGCCGGGTGCTCGTCGCCGATCATCGAAGGAATGACAAAATCCTCGCCCACGAGACTCACCGAACCGTTTTCATGCATCGCCCAGAGCGTTCCCTCAGCGTCGCTACCGAGTCCTATGATTTTCTCTCCAATATCACCCGACGGAGTAACGACAGCGGAAAACTCGCCATCTTGCAGGCGCGCGATCCCGCCCGATTCCTGGCCAATCCACAGCGATCCTTGAGCGTCTTCAAACAGCCGAGTAATGCGTTGATCCTCTATCTGCGGCGTATTGGCAGAGTCGAATACCTGAAAGCGCTCACCGTTGAAACGGGCCAAACCGCTATATGTCCCGAACCAAAGGTATCCATCGCTCGTCTGCACCGCCGAGGTTACCATGTTCTGAGGCAACCCATCATCGGTGCGCCACAACCGCAACGTATAGCCATCGGCCAACAAGGTAGCAGCTGAGCCATCCGCCAAGCCGAGTACACTCGCGACGCATAAAACGGCTGAAAGCATGAGCGGTCGCATTTCACCTAGGGAACGCTGAAATTTAGGGGCGGCAGACAACATCGGGAGAAAATGGATACCGAACTAACTAAAACTCGCAAGCGAGTTTAGGAAACGCTGAGCGTCTAGCCTGCATTATTCATGAGACTTCTACTACGAGCCCACGAATCCAGCACGGAAGCGGCCCTACCTTGGTTCGCGACCGAAGCGGGGTTTCAACCCAGCCTCTCCCGCGAACCGGCGTCAAAACCGCTTCCGCACTGGGCTCGCGGACTCTCGCTACGAATTTCATAAATAATGCAGGCTAGGGCGATAAAGTAGTGAGCTCTAGAGAGCGATAGCCAGACAGCTCAAAAACAAATAATCTCCGCCCAATAGAGATGTATGTCGCCGACCAGAGACGATGCTATCGCCCTATTTGCGGCTCGGCACCAAGCCCTACATCCATTGCAAGACCGAGAATCTGTTCTGCTGCAAAGAACAAACTAAAATGGCGCCGGTGAGCTTCACCGGCGCCATCGTAAATGAACCAAGTAGCGCTAGCTACCTTGCGTCCTAGGTTAGAACGAGAACTTAAACCTTACGTTGTACTCTGCTCCCGTTTGGATGCGGTATTGAGCAGGTTCGCCCGTTGGCTGGTAGGCAATTGGTACCAACTTGGTGTTTTCGCCCACGTTTCTCACGTTGAGCTGAACATTCCAGTCGACCGTGTCAGTCATCTTGCCCTGGTAGCCAACCCAAGCATCCATGTGGTCGTTTGCCGGACCGTAGACGGGGTCATCGACGTTCGGCAACCATCCGACAGTCTCGTCATTGTAAATGCCGTAGGTGTGGATTGCTTTGTCTTCCCAACGATAGGCACCGCCGACATTGAAGCCCTTTGCCCATCCATCCTCGAAGCGGTAGTTCGAGATGAAGTTGAAGCGATAGCGCCTTTGCTCCGGCTGAGGACTACCTTCCAAGGCAGTCTGGATGAGGTACTTTGACCAGACATCGCCAACGAACATGCTTTTCGATGTTTCGAATCCACCCCAGACATTGCCGTAGCCAACCGCACTGTCCACATACACTTCCTTCATACCAAGTATGAAATCAGTCGCACGCTGACCAAAACCGGTCTGCGTCGCATCGACCTTGGAGGCATTGAAGGTGATATCCCAGTTGTCGCGTGGACGGATGGTGGTTTCCAACTCCAATCCCTTGGACTCGACATTCTGTTCGAGCGTTGGGAATTGGCCATCGATGGTATCGCGGCCGCCGAACTTCGAGATGTTCCAAGGGTCGTCCCAGTCGCGAACGATGTGCTGCCAGTCGCCGTCCTTGATGGCCTGAACGTCGATGTTGTAGCCCCAAGCATCCCAGTATTCTTGTGGATAGAACTCGGTGAAGGTCGTCTTCATCGCTTCTTCGTGAGCGAGCCAAGCCTCTGGATTATCATCCATCCAACCATGAGGGCGCCAACGCCATTGGTTAGCTTCGACTCTCCAGCTATCCCAACTTGCAGGAGGGTTCATGACTTCCTTGGTGACGGGATCTATTCCAAGAGCGCGCTCTGCAGCACCCCAGCCAAAGTACTGCAGCGTGATTGCTGGCAAGCCTCTAACGAGCCAAGTAGCGAGAGGAACTCCGACATAGGCACTGGAATTCTGATTCACTGTCTTGAAGTAGGTCAGACGCGTGGTGAGACGACCATTGAATCCATCGAACTGGAGCGAATAGTCGTCAGTCACGCCAGATTCGTTAGGAAGCACCTTGCCATCCATACCGTAGCGGACCTTTGGAGTTTCGTTTTCGCCATGGAAGTAATAGAGGGAGATGTCAGTGCCACTAGGGAGCTTTTCCTTGATTCCCTTCGGAAGATGAATGGCTAGACCATAGCTGGTGGATCGCGTATCGGCCGATACACCTGGCTCCGTGATCTCGAAATCAAGATTCAAGGGGTCTTGCCTCGCGTCAGCGTTCGCTCCGCTTTGCTTGGTGGTGTCTTCACGATAACCAAAAGAAGGTACTAGCGTGTTATCCCAAAAATGACCTTGGTACATGAACGCCTTGGACTCGATAGTATCTTCCGACACTCTGGCGCTATTAGCGAGTACCCACGGATTCGATTCGCCGTTGATGATACCGAACGGAGAAGAAACCCTTCCGACATAGTTGCTAGGATTGTCGGCATTAGTGCCCGTCTGTACCTCACCGGCCCAATCGGTATAGTCCCACTCTGCATCGGGATCTACGGAATCGTCCGCCCATTCGTTAGAATAGTAGGAGAAATTGAGCGAATCCGGCAAGCTGAGGGAGTGCCGGAGGTTAGGCAAATTCGCATTGCTACTGCCTGCTCCGAGCAACGATGGGCCCATGTATTGAAGCCAATTGAAGCCTGTGTTTTTCAACTCTGCATTCACATTGGCGCCCGTGTCCCGAAGGTATTGGGAATCCACGCCGTTAAGCTTGAAGCTTTCATTGCGACCGGTGCGTTCTGACTTCGACCACAAGCCCGTGAAGTCGTGACTTCCTAATATCTTGCCCAAGAGTCCGTCCGAACCAAGGTCATCTTGGAAGTCTAAACGGTAGGAGGCAGTGACTTGGTAATTGTCACGGACAATCTCGTTCAACTCGGTCTTGCCCTGATCTGAGAACACCATGGGGCGGCCAACGTTAGGGTTCGCCGTGGGAGGATTGTCTCCGCCCAACCAGCTCGGATTACCCGTAAGCAGATAACGATCCAGATCCAACATGAGAATTGGAGTTCCCGTCGAGTTCCAACCTCCAAACCCGTTGTTATATTCTTGGTGATCCACGACGCCTTGAATATTGAGCCGGCTATCGAAGAGGCTTTGATTCACTTTGAAGCTGTATGCTTCAAAGTCTTGCCATTCCCTCTTGTTGTCGCCGTCGATCAACTTATTATAGAAGTCGAAGACGCTCGGATCGTTTAGGGTCTGATCGAGATACGTAACCGTTCGAGCATAGGCCCCCGGAAATGGGGCGTCAGCCTCGCTAACGCCATTCTGCAGCGCGATACGGTTCGACGCGATGGCGAATGATTGGTAGCCTACGCTGTGAACGGGCCAAGTATTTGGGGCATTCGAGTTGCCACCAGTCTTGAGTCCAATGCCCTGACCACCTGCACTTAACAAGGTGCCAGTATCATCCCAGATGAACTGCGGAGTATTCGCCCACTTGTACTTGTTTCCTCCAACGGAACCAGCGCCCGCCCAATAGCTGTAGCGAGAATCGGCCCCGACTTGCGTCGAATCCTGATCAAACTCCCAAGGATCGATACCCGTAGCGCTCGAGCGGGGATCGTTCAGGTAGCCTGTCATGTAATCGATCGGAGGAAGCATGCGAGGGTTGTTAGACTTCACCTCACCTTGCTCTAAGTTCGCCTGAAACTTAGTGCTGGCAGACTCCGATTGCAAAAACTCGGGTTCGTAGCGAAGCGCTATGTAGCCACGTTTCGTATCGCGGAAAGCCGGTTCCTGCTGGAATTTCTTGTTCTCGTTAACCAGCGCCAAACGAATCGCGAACTCTTCGCCGAGCTGCTTGTTGTAGTCAAGTACTTCACGAGTGCTTCCGTAGCTTGCGACATTGAATTCGACAGAACCGAAATCATCAAAGACCGCCTCATTGGTCGAGGCATTGGAGATGCCCGAAGGACTACCTGTTCCGAACAAAAACGAGTTAGGTCCACGAGAGACGTCGACGCGGCTGATATTGTAGCCATCCCATGGAATCTCGCTCAGAAAGAAATTTCGAGTGCTATCCATTGCTGTAAGGCCACGAGCACGATTCACGCGACCGGGACTTACCAAGTTCTCATTTTCAACGCCAGCACCGTAGTCGACCCCGCCGCTTCGATTACCGAATCCAGAGAAATTTCCATTCAGTCCGGAAACTTCGGTATTCATGGTGTAGACGAGCAAGTCTTCCGCGCTGGTGACATTCGTGTCTTCCAGAAACTGGGAAGTCACCACGGACAACGACGACGGCGTATCTTTGAGGGATGTTCTAATACGGGCACCCGCGAGGGTATCTTTCACTCCATATCCAGTGGAGGAATCCGCACTCACCTCGAAGGGAGAGAGTTCAAATACCTCTTCCTCTTCTTCAGCTAGGTCACTCTGCGCCCAAGCGGAGCCCAAAAGGAGCGACAGGGCGGAGACCATGACGATCGCGGATCGATTGAAGTTTCTCGAGGGGGGGGACTCTGGATCGACTGCGCCAGAGCCCAAACTGTCGATAGCATCGACAGGATTTGGGTGCGACCACGAGGCCGCAGTTTGAGTCAACAAGCGTTTATTTCTCATTTGTGTAGTTTGTTTATGTGGGGCAACAGCTCGATCGACCACTCCGCCGACAGGGTATACGTAGGGTAGTGATCCGCAGGTACGGAAAGGGTATCGAACAAACCGTTGGGGTGATTTCTATGGGGTTAAAAGCCCGAACTATAATGCGAGCAGCGGCTCAATCAACCGATTTACTCAAAATTCAAGCTTACAAGGCGGTACTTTACCAGATTTACCGATAAATAGACATCACGAGAACTCGGTATAAACAAAATAAACTCGAGCCCCTCGAGGGCCCCAGGATGGCAACAATCCCAAACAACGGACTAGCACAGACTTACCTCGCGACAGCGACGACCTCAAGCCAACAACAGCATTGTCAAGAAACAAGAAAAAGGCGCGGATCTACGATCCGCGCCTCGAAATTGAACAAGCTCTAGCTAATTGACCTAGAAGCTGAACGAGTTGCTAACAGTCCACTCGGTTGAACCTGGGATACGGTAAGAACCAGGAGAACCATCGGGCTGCACTGAGAGCGGGATCAGCTCGCCATCCTGGAACAGATCGCGAACGTTCACCTGGATGCGCCAATCGACCTTGTCGTTCAGCTTAATATTACGGCCAAACCAAACGTCGACCGCATCGGTAGCATCGGCATAGTAAGGCTTGTCGAGGTCGGTAACAGCAACCTGCTGCCCGTTCTCCTCGACGTACTTCAGCGAGTAACCGATCACCTTCTTGTCCGTCCAACGATAACCGCCGCCGGCATAGAAGCCGCTCAGGAATCCATCATTGAACTGGTAGGTCCCGACTAGGTTGAAGTTCCACTTCGCGAACTCAGGATTAGACTGCCCCTCGAGGAGCTTCGTCAGGCCATAGTCATAACGGAAACTTAAGTAATCGTCCCTTATGCTACTAGACCCATCCGCCAACCAATAGCGACGGATATCACCTGCATTATAGATCCTATTTCCATCACCATCGAATTCCTCAAGAAGCCATTCGTCCAAGAACGCAACCCAGTCATTCAAGGCATCGCCCCCTACGTTCGATCGAGACGCCTCGCTTTTGCGGGCGTTGAAAGTGAGTCGAAGCTGGTCGGTCGGCTGGGCAGAGAACTCGAACTCCGTTCCCTTGGAAACCGAGTCTTCCGTATAGGACAACTGATTTGGTGGGGTAGAGTTCGGCTTAGTCAGATCCAATTCGTAGTTTTGCAGGCTCCATGCTTCCGCATAGCCTTCCGGCAGATTGTCCAGCATTTTGAACCAATCTGCAATTGCAGCTTCTTCGATCGCTGGACCTTGGTCCACGCCATTGACGAAAGGGCTATAATAGTCATAGCCGCCTCGTTCCCACCAAGGCTTATCCGGATCGGTCGGCTGAGTATGCGCTTCATCCCAGACGTCGCCGCTCAGGTTGAAGTAAGCTCGCTTGGCATATTCTGTCCCTAGATTAGTCATGTAGGTGATCTTCCAAGTTTGAATTCCGGCCGTGAGATCGGAGTCTTGGAGCTCAGTCTCGTACTGTGTAACCTTCAGCGAGTACTTATTGTCCTTAGTCGCAATCAGCACGCTGTAGTCTTCCGTGTTACCGGTTGGCGACGGTATTTCATTTCCATAAAAGTCAACACGTCCCGCAAGCGGCTTGAAATTTTCAGACGTGTTGTAGTACAGCGATACGTTAAACGGCAGCCTGTCCCCGAGCAATGTATTGAGGTGAACAGCCAAACTTGCAGTATGAGTCTGGCCCGGCTCTCCTTTAGCGTCAGGGAGTACGTACCCAAAAGAGGTCACCTCGTCGGAATAATGAATATCCTCAGGAGTGACATTTACGAAACTATCGTCAGTAAAACCGCCAGGTCTTGCGTAGGCTAATTTATCCGCATCAAAGCCTGCCTGAAGAGGAGTATCCTTTCTCCAGCCGTATAATCCCACTACAGCACCATCCCAGAAGTGACCTTGCCAGAAAAGGGCCTCGGTTTCGATCTCGGAACGGGCGATCTTGCCGGAAGTGGTATAGGCATCTACCTTACCACTACCAATCGTATCCACGATGTCCATGGGCATATTGACCCAACCCACGTGGTTTTCAGGATTAAATGACTGCGTGCTTACATCACCATTCCATGGGTTTGTCCAAGCTGCTGCTGGATCAACACCCGGGGCATTCCAATGTGAATCGAAGGTATAAACACTAGCTTGACTCGGCGGCAAATGAAGCCCTTTCAGCCCAGGAATGCTAGCTCCTGCAGCCGATTCACGCATATCGATGCGATCTCCGAGGTAGTGCACAGTGCGCAGACTTGGGGTATTACTTCCATAACCGTGAGGATTGCTGTAATCACGGTAAGCTCCGTCTAGCGCATACGGGACAAAGGTGCGGTAGTCGGTTTCTGAGTTTTCCTGAGACCAAAGTCCTGTTACCGTATGACGTCCCAACAGGCGTGGAAGCCATCCATCTTGACCACTAGACTGGAAGTCATGACGAGCAAAGGCCGTCAGGCGCGTGGCGTCACGCTTCTGGTCTCCGAAACCGCTTCCCCAGTCATAAACGCTTTCCACATACGGGCGCCCAGCATTCGGGTTCACGCTTAGATCCTGCAGGTGCGAGTTTACGTCTATATTCAGGCTACCGCCAACGGAAGACGTGGAAAACTGGTGGCGATTCTGATTAAAATAGGACAAATCGTATCCAAATCGTCCATCCATGAAGGAGTGAGAGAGCGACAGAAACAAGGTATCGAAATCAGATTCCTCCCACTTGTTCGGTCCATCGATCAGATGATTCCTGAAATCGAAGATAGAAGTATCAGCGAGCGACTTCGCCTTATAGGCACCCGTCTCATAGAACGGCAACTCCACCGCCCTCGCGTACCCGTCATACCCATTAACACCATGCAAAGTATTGAACGGATACGCTAAGCCTGAATTGTCACCACCGATCTCCCCGTCCACATTGACCGAGTACTGAGAGTCCACTGACATCTGAAAGACGCGGTTAACATCCGACGAGTTCCCATCGCCAAAAACCATCACCGGATGGCCATACACGTTGCCGAAGTTCGCGATGATCGGCGTCCAATACGGGTTAGGTTCGTAAAGGTCGTTTCCATCTCCGTCTTGGACAGGATCCCCATTTTCGTCTCGGACCTTACGATTTTCGGCAGTCCTTCCCAAGTGCGGGATACCGAGATCATAATCGCCCTCGACATCGCCAGCAAGCCAAGGATGAATCAAAGTGCGGTCCATTCCACCGTCGATGCTGAAATTCCCTTCTCCATCCAAGCTAGGATTGAAGAACGGAGTGATATTATCTACAGGAGGTAACCAACGAGGGCGATTGCTGCGAATCTTTCCGGTCTCAAAGTGGCCTTGCAGCGTCAGTTTAGAAGACTCGCTCTGCAGAAAGCTCGGAGCGTATTTGGCGGCGACAAAGATGCGCTCGTCGTTATCGTAAGCTGGATCCTGACGGAACTTCTCGCTGTCGCGCAACATCGCGACCTTTACGGCGAGCTCGTCCTCAATGAGAACTCGATTGACCTTCGCGCTCAAGCGAGTGCTGCCCCAACTTCCGAAATTCACATCAATATTGCCGGAGTTCTCGAAGTTAGCCTCCGCGATGCCCGCGTTAATAACCCCTGCAGGACTGCCTAGACCGAACAGAACGGCGTTCGGACCACGAACCATGTCGACGCGATCTACGATATAACCATCCCAAGGGATATCAGTGATGAAGTAGTTTCGAGTATTGTCGGCGGAAGTCAGGCCGCGCACGCGAGTGTTCGAATTCGGATTCGAAAAAGTAGAACTTTCGTCGAGGTAGGCTCCGCTTCCAAATCCACCATACGTTCCACGGCCACCACCGACTTCGGTGTTCAGCGTGTACGAAAGCAAGGTCTCGTTGTCATTAGCGCCGATATCATCCATGAACTGCTCCGTCACCACGGATATCGCCGCTCCTACGTCTTTCAGCTCGGTTTTGAGGCGGGTACCCGCGAGCGTATGGGTCGCACGGTAGCCATCCTGAGTTGATCCTTCCACTGTGAAAGGAGAGAGCTCGAAGATAGCCTCTTCTTCGTCCGAGTCCACTTGCGCCATAGCCGAGCCAAGGCAGAGCGAAAGAGCGGAGACCATTGCGATCACGGGGCGGTTCACGCCCCTTGATGAATGAAGCTCTGCATCCAGATAAACAGAGCCGTTTTTGCCGGCCGAGCCGGCGTCATCCTCTAGGGACGACGAAGCCTCAGAGCGAAGCAACACGCATTTTTTTCTCATAATTCGTAGTTTGTTTGTTTTCGTGGGTACAGCCGAGCAAACCACAATCAGCAAGCTAGAGACACTCGTTTCTGAGTGTCTCGACAACCAGGAAAGGGATTCGAACGAACCGACTGGGGAAAAGAGGGGCGCCAGTAAATACAACTAGCTAAGCACACCCCGAAAGCCTGCCAAGATTGGCAGGTATCCGATTCGTGCTAGTGTTGGGACCTTACACAATTTACCACTACACCAACATCCCGAGAACTCGGTACTATGAAGACCTCCCGATGTGAATTCTATTCACTTACAAAACAAGATCCCCCCGTCACGTCTACACGGTGACGGGTGTTATTCTATGCACAAAAACTTAGGGGCAGTTTACACCAAGAGAGATTAAAATCCCTTATCAAACAAAGCCCCCACGGTCTCTAGCGCAGAATCGAAGTCCGCACCGCCGCAGACATCCCTCACCCAGCTCACCAAGCCTACGCACAGCGAAAACTCGGTATCGGAGATACTTGAGAGAAGGCGTTACCAGGGACGGTATAAATCGATAACTGACAGCTCCCCCTCATGTTAGCCCCCGGAGCAATTCGGAATGCTGACCCATCGAAATGCAACGCGATGGCCAACGGAAGAGGTCCTCGCTCGAGCCGAGTTATCGTCGTGCAACTCTCCTTGAGCGGGCAGCCGCCGCAGTCCTTGGCTCTACTGAAGCTCCGCTTCCGAAGAGTTCGAGATTGGGCTTGGTAACATGGCCCCGCACTCCCAGGTTTCGCATTCTCCATAGGGTCTCGCCCTTGGCGTAGGCTCTGCCGCTGCCCACGCTTTGGACCTGGCAGCCGATCCGCTCGAAGAAACGGCTGTTCACCACAACGCAGCTTAGCCTCTCCTGTCTAAGTGACAGGGCCGAGGACTCCGCCTCCACCGACGATCCAGCTCGCGTTGTCCACGAGCGCGTTGCGCGAATGGGAGAGCTTGCGCTTGCTTCCCCATCGGGTAGCCGACCTGGGAGTCGGGGTCGCTCCCGGAGCGATGCCTCTGATTGGTCGAAAAGCGGGACTGACTTGCCTCCTCCCCGTCGTCTTCGTCGGCCAGCATATGAACGTATCCTTTCTATGAATTCAACACCCTCCTTGCAGCGGGTTATTAGCCTCAAAGGGAACAAAAAGGCCGCCACCCCGACAGGGTAGCGGCCTAGAAGCTAAATTGATATTACAACAGTATTAACTAGGGAGCTTCAAACGCCCACTGTTGATTATCGCCGCCGAGATACGTCCAGATCTGTACGTTGGCGCCGTCGGCGCTCGACACGCCGTTCACGTCGAGGCACATGTTCGTGGCGTGTGTCGGCGTCAGACGATAGTAGCCTCCGCTGGTCGCGGTGAGCTTCCATTTCTGGTTCGCGGCGCCGCCGTAGGTCCAGGTATGGACATCGGTCCCGTTGCTTGACCCCCAACCGGAAACGTCGAGGGCCTTGTCGCTCATGGCGCCGACGATACTGTACTCGTTGTTGCCAAGGTGCGTAATAACCCAGCGCTGGTTCTCGCCCCACCAGTAGCTCCATTGCTGCACGTTGGTCCCGTTCTCCCTGCCAAAGCCTGCTACCTCAAGGGCCTTGCCGCTGTGACGCGAGGTGATCTTGTATACGCCATTGGGGATGATGCCGCCGCCACCCGGAGGCGGCAACGCGGCTCCGCCTGTCAGCGCCCTCGCGTTGTCCTGGTTGAGAAGAGCGCCCGTTTCCCAGTCAAACATCAGGCCGTTGATGTCCCAGTAGATGGGCTTGAGACCGTGGCTATTGGCGGAATCAACGACATACTTGTGGAAGAAGATGCGAGAGGCGAGATGCAGCTTGAGGTCGTCTCCCGTCAGATCCGCCTGATCTGTACGTTTTCTAGCGGTGAACTCCCCTACGATAACCGGATAGCCCTGGCTGATGAACCGGTCCGCCATACGTTGAAACATCGAATCAACACCAGCTTCCTCGTCGAACGTCGCGTTGCGATCGGTACGGGTGGGATGGTGGTAATCCTGCCCCCAGAAGTATGACATCTTGCCCCACGACGCATCCTTATCCATCAACGCGAATGGATACGGCGTGTAGTGATGGATCTCGAGAGCGAGTCGGCCAGGCGTCGAATCATCCGGCATTGACGTGATCAGGTTAAGGGAGGCCTCCCAGTTGGTGTTGGGGCCCTGCACCACGAGCCAGCGGTTCGTGTTGTTGCCACCGGTAGAGCGGACTGCGTTGATGAAAGTGTTGTAGTAGGTCCGCAAGGTCGCCCACTCTTCTGCCGTGTGGCATTCTGGTTCGTTCGCGCCGCCGAAAAGCAGATGATCGTCATAACCGGCGAAGGCCGTCGCGATCTGCGTCCAGTAGGAATACATCTTCGCGTTGATGGTCGGATCCACCGTGTCGGTGATGTGTTTTTCCAGCCAGCCGCCATCCCAGTGGATGTTGACGAGCACGTAGAGATTCCTTTCGTAGCACCAGTCGACCACTTGCTTTACCCGGGCCGTCCAAGCGGGATCAATCTGAAAGGTGGATGGGTCCGCATGGCTGTCCCACGCCACAGGGATGCGAATCGTGTTGAATCCAGAGTCGGCGACGGCGTCGATGATGTTCTGGGTCGCCGTCGCTCCCCAAGTTCCCTCCCCGCTTGGGGGTTCGAGGGTATTGCCGAGATTCCAACCGTAAGTGGGAGTGGGGAGTTGCGCTCGCGATGCGAGCGGCAAGAGGACTAGACTAGCAAAGCCGAATACGACTGCGCTCAGGGTTCTGTATATAGTTCTTTTCATTATCATTTGCAACTCTGGCAGTCGGCTCTCGCCATCAGGGGATGCCAAATCAGGCCGAGTCATTTTTGGGATGTATATAAGGCACAGGCTCTCTCGTTTTTATACAAGAAAACCCTAACTATTTTACTTGAGGTGAAACCCTCCCCTAAAACCCTCCCTACTAACAAGTAGCTGTCACTACCACCTTCGCGATACAGCGCTTCGCACGCTTTCACCCAAAGGGAGTAGAACAAAAAAGGGGGCGGGATCTATAGGCAGGGCAATTAAGACGGGGTTAAACTAGTTGCTTAGCGAATCCTTCGAATCCCAAGTCAACTAGCCACTAGCCTACTACACTTTCGCCGACTTCGGATATCGCGAGAACTAGCCACCGTGCTAAAACGGATACAACATACGCATGACCCCGTATTGCCTAATGCGCAAGGCCTTACAAATCGGCGTAGTCCCACGAGCCACTAAGGGCAGCCCCTTCAAGACGCTTCCAAGGCGCGTGGGGTTGTCTATTAGCGTCGCGAAATGAGCCGCTATAATATAGTGCCGCGCCACGTCCTTTCGCAGTCCGTCGCTCACGTCCCCTGAACGACGATTTCAACATATCGCGGCTGCCAAAACACGGTCTAGCATCCCCCGATGACGCCAAAAATAAGTATATTCGCCTCCCAGAGAAACGCAAATCACCCAAGCGAAACTACACTAATGAGAACTAGCGACAAACAAGGACTTCCCAATACTGCATTCCCATCAAGAATGCTTGCCACGCTCCCAAGCAGACTCGTTGGAAGTATCGCCCGGCATGAAAATCATATAAACCGCAGCAAGTCTCGATACACCAATAACAACCACCTTCATCAGCATTGATGATCCCGCGACCGAGCTCAAAGCCAATTCCAATGACTTCAAGCAAATCGACTAAAGTAGCGTCAATACAAACGCCAAGCATGACCGCAGTCAGCTACTACTCCCTCGACCTGAACCTAGTCCTTGAGTTCGTCGAAGGAGAGTCGTCGGTCGATGATATCCTAAACCTCAAAAGCGCTCCAGTACGCTTGGGATACGTGAATTCCCAAACCAGAGTCCTCGCTTTCGTCGAATCAGACCACGCGATCGTGCTAGATCAACTCAACACATTCGGGACAAGACTAATGAAGGAGCTCCCTGAGTATGCGGGCACGCGAACCGCAGTCGTCACTCGACATATCGGTCCAACGACTCGGGTGACAAAACTCGCCTATGACACAGCGAAAAATCAGTCGATCAAAGCCTTTTCCACACTGCCTTCGGCTTTGAGCTTTCTGCACCTTCCCCGAAAGGAGCTCTTCGCTGCATTTCCCGAAGCGAAAAGCTTGTTCCACCGGCTCGTTGCCTAGGGAGGTGGGCCGATGGAACCAAAACGAAACGGATCCTAACGGCGGACTAAAAGGATAAGACTCCGGTACCACCAGCGCCCAGTCACGATAACTAGGGACAACAGACAACTTGTCTCTCGTTCGCCCGGCTACGAACCTGTATCAGGTCAGCTCCCCTGTACAACAGCTCGCTTCTGAAGTGCGAAGCGACGAGACAAAACTTTCCTTCCCGGAAGGATCCTGATACGACCTTGCGTCGAGGTGGGGCTTACCTGAAATAGCAACTCCTATCTCGATTTCACCAGACCCGTCGACCACTCATACCCGTCACGAATATGACCATCACTACCGCTGTTCGCCACGCTATCTTATGTCTCGCATTCATGGTTAGCCTCCACGCCTCCCCCACCGAGACGCTCTACCTCTCTGGCACCGGAAGCGACGATACCGTCGAATGGGAATTCAAAGTAAACGGCGGCCGCAACGCCAACGAGTGGAGTACCATCCCCGTCCCCTCCAACTGGGAAATGCAAGGCTTCGGCACCTACCATTACTGGAAGGACTGGGGCGAAGAGGCCGCACCCGACTCGCTCGGCCAATACCGCCACAGCTTCACCGTTCCCGCCGACTGGAAAGGCAAGCGCATAGAGATCGTCTTCGGTGCCGCCATGACCGATACCGCCGTCCGCATCAACGGCGTATCCACTGGTCCTATACACCAAGGCGGCTTCTACCAATTCTCCTACGACGTCACAGACCTCTTGAAATATGGAGAATCCAACCTGCTGGAAGTCGATGTATCCAAATTTTCGGACAACGAATCCGTCAACCGCACCGAGCGCTCCGCCGACTACTGGCTCTTCGGCGGCATCTACCGCCCCGTATGGCTCGAGGCAAAACCGGCCAACCACATCGAGAGCATCGCGGTCGACGCCAAGAGCGACGGCAGCTTCACCATCGACGCCTATCTCGCCAACACCGCAAACGACGCGACCCTTCAAGCGGAGGTCCTCACCCTCGACGGCGCTCGCCTGGCAAAAACCGCGAAACTTCCCATCGAGGCCGGACAAGCCCAAGCCCGCCTCGCCGGGCTCGCCAAAAACATAGCCCCCTGGTCCGCCGAATTCCCAAACCTCTACACCCTTCGCCTCATCCTTAAGACGAAAGACGCCGTCGTTCACCAGACCGAGACAAGCATCGGCTTCCGCACCATCGACCTCCGCCCGCAGGACGGCTTCTACGTCAACGGCGAAAAAGTCATTCTCAAAGGCTCAAACCGACACAGCATCTGGCCCGAGACCGGGCGCGCCACCAACGCCAGCCTCAGCGAAAAAGACGTCCTGCTCATGAAGGAGATGAACATGAACGCCGTCCGCATGAGCCACTACCCGCCCGATCCCCACTTCCTCGAAGCCTGCGACCGCCTCGGCCTCTACGTTCTCGACGAACTTGCCGGTTGGCAGAAAGCCTACGACACGGAAGTCGGCAGCAAGCTCGTAAGGGAAACCGTGATACGCGACGTCAACCACCCTTCCATCATCGTCTGGGACAACGGAAACGAAGGCGGATGGAACACCGAGCTCGACGACGACTTCGCCCGCTACGATCCGCAAAACCGCCCCGTCATCCACCCCTGGGCGAACTTCGGCGGCATCAATACCAGCCACTACGAATCCTACAACTCCGGCGTCGACTGGTTCTTCCAAGGAGACGACCTGTTCATGCCCACCGAATTCCTCCACGGACTCTACGACGGCGGGCACGGAGCAGGGCTCGACGACTGGTGGAAGGCCATCCTCTCCCACCCGCTCGGCGTCGGTGGCTTTCTCTGGTCCTTCGCCGACGAAGGCGTCGTCCGCGACGACCAAAACGGCTTCGTCGATGTAGCTGGCAACGCCGCCCCCGACGGCATCGTCGGTCCCTACCGCGAAAAGGAAGGCAGCTTCTACACCATCAAGGAAATCTGGGCCCCCATCTACCTTCCCCAAAGCGAACTCGACTTCCTCCCGCCCACCTTCGACGGAAGCCTCAAGATCGAAAATCGATACGACTTCACCAATCTCGACCAGCTCGTATTCAAGTGGGACCTACAGAAGCTCGCAGGCGACTCGCTCGACAAGGCCGAACTCCAAACCATGGCAAACGGTCAATCCCAAGGCCCCCACGTCCAACCAGAGCACAACGGCGAGCTGAAGCTAGAATTACCAAACAACTGGTCGCAAGCCGACTTCCTCGCCCTCTCCGCTATCGATCCGCGCGGACGAACCATCTACACATGGACATGGGCGCTCCAAAATACGGATACAATCGCCACCCACTACCTTTCCCGCAAAAAAGCAGAAGACGCGACCACCCAAACCACCGCGGACTCGATCACCCTCACCTCAGGCGACACGGAAGCCAAACTGGACCCCAAAACCGGAACTCTCCTATCCCTCCGTTCCGGCGACCGAGTTTCCCCAATAAGCAACGGCCCCATTCTCCTCACCGGAAACAGCCAACTGAAAAGCGTTGAGACAGCGGACGGCGTCGCCACCTTCCACTACGAAGGAGACCTCCATGCCGTTCGCTGGGAATTGCTCGACTCCGGCTGGCTGCAATTGGATTATCAATACGCCTACGAACGCGAAAAACCGATCACCTACCTTGGCGTGACCTTCGACTACGACGAAGCTCAAGTCAAAGGAATGCGCTGGCTCGGCAAAGGCCCCTACCGCGTCTGGAAGAACCGCCGCAAAGGCGTCGAGTACGGGCTCTGGCAAAAAGATTACAACGACACCGTCACCGGCATGAGCTGGACGTATCCAGAATTCAAGGGCTTCCACGAAGACGTCTACTGGGCCCAGCTCCAGGACGCTACCGCGCCGCTCGACATCCTTATAGCCTCCTCGGACCTCTACCTCCGCCTATTCACTCCAAGCGAAGCGCCAGATCCCCGCAGCACCCATGTCGACTTTCCAGAAGGCGACATCTCATTCCTTCACTCCATCGCCGCGATCGGCACCAAGTTCAAGACAGCCGACCAGCACGGCCCGGACGGAGCATCCACCTGGGTGAGCCGCGGCCACTTCCACGGCTTCTCCGGCCGTATCTACCTGCGCATCGCGCAATAGCGCTTGAGAGCAATTGGATAATTCCAAATTAGAAGAATGAATAGCGGCGGGCGCATTCCTAAATAACAACAAGACGTTCGGACAACGCCCTAGCGAAAAACAAAGGAGCAGACGTCCTCCGTTCCTTCAAAACGCTGGAACTAGCCTTCCTCTTGGATGGCCGGCAAGACGCGACTGGCCAAAATGGAGCCGACGAACCAAGCCACCATTCCGATCGTCATGTAGAGCTTAACCTCGTCGAGATCGAGCTTGTCGAAGTAAAAGAGAACCGAGGGAAGCAGAGTGAGCAAAAGGCCGACACGTCCTATAAATTTGAATACCGTAATCATTTTCGTATGCGTTTGAGGTTAGCGGCTTGGTTAAGCTCTGCGAGATTTGAGGCTAAAGAGAAGGTAGAGCCCCCCGCAAACAAGCCAACACGGCACAGTGAAGAACCACGGCGACACCCCTTTCACTTGAATAAAGTAGAGGCTGCCGGCAATCGGGATCAGCCAAGCGAACAGGACCGCAAAGTTGAACGAGCCTTTAAACGCGCGTTCGTGCAACTCCACAGAGTCTCCCTTGCTCCGGAAATACCAGTTGAAGAAAATAATAGCTCCGATTGGGGCGAGAACCATTCCGTAGAGGCCCACGAAATCGAGCAATTTGAAGGCTAAGGCCGGAAAGAGACCAGACAAGGTAGCTAGGCCGCCCGCCGCCAAAGTGGCAGCGCGACGCGACACGGAAGGCACCATCGCTTGAAACGCTAAGCCGGCGCGATAGATGGTCGGATTCGCGGTCGTCCAGCCCGCAACGATCACACAAATGATCCCCGCTAAACCTGCTACCTGGTCCGCCATGGGGCCGGCCAGAGGTTCGGCATTCCGTGTGAGCTTGATTTGGGCAGCCAACATGAAAGCGGCTGCGATCCAAGCCACATAGTGACCGACATACATGCCAGCCGACGTCGCCCAACCATAGCTAGGCTTACGAGCGTAACGGAAAACCGACAGGTCTGCCATCCCAATGTGCATAGCCGCGTTACAGAGCCAGCTGAAGAACACCACGCTCCAAAACCCCATAGTCGCCCCTTCCGAGCCTGCCTGGGCAAACGCGATCGAACCATTCCACAGTGTATTCAGTTCGTCCCAACTCGAAACGTCGAGCTGCTTGAAGGCGACCAAGCCGCAAGCCACGAACACAAGAACCATCCAAGGGGAAGCGATATTCGCAAACTTGGCCACCATGTCGTAGCCGAGCGTTGCGACCACGGCAATCAAACCGCCTGTTCCTAAAGCAACCACGACGAAGAGGGCGCTGTTGGGAAAGAAATCGTCCATGGCGGGCATATCCATATTAAATGGAATGCCTACAGCGGTCGCAGAGACCGTCACCATCGCTCCTGCCAGGAAACAAAAGAGCACTCCATTCGCGAGGTTGTAGACTTTGACCAAGCCACCTCCCGCGATCTTCTCCAGCTGGTTGTAGAGAGTCAGACGCGCCTTGGTCGCAATCGGAACGCAAACGTAGCGCCAGCTGAGGACCGCGAACAAGTTGCCCAGCAACAGCCCCAGAAAGACGTTCTGCAAGCTCACTCCATTAAGGAGGAAAAGCGGCCCGATCATGAACTCCGTACCGGCCGCGTGCTCGCCAGCGTACATACCCCAGAACTTTACCGCGCCTTTGTGCGCCTTCTTGGGAACGGGCTGGCGCTCGTATTCGTTTACAGAAGGGCCGTTGCTCGAAGCAGCGACCGCGTTTGAAGAACCGGCTGAGGACATAGGCGGGGTAGGATTGGAAGGGGCTGGGAATTAAGACGGAAAATTCCAGCCTTTTGCAAATCAATTACCAGTACGCATATACGGCAAATACCGCAGAGCTACCCCAGATCAGGCTGACAGTCAGGTCTCCCAAACATCGAACGCCGCCCAAGCAGGAAAACGAAAACCATCCGCACGATTCAAGAAAAGCGCAGCCAGGCTACACGCAAGGACCGCCGCCCCCTACTCCTGGAGCTCAAGCCCTTCTTCCAGGTAGGCTTCTTCTTCCGCAGTTTCGAAATGCCGATTCAGCTCAAGGAACATTTGAGAAAGCGCACTCTCCATCGTTTGGGCGAACACCTGCTCCGTGCGTTCGAAGCTGCTCATAATAGCAGGCGTTTCCCTTTCTCGAAACACGCCCAAGGTATTGACCTTCCCATAGCGCTCCAATCTCGCCCGCAGCACTGTATTAATATCTCCCATACGATCTTGCTCCCATCGAATCGCATGTAAATCCAGCAAAGGCCCATCCCCAGCAGGCTCCAGCTCCTCGAGCAGGCGCACGTCCATAGGAAAACGGTAAACCTGCAGCAGCGTCCTCATCGAAGCGAAAAACTGCTCGTAGCGGCGATCCTTAGTTGAATTCGCGATATCCGGATAAGCGTGCTCGAAAGCCAAGTCCGAAGAGATTACCAAACGCACGTAGAGCGTCTCCTCCGAATCCAAAAAGATAAAGGTATCGCTGTCGGGAGCTTCCCGAAGGGTCTCGCAACCAGCGAGGGCAAAGAGAATCGAGAGGAACGCAAGGCCTCGGAAATGGAATGTGTGGTGCTTCAACACGGAAAACATAACATAAGACAGGTACGGCCTAACTGCAAATCCAGTTGCAAAAGTCCGCCACTACCTGCGGATACCCCGACCTGCACGACCTCTGCAAAGGCTACCGGAAATGCTTCAACCACCTCGACCTACCGATGCGAGCGATGGCCCATCTCAACCGCAACCGGCACCTCGCCAGCGAAGTCATGGAACGAGCCATCAACAAAAAGCGTCCCGCCTACAAGCCGATGAAGTGAAGGCCAGTGGCGCCGATATGAGAAGGAGAACACCTAGAAATCCCTCAACGTTTCACCCTCTCCTCTCATGTCAGCGATCGTTCCCCTACCGAAAAATGTCGAACTCATCACCGAGTTCGACGCTATCGTGATTCGACGCGCCTGGCGCTCCAAGGCCGCCTACTTCCTAGCGTTTTTCTCTGCCTTCTGGAATGTATTCATGGTCGTCTGGATGACCATCGCTCTCAAACAAGGTGAGCTCGGCATGGCGGCTTTCGGCAGCATTCATGCCTCCGTCGGGCTCTTTCTCCTCTATTTCACAATCGCCTCCTTCGTGAACAAGACAGATGTCCGAATCAATACCGAGAACCTGCAAGTCAGCCACGGACCCATTCCTTGGTTCGGAAACAAGTCCATTCCTGTGCACGAAATCTCACAGCTCTACTGCGAGCAAAAGGTCACCCAAGGCAAGAACGGCCAAAGCATTAGCTATCGCGTCAACTGCCTCGACCACAAGCAACGCAAACAGAAGCTGCTCAGCGGTCTGAACGAGTACGACCAAGCCCGCTACATCGAAGCGGAAATCGAAAAGATACTCGGCATCAAAAACGTTGCCGTCGAAGGCGAGTTTTAGGGAATCGGGCTGCAGCGCTTAAACAGCCGTCCCCAGCAGATCGCCAACCTTCGCGTACACCTCGAGGCACTTGGCACCGTTTTCCGCTAAGTCGTCGGCTAGCCTCACGCGATCGCGCTCAAAAAGCGTGATCACACAGGATCCGCCAAAGGCGAAGTAACCGAGCTCTCCACCCTTCTCTACGGAATCGCCGACCTTGCCCGTCATGAAAATGGAGCCCACGCAGGTTGCCCCAATCGCGATGAAGCACACCTTTCCCAAGTCCGCCGTCTCGATCACCGTCAGGACCCGCTTGTTCTCCCAAAGGTAGCCCATCGACTGACGCAAAGCGATCGGGCTGACGCTGTACAACGGCCCATTGATCAACCGCTGCTCGACGATCTTGCCCGCCACCGGCGAATGATAGCGATGGTAGTCCACTGGGCAAAGCCGCGAAATGACCGCCGTTCCGCGCGGGTAGTTGTCAGCCAATGACACGCTGCCAAGCAAGGCCTTCAAATCAAAGAACTGCCCCTTGGCGAAGAGTCCCTCCACATCGCCCAAATTCGCGACACCCAAGTGGCGAGCATCGGCCGGCAACGCAATTTCGCTTTCCCCCTTTACCAGCGGCCGAGCCGAGTCCTTTAGCTTTCGATAGAAGAAATCGTTAAAACTTGAATACGTTTCCACCCCATCGAGAAATTCGTTCTCGTCCAAGCCATACTGCTCGATAAAGGGACGTATCCGTTCCGCGCTGACAGGCCTGTTCATACGCCACCCATACCAATGGGAAAAGATCGCCCGCTTGGCCAGCAGCCAAAGCCCGATCTTGCCCATGGTGGTCTCGTAGGTCCAACGAACGAACCCCTCCCCGTAAACCACCTCAACTTCTTCCTGCCCGCTGTAGCGGTTATAAAATCTGATTTCTGACATCAATTTTCCTCAACAATTTGAACCACAGATTTCGCAAATAGCGAGGATCCAAGCGCTCGAAACCCAAGCGGAAGATCCATCAAATCTCGTCCGTGAGATCTGTGGTTAAAAAATCCTTCGAAATTACCTTCAAAACTCCGCGTGGCCCGGCACGCGTGGATACGGAATCACGTCGCGAATGTTTCCGACTCCTGTGATAAACATGAGCAAGCGCTCGAAGCCGAGGCCGAATCCCGCATGCGGCACGCTTCCATAGCGGCGCAGGTCCACGTACCACCAATAGTCTTCCTCCGAAATGCCGTGGGCTTTCATGTTTTCGAGCAACAGATCGAGTCGCTCCTCGCGCTGGCTGCCTCCCACGATTTCACCGATTCCCGGCACCAGCACATCCATGGCTGCCACGGTCTTCCCGTCGTCGTTGGCCCGCATGTAGAAGGGCTTCAGGTTCTTCGGGTAGTCGTAGACCGTGACCGGACTCTTAAAGTGTTCCTCCGTCAAATAGCGTTCGTGCTCGGACTGAAGGTTCACGCCCCACTCCACTCGATTGTCGAACTTCCTGCCAGAGGCCAAAAGGATCTCAACAGCTTCCGTGTAGCTCACTCGCTTAAACGGGCGCGAAAGAACGAACTCAAGCCGCTGCTTCAGCTCCTTGTCCACGAAGTTGAAAAACAAGGACAGGTCCTCCGCGCAGCTTTCCATCACCTCGGCGATCACCGACTTTACGAATTCCTCCGCGAGATCCATGTCGCCCGCAAGGTCGCAAAACGCCATCTCCGGCTCCACCATCCAAAACTCGCTCGCATGACGGCTTGTATGAGAATTCTCAGCACGGAAAGTCGGACCAAAAGTATAGATGTTTCCCAACGCCGTGGCGTAGGTCTCCCCTTCCAACTGGCCGCTCACCGTTAGGAATGCCGCCCGGCCAAAAAAGTCCTCCTTGTAGTCGACCTCCCCTTCTTCGTTCAAGGGCGGATTCTTGGGATCGAGGGTCGAAACGCGAAACAGTTCCCCCGCCCCTTCACAGTCACTGGCCGTGACGATCGGCGTGTGAACGTAGAAAAATTGGCGGTCGTTAAAAAATCGATGGATCGCAAACGCCAGCTTGCTCCGGATTCTGAATACAGCTCCAAACAGGTTCGTACGCGGACGGAGGTGAGCGATCTCACGCAGGAATTCGTTAGAGTGACGTTTCTTTTGAAGCGGAAAGCTCTCGTCTGCCTCACCGACCAGTTCGAGCGAATCCGCCTGGATCTCCCACATCTGCCCTTTGCCCTGGGAACGAACGAGGCGACCTTTCACCGATACGGATGCCCCTGTAGCGATACCTTTCGAGTCGGCATAGCCCTTCGCGTCTTCATTGACTACTACCTGCATCGACTTGAGGCAGGAGCCATCGTTCACTTCGAGGAAGAAGAAAGTTTTGGAATCGCGGCGGGTACGCACCCAGCCTTGAAGGAGAACCTCGTCGAGCTCCCCTTGGCTTTTCATCAAATCAGCAATCAGCAGTCGCGTCATAGAGTTCCCAACGAATCAAAGAATCGACAGGATGCAAGACCCGTAGCAACCCCGTAGCGCTGTACCGACCGCAGGGACGTCACCCACTTTAGCCAGCGGCCGAATTGCAGGAGCCAACCGAGGCGGACCGGGTGGGACCGGTCCCTCCATACTCTAGCTCCTGGAGGGACGACTTCCACGTCGTCCGCGCTTGAGGGCCCCCTACCTCAGCGGTCGCGGGCTGAAGCTCTGCGCTACATTCTTACTTCACCCGACGCATCAAGACGTAGGCGAGAATGATCATGATCGCCATGGGCGACCAAGCCGCGAACTCCGGAGAAAGCGACCCCTCGCGGCCGAGAGCATTGAGGATGCTGGTCAAAATATAGAACGCGAAGAATAGTCCGATCGACTTTGTCACGCCCACCGCCGGATTGGTGCGAACCCCCGAGACGGCGAAGGGAATGGCGATGCCCGCTACGATCAAGCAGCTCGCCGCGCTCGCCATCAAGGCGTGCAGCCGCGCTTCGTAAGCCAGAACCGCCGGATTGTCCTCCTTCGTAAAATTGTCCGTGATCCGCTTGAGCTGCAGAAACGAGAGGTCCTTCGGGCGCTTACCGAAAAGCAACATCAGGGAGGGATCGTCAGTCAAGTCCTTCGCTTCCAGTCGCTCGAAGGGCGGCCAGAGCTCGCGCCCTGTATCTAGATCGACGATACGTTCGCGGCCGTCGAAGAGCGACCAGTACCCTTCCTCCTCGTTGTACCAACCGTAGCGAGCCATCACGCGACGCACCTCGCGGCGTTGCTCGTCCATGATCGAAACCGAGATCCCGTAGGCCTCCTTCTTGTACTCGCTGTAGCGGTTGATGAACCACATGCGGTTTTCGTTTCGGTTGTCGAACGCGAGCCCCTCGATGATCCCCACCTCATCCGTATCCAGCACCTTCGCTTCGCTATCCAGGCGCATGGTCTTGATGAGCTGGTCCGATTGCTCCACCGACCAAGGGATCAAGCTCGAGTTGAGATACCACAAGCCGGCCGAAATCAGCAGGCTCGCCAGCCAGATCGAGCGAGTCACCCGATACACGCTCATGCCCGCCGCGCGCAGCGCGATAAATTCGTTGGAACGGTGCAGCTGTCCGAGCGCGTACAAAATGGATACAAGCACCGTGGCCGGCAGCGTAATGGTCAGGAAGCTCGGGGCGATGACCGCGTAGTACTTCAAGATTTGAGAGGTCGTCGCCTCGTATCCAATCAGGTCCGTGAAGCTGTCTTGGATCTCGAACAGCAAGAGCAGGCCAAACATCGAGCCCAAAACGAGCACGAAGGCTTTGAGCCATTCTGAGAAAACGTATCTGTCGGCGATGCTGAACATGCGGATTGACCAGAGACACTGCGAGCAGCGCCTGTGAAGTCCAGCGGCTTTTGACATCAGGTTTTGACTGGCGTTTCAAGAGACCGGCTTTACAAATCCGTCGGTAATGTCGTCGAAAGTCCCCAAAGAGTCCTGGAACTCCAGACTCGGAATAATCCTCGCCGTTGCCGGCAGCGCCGTT
>JBNKSG010000024.1:0-28954 GCA_050297195.1 Opitutaceae bacterium | reverse complement strand
CTCATCGCTTCGACCGTGAAAGCGGCCGGCGGAAACTGGCTCGAGAGCCGCATGTGCAATCTGGGCGGGCAATTCGCGGGGATCTTGCGGATTCGCGCCGCGGAGGGACGTCGCGAGGAATTGCTTGCTGCGGTGGCGGAATTGGAGGCCAAGGGCTTGAGCGTCGTGGTGAAGGATGCGGACGGTGCGGAGCGAGGGGATTGCTATGAGGTGGTGATTATCGAAATCGTAGGAAACGACCGTCCGGGCATCGTCAGCCAGATCTCCAACGCTTTTGCCAAGCGCTCGGTAAACGTGGAGGAGCTGAGCACGGAATGCCGCAGCGCGCCGATGTCGGGCGAGGCGCTTTTCGAGGCGAAGGCGCGGGTCTGCATCCCTGCGGATTGCGATGTGGCGGACTTGCGGAGCGATTTAGAGCTTATAGCTGCGGACCTTATGGTCGATGTTAGCTTCGGATCCGACTAATGTTAACGAAAGCAGGAATGATGATGGGAACAGGCATAGGCAGTATTTTCAGGGGAATGGTCGCGGTAGCGGCAGTGTTGGCGGCGACCTTCGCGACCGCGGAAGAGAAGCCCGCTTGGGTGCTGGAGGTGGCCGAGTGCAAGATCGCGGACTTCGAGGCCGTGACCCTGCACCCTAAGGAAAAAGGGTGGTTGCTCACCTTTCGCATGCGGTTGAAATCACTCAATTTGATCGAGCCGATTTCGCAGATCGAATTTGTGGGCCTCGACGCGGCCGAGGAAGAGGTTTGGGAGAAAAGCCATACCGTGCGCAGCAAGGACTTTACCGCAGCTTATGGCGGCGGCCGCAACCTGTTCGTGCGCGTTTACTTAAAGGACGTGCCTGCCGATGTGGCGAAGGTGGAATTGCGCTACGGGCAGGAGGAGGAGACGAAATAGCCTCCGTTTTTTCGGGGTTGGGTTTGATAGGATTTGTCGCCTGCGATTGGGGGCGGCGATCTTTACCGGTATAAGCTTGTAGAGCTTAGGAGTTTACCGGTGTTAGCTCCCTTTTTGAGCCTTTTGTTTCGCAAGACTGCTCTCGTTTGTTGGGAGCTCTTTCCCGCAGTTTCGCTGGTTTTCCCGACTATGAGCTTCGTGCGCAAGCGTACTTGGTACGAGCGTCTCGAACGCGAGGATCAAGAAGGGCATTGCTAGGTTGTCGGGGGGAGGTGGTTGCCGAATGGTCTGGATCGCTTGGCGGGGTGCGGTCTGTAATGCATTCCGACATTCATTTATGAAAAGAACGTAAGTCGTTGTTCGTTAATGGGTTATTTTTTTATATCGGGTTATTTTTTATATAGTGTAAGGGAATCTAATAGAAAACGGAGGTTTCGGGATAGTGGGATAGCTTCTAAGGTATCTGTTACTATCAGATATAGAACGACTTATGTTGGTGGTTTGGTGAGTGCTCCTCAGCCTGGCACAGCTCATGCTTTCAGGGCGTAGGGTCTTACGAAATCTTTACAGATACCCATCCTCAAGAAACTTAAAAGCTCTCAAGTCATTATGAAAATAAAATCACTCGTTTCGGGCATTGTACTGCTCAGTGGTCTTCTCGCCATGCCAGCCTCTGCTATTACTTATTCCTATGTTGGTTCATGGGATGTTGGCGATGGCGACCTTTGGACGACCAACCCTGGTGTTTTTTCGGGGCAAGAAGCTGCGGCGTTTATTTTTGGAGGCGTAGCCTCTGATTATGCGATTTCGACTGTTTCAGACCTCGTAGCAGATATCAACTTCAAGGCTTGGCTCGATGGCTGGGGTGATTCTGCCACTTATGGCCCTGATGGAGGTGTTGGCGCCGCTCAAGATTTCAAGCTCGATTCTGGGGCTCCTGGTTATAACGACCCATACGGAGGACCATCCTACTCAGCGTACGTTGCCGACCATTTTTATGATTACAACAAAGAAGTAGGAACTGGCGAAGCTATTAACTATGCGTTTCGTATTGATCGCCATGGAGTGCCTGACAGCGGATCGACTGCGCTTCTTGCCGCTATTGGTTTTGTGGCTTTGGCCGCCGCGCGCCGCCGCTTCATTTCTTAACTGAATTTCGTGAAATGTGGGATTTGTTTTCCTGCATCAATTTTACCCTGCTCGAAAGAGCGGGGCTTTTTTTTGGTTTATCCCCGAAATGTGTGGAAATTGCGCGAATAGCATGAGCTGGGTGGGTTAGCACGGTGTGATTTGCACAGTGGCGTGGCGTGGAGCGCCAGCTCTAGCCTGCATTATTCATGAGACTTCTACTACGCGCCGACGAATCCCGCCCGGAAGCGCCTTGCCTTGGTTCGCGACCGAAGCGGGGTTTCAACCGAGCCTCTCCCGCGAACTGGCGTCAAAACCGCTTCCGCACTGGGCTCGCGGACTCTCGCTACGAATTTCATGAATAATGCAGGCTAGAGCGGAATGGTCAGTGGTTTCCTTTGGAATGGTGATGGACCTGATTTTTGGGGGAGGAGTGGTGAGCAGGCTAGTTTGAGACTTGTTGCATGCCCATGGGTCCAGATCGTTTTCCTGAGTTTGGTAGACGTAGTGAAAACTCGGCGAGAGAAGGTTTACATTTAATCAGGGGTGATGCCTGCGGCCAAGCTAACGCAATATGCTCGAGCTTGGCCGTTCCTTTTGTCTCTTTTCGGGCAACTGTCTCGGCGAACGCTAAGATTTGATTGCAAAATTAGAGTTCGAGATAATTAGGACAGGTAATAAGAGATATCTATTACCCTAAGATCTTAAACTATCACATTTGCTCATGTTGCGATTGAATTGATTTCATAGGTCTTATGGGTATGTTTACGGGCATGCGTGTATTCGTTCCCTCTGAAACCTCCGAAACGGAAAAACGCGTCGCACTCATTCCGGAATCCGTGAAGCGGCTTGTAGGTCTAGGCCTCGAGGTCGTCGTGGAAGCCGGGGCAGGCGCGGCGAGCTACTACCTCGACGAAGACTATTCCGCTGCGGGCGCTCGTATTTCGAGCGATCGAACGGCAGAGATTGCGGCGGCGGATATGGTGTTGCGACTGAGCAAGCCGAGCATGGAAGAAGCGTCTGCCCAGAAGAGCGGCTCTTGGTCGATCGGATTTCTTGATCCCTTCAACGAAGGCGAACTGATCGGGCAATTCGCTCAGGCCGGTGTGACGGCGGTGAGCATGGAGATGATTCCCCGTACGACGCTTGCCCAGAAGATGGACGGGCTCAGTTCCCAGGCGAATCTTGCGGGCTATTTCGCGGTGGTGAAAGCCGCGGAGCGTCTGAACCGCATCCTGCCGATGATGATGACGCCTGCTGGTACGATTTCTCCGGCTCGCGTTTTCGTGATTGGCGTAGGAGTTGCGGGCTTGCAGGCGATTGCGACAGCCAAGCGGCTCGGCGCTCGGGTGGACGCTTTCGACACGCGTCCGGTCGTGGAAGAGCAGGTTAAATCTCTAGGGGCGAAGTTCGTGAAAATTGATTTGGGCGAAGTGGGTCAAACCGATCAAGGTTACGCCAAGGAGTTGACCGCCGAGCAAAAGGAGCTGCAGAAAGCCGGGATGGCTAGGGTCTGTGCCCAGTCCGATATCGTCATCACCACGGCGAAACTCTTTGGACGTAAAGCGCCCATGATCGTGGACCAGAGCATGCTCGATGGCATGAAGCATGGCAGTGTGGTGGTGGATCTGGCGGTGGAGTCAGGTGGAAACGTCGAAGGCTCCAAGCTGGACGAGGAAGTGGTGACTGCCAATGGGGTTCGCATCCTAGGAATCGGCAAGCTCGAGTGTGGCGTGGCCGCGCATGCGAGCCAGATGTATTCGGCGAACATATACAATTTCATCGAGCACTTCTGGGATGAGGAGTCGAAGGCGATCAAGAATGATCTCTCCGACGAAATATTGAAGGGCTGCGTCATCACGCAGGGCGGGTCCATCGTGCACGAGCGATTCGCGAAGTAAGCTCACAACGCTAATAAGCAAAAACTGGATACATTATGGATCTTGTACTATTATTTTTCATATTCGTGCTCGCGGCCTTCCTTGGGCTAGAGCTGATCAGCAAGGTGCCTTCGCAGCTGCACACGCCGCTCATGTCTGGGTCGAACGCGATTTCGGGTATCACGGTGGTGGGCGCCCTGCTGGCGATCCGCGCTGAGGAGCAGAGCACGATCGGCCTAGTCCTAGGCGTCGCCGCTCTCGTGTTCGCCACGGTGAACGTGGTGGGTGGTTATGCGGTCACCGACCGCATGCTGCAGATGTTCAAGAAAAAGGGGAAGTAAGCAGCCATGGATGCGAACAATCTTATCAATCTAGCGTACGTGGTTGCGGCCACGCTTTTCGTATTTGGCATCAAGATGCTGGGATCCGCCGATACGGCGCGACGCGGCAATCTTGTTTCCGGCTTGGGCATGCTGCTGGCTGTGGTGGTCACTCTGCTTGCAGAAGGCTTGGACTATACTTGGATTATCGGCGGCTTGATCGTCGGTAGCGTTATCGGTCTGGTAGCGGCCCGCATGGTTAAGATGACGGCCATGCCGGAACTGGTTGCCTTGTTTAATGGCTTTGGCGGTCTTGCCAGTTTGTTGGTCGCATGGGCGGAGTTCGAGAAGATCCGCGATATTGGCTGGGTGGCTTACGAGCTTGAGATGCAGTCCAACCCGATTTTCAGCAGTTTCGTGATCTACGCGGCGATGCTGATTGGCGGGGTTACGTTTACCGGCTCGCTCTTCGCGTACGGAAAGCTTTCCGGTAAGCTCAGCGGTAGCGCCATCGTCTTTGGCGGCCAGAAGGCACTGAACATTCTGTTGCTGGCGGGGATCGTCGCCGTGGGCGTGGTGTTCGCTTGGAGCACGGATCTGGAGCTTACCTATAAGCTTTTCCTAACGGGCGTTGGTCTATCTCTGCTGTTCGGTATCATGGGAGTGATGCCGATCGGAGGAGGAGACATGCCGGTGGTGATCTCGCTGCTCAACAGTTTGTCCGGTGTTGCGGCATCGGCGGCCGGCTTCGTGATCTACAACAACGTATTGATCGTAGCGGGCTGTTTGGTGGGAGCCAGTGGACTCATCCTCACCGTTATCATGTGTAAGGCGATGAATCGCTCGCTGGGGAACGTTCTCTTCAGCGGATTTGGGGCGGCCAGTGGCGGCGGTGGCGACGACGATGATCGCGAACCGAAGGCGATCAGCGTAGAGGATGCGTTTTACGTGCTCGAAGCGGCAAGCTCGGTTGTATTCATTCCTGGATACGGTATGGCGGTTGCTCAAGCTCAGCACGTGGTCAAGGAACTCGCGGAGCTCTTGGAAGAGAATGGCTGCGAAGCGAATTTCGCGATCCACCCGGTTGCCGGTCGCATGCCGGGACACATGAATGTGTTGCTCGCGGAAGCGGATGTCGAATACGAGAAGCTGCTGGAAATGGATACGGTTAATCCGATGATGCCGACTGTTGACGTTGCGATCGTAATCGGGGCCAACGACGTGGTGAATCCCGCGGCGGCCGACGATCCGCAAAGCCCGATTTACGGAATGCCGATCATCGAGGCGCACCATGCCAAGACGGTCTTCGTTCTCAAGCGCGGTCAGGGCAAGGGCTTCTCCGGTTTGGTGAACAAGCTCTTCGTGATGGAGAACACGCGAATGATCTATGGTGATGCGAAGGCCACGATTTCTTCGCTGGTCAACGAGCTGAAAGGATCCTGAGCGAACTAAAGTATTCAAAATAGGAGGACAGGCTGAAAGGCCTGTCCTCTTTTTTTAGAGCGGATCCGAGCCGAAGGCGACAATCCTCACTTTACCCCGCGTCAGCAATGGATTGATCCTGCAACGTGGTCGCGGGCTTCCGTCTTCGCTGAAGCTTCGCCGAGACACGAAAGCTCCGCGCTACGGGCTATTGCAAAGGAATCTTAGGACTCCACTCGAGCCAGTCTTCGTCGAGTTCGGGGTGGAGGGTGAACTCGGTGTTTTCTGAGGCGAGTTCGGCGAGCTCGTCGTCTTCGTCGGGAGTGGCGAACATGATGCCGCCGGCGAGTACGGATTGGAGCGAGTCGGTTTGGATCTTCGCCCCTAGGAGACCGACCTTCATGGCGATGCCGCTGGCGTTCCAAAAGACGCTATCAGTGCGCACGAGCTTGTCGTAGGGCGAGTTGACCAAAATCTTGACCATCACTGCGGTGGAGTCGGCGGCCAGTTCGGTATCAACGACTTCTCCGACTTTGAATTGACGGTAGAGAACGGGGGATCCGGGTTTAAGGGATCCGAGCTGGGCGACTCTCAGGTGGTAGTGATAGCCGAGTTCGCTGCCCTCCAGCGGTGGACGCTTCTCGGCGACGAATTGCTTTTGGAAGGGGCCGACTCCGGGTTTCACTTGGATGGTGGGTCCGCTGATGAGCGTTCCGAGACCGCTTATGCCTTCGATGCCGATTTCCGGTCGCAGTATCCAGAATTTGGAGCCTTCTCGGGCGAGCCCTTTGGCTGACTGCTGCAAGCTGAGGACCGCTTCCACGTGTTTCAGGTCTGGACTGAGGGTAACGGAGTCGACGACTCCGACGTTTAGGCCCTTATGTTGCAGGACTGTCTTGCCTGCCTCGATGCCCGCTCCTTCCTCGAAGACGATGGTTATTTGTGGCCCTCGACCAGAGACTTCCTTGAGAACCATGTATCCTCCGACCAGCAATGCGATCAGAGGGACGATCCAGACGAGGAGCGAATTTTTAGGTTCCGGGATTGGGGGTTGGATTTCCTGAGTCATGAGGTGGTTCGAGTTGATATCGCTCGACGGCGATGACGGTTAAGATGACGGCGGCCGCAAAGGCGGGGGCGGCGGGGCCGGGCGAGATGGAGGCTAGCTTTCCGAAGTCGATCAAGCTGGCGAGCACGCCAATGAGGAAGATATCGAGCATCGACCAGCGCCCGATAAAGTCGATGGTGCGATAGAGTTTCGTTTGAAACTGCCGGTTCGGGGTCTTTCGCGAGAAGAAGAGGAGCCAGCCCAGTCCGCCCAGTTTGCCGAACGGGACAAGTATGGAAGCGGTGAATACGATGGCAGCGATGCCCCAGAATCCATGACTGGCGAGATCCGCTACGCCGGAGAGAATCGTGCTGTTGCGCGTGCCCTGAGCGGTGGACACTTCCATGATAGGAAGCAGGTTGGCGGGAATGAGTAGGATGCAGGCGGCTATCAGGTAGGAGAGGGCGGCGTTTCGACTCTTGCGATGGCTTGGGCTGGGGTCCGGGAGCCGTTGCAGCAAGTAGGTCAAAAGCAGCACGCTTGTAAGCAGAAAGTAGAAGCCGGGGGAAATCGATGCTTCGGCGAGCGAACCTAATTTGATGAAGGCGATCAGGATCGAAAGGGCGAAGACCTCTGGCATGGCCCAGGTCTTTGCGGTGTGGATGAGCCGGCAGCATTGCCTTTGGAAGGGGGGACTCGTCGGGGCGATGGCGATAGGCAGCAAGAGGAGCAGGAGAGTGGGAAAGGCGACGGCGAGGAGGTCGACGCCTAGACCGAGCAGAAGTTGCCCGTTCCCGCGAAGCGAGCCGCCGATCGAAAGGAGCATGCTGCTGTTGGAGAGGCCGAGCTTTTGTACCTCGGCGAGCGGAAAGTAGAGGGCGAAGCCCCAGCAGACCAAGGCGGTGAGCGCGAGCGGAAGATTGTGTTTCGGGGATGGCGGAGTCACGGGTAACAGGACTTACACGAGATAGCGCTTCCAAGTTACGTGGGACTGTGGAAGCGCCCACGGCTGGCAAGGGTCGGCGCTTTCTGGCTCGTGGCAACGCCTTTTCCCAGCAGCCGGTATCGCGTTTCTAAAAAATTAAAACGATTGTTTGAAACTGTTGTTTGGCACGCTGCGTATTATTGGACAGAAGGAGGCATCCGATGGGAGGAGCTTCCGTCCCTTGAGCAACTGAAAAGAAGGATAGGAAACAGATATGAAAAACCATAAGCTACAGATTGGTAACTTCTTGTGTAAGTCGCTACGAGCAGCGGCTGCGTCGGGTTTGTTGTTTGCTATGGTCGGGACTAATTTTGCCGAACCGGTAGACGAGAAAACGAAGCAACAAGAGGAAATTACGATTTGGGTCGATGACATCCATGCGATGGGAAGCTTAGATGCAGAGGACGTGCGCGAGGATCTCTTGCGAAACGCTTTTGCGGATGCGGCTCGTCGCGAGAAATGGCTCGGCGACTACGATTTTGAATACAACGGAAGGAGTCGCGAAGTTGGCCAGGTTGGCATCGATTTGAGGATCATCGATTGGAGCCGCAGTCCGGCTGGTGCGTACCGGTTCGCGGTGGCCGTCGATTACTGGAACGCGGACGGAGAAAAGACGTCGCTCGGCACCTTCCACGGTATGCGAAGTAGTATCGCGGTCTTCAACGGATGGGATGTTGGCGAGCAATTCTCAGGTAGCGCGGAGGACGCATTTCGAGATGCGCTTCGCAAGCTGAAGAAGCAGACGATTGAATCGTAAGCGATCGGAATGGGAGGATTCTCCGATTAATAGACGGGAGCGGAACGCGTGCAGCGTTCCGCTTTTTTTGCGATCATGATTTTGGGTGAGTCTATTCTGCCTTCTATCTGCTTGTTTGGGATGGGGGCGTGGGCTAAGCTTGGGATTGGCTTTCGTGGATACGTTTGAGGTACTTGCGTTTGGCGAGGCGCCAAGCGACGACGAAGAAGGCGGTGAGCGGGATGGCGAGGATCATGCCGAGGATTCCGTCGAGGGCGGTTCCCCAGAAGAAGATGGCGATGATAATGACCATAGGGTGCAGGCCGGTCGATTTGCCCATGATACGAGGCGTGAGGAAGTAGCCTTCGACGACTTGCACGATTGCGAAAACGGTCACAGCGAGGAGGAGGAGCTCGAATCCGCCTCCGTCCTTCTGGAAGTAAGCGAGCGGTAGGGCGATACTCAACCCGATGATGCTTCCGAGGTAGGGGATCACGTTGAGGAAGCCGATGGTCAGTCCGAGGATGATGGCAAACTTTAGGCCGACGAGCAGGAAGCCGATCGCGAGAAGGACTCCCATGATAAAGGCGATGATGATTTGTCCTCGGAAAAAGGATACAATGCTGCCGACAAATTCGTTTACAAGAAACACGATGTCGTCGCGCCAATCTTCCCGTATGAAAGAGAGCTGCTGCTTGAGGTCGTTGATTAGGTTTCTCCGGCTCTCGAGCATGAAGAAAAGGTAGACTGGGATGATGGCGAGACCGGTACCGATGGCAATGGTTTGGGAGGCGACGCCAGCGATGTTGGAAAGGGCTGGTTCGGAGTTTTGCAGGAGCGTGGTGATCCCGTTTGAAATGCTATCTTGGATACGGGCGAGGTTTTGTTCGCCGACTCGAGAGGAGACGAAATCGACCACCTTCGGATAGTTCTCGGCGAAGCTCTTGCTGACGCCGGCAACGATTTCAGGTAGATATTCTATGAACAGCAGGATCTGGTCGACGAGCTTGGGAATGACCAGTAGGAGCAGTCCGGCCAGGGCGAGAGCTGCGAGGGCGAAGAGTGTGATGATGGACCACGTTCGGTTGAAGCGAGCTCGCTTTTGCAGGAAGACTACGAAAGGGCGGAAGAGGAGGGCGAGCACGCCAGCGACTGCGAGCGGCCAGAGTACCCCAGAAAAGGTGCCAACGAAGGATTTCAGGATATTGAAGATCCCGAGGAGGAAGTAGGCGATAATGGTGACGCTCACGAGCGCCGCGGCTACGCCGATGAGTCGCCACTGGCTTGGCGTAATTTTTCGTTGGGAGGATTCTTTTGAGTCGGACATGGGCGAGGCGTTGCGGGATTGGCTGATTGTCGTGGGCGGGCGGCGAGTCGGAAGCTATCTGTCGGGGACTTGCTTACTTGAAGAGGTTCTTCAGTGAATCTAGGTCCGCTTTGGTAGGTTTGTCGGGTGTGGTGGATTTTTTTAGGCTTGTTGCCTTGGGAGCGGGAGAAGGAGCGCTGGCCTTGGGAATCGTAGGCCCGAATTCGGAGAAGGCTTGGTCGAGCTTCTTGGGCGAAATGGGGTGGGCGGTGCCGAGGTGCTGGGCGAATAGGGAGATGGCGAATTCTTCGACCATCCAGCGGAGTTGGTTCGCTCGTGGGTTCGCGAGCAAGGTCCCGCCTAGCTGCTCGAGGCGGGTGCGGTAGTGGTCGAGCTGGGCTTGACGTTGGGCGTCGCGGCTGGGGTTCTGGGCGGCGGTCTTGGCTCGGTGAGCGATGGTTTCTAGGTAGACAGGAATGCGGGAGAGGATGTGGTTGGGGGTGTTCCGTAGGAAGTCGGGAGGAAGGATGCGGTCGATGTCGGCTGCGTAACGCTGCGCGATATCCTTTTGCACGATGAGGCTTTGGCGCTTTTCGAGGATGAGCTTCAGCTGGTCGACGACTTTGTAGAGGATGCCTTTTGACTGTTCGTAGGCTTTTTCTCGAGCTGCGTGGATGGAGTCCGGATCAAGTGTATCTAGGTTATGGGTACGTAGCGTTTGGCGGATGTGTTCGTAGACGTCTTCCTTCAGGTCAGCGATGGGACGAAAAGCGACACCGGCAGGCCCGACCCGCTGCACGTCTTTGAGGTCGGTGCGTATCCAAGCGAGTTCGCGTCGCAGCTCGTGCTCGAGGAGAGCGGCGATGCCATTCACTGAGGCGGCTTGGGCGTCGGCTTCTGAGCGGAAGAGAGCGAGTTGGATGACGGACGGGGTGGAACCCGTCCCTCCAGAGTTGCTGCGAAGGGCGGGGTAGGCGTAGAGGGGGATGCCGTTGGGGGATCCGATTTGGATTTTCTGGCTGCAGGGCGAGTTGCGTAGGTCGGAGATCGAAGAGACTTCGCGTTCGTGTTTCTCGCGTGCTTTTTTCCAGAGAGCGCTGGTGTCGTTGGCTTTGGTGGCGCTGAGCTCGGCTTGTTTGGCTTCCAGTCGGCTGTGCAGGGTTTGAGCGTCGCGTGCTTCGGCGATGGTTTTTCCTTTTTTGTCGTGGACTTCGATACGGGCACGAAGGTGGTCGGGAATCGCGGAGTCGTCCCAATCGCTGGCGTAGGTTTCGATTGAATACGCGGTTTGAAGGTGGCTTTGCAGCGAGGCGATAAGGGTGTTGCCGGTGGGGCGTAGCTCGGAGGCGATCGTCTTAGCGGTTTCGGCGAGTGGGATGAGTCGTTGACGGATTTGTTTGGGAAGCGCTTTGAGCAGGGCGTGGACCTTGGGCTCCAAGTGGCCGGGGATCAACCAGTCGAGCAGGGCGTTGTCGACAGACTTGGCCTTGTTGTAGGGAAGCTTGAGGGTGACGCCGTCCTTCTCGTGCCCATGCTTGTATTGGTACTCGATGGGGAGGGCGGAGTTGCCGAGCTCGACGGTCTCGGGGAAGAGGGAGAGGTCGAAGGATGCTTCCTCGGAGGCGGTGAGGTCGGCCTCGGTCATGACGAGGGAGTGGGAGTTGGAGGATTGGGTCAGTTCGGCTTCGCCGAGTAGGTGCCTCTGTGAGGCGTTAGGTTTTGGGGAGGGAGAGGAAGATGAGGATGAAGATTGAGGATGAGGATGTTTGAGGTAGCGGTTTAGGTCGGCGTTGGAGGCGACGTTTTTGAGGCGTTTTTGGTAGAAGGTGAACGCTGCTTCTTCGACCCCCATCCAGTGAGCCACGGAGATGACTGTCTGAGCGTTTTGGATACGGGAGATGAGTCGGCGGTTTTCTGCGAGGAAGGTCCAGTTGGCGGGGGCGTCGTAGTCTTCGTTGAGCAAGGCCTCGCGGATGAAGATTTCGGTCGCTTTGGCGGGGTCGACTTTGAGGTAGCTGACTTGTTTGTTTTGGATCTCCAATCCGTGGATACGGGTGGATTCGCGGGCGACGACACGTCCTTGATCGGGAAGGAACTCGGGGTCGCTGTAGCTGAGGCTGACGATGTGGCGGCCGACGTCGAGGATCCAGTTCGGATCGATGGAGGCGACGGTGCGGGCGTAGAGGCGGTTGGTTTCGACGATTTCGGCAGAGAGGATCCACTCAGGGCTCTTGCGTTTCTTTTGTCCGGTTTCGGTGCCGGGGTCTTTTCGTTTTCCGGTTTTCTTGTCGCGAGCTTGGCGGATGAAAAGGGAGGAGCCGGGGAAGACGAGTGGCTTTCGATTGGCGGAGCAGCGGTAGAGATTGGTTTCTTCGCGGCGGCCGACGTTGGCGAGGAGACCGGTTAGCAGGCAGGCGTGGATGGCGTGGTAGGCGGCGCTGTCACGGTCGATTTGCTCGGCGTTTCTTGCGGTCTTGTGATCGCGACCAAGGTCGCTCCTACCTTTTGGTAGGGAGCGTTCGAGTTGGTGGTAGATGTCGCGCCACTCGCGGATGCGGAGGTAGTTGAGGAAGTTCTTTTTGCAGAACTTCCGGAGTTTGGATTGGGAGAGCTTTTCGAAGTCGTCGTGCAGGGCTTCCCAGATGTTGAGGAGGGCGAGGAAGTCGGAGTGCTTGTGGTCGAATTGGGAATGGGCTTGGCGGGCGGCTGCTTCCTTGTCCATGGGCCGCTCGCGGGGGTCTTGGATGGAGAGGGCGGCGGCGATGACGAGGATTTCGTGGGTGACGCTGTGGCGGTCGGCTTCGAGCAGCATGCGTCCGACGGTGGGGTCGGCCGGCAGGCGCGAGAGCTTGCGTCCCAGCTCGGTGAGTCGTGGACCTCTGGTGGCGTCGGGTAGCTTCAGGGCTCCGAGTTCCTGCAGGAGCTGGTAGCCGGCGGTGATGGCGGCGGGAGTGGGAGGATCGATGAAAGGGAAGGTTTCTACGTCGCCGAGCTGGGAGGCGGTCATGCGGAGGATGACGTCGGCGAGGTTGGAGCGCTGGATTTCGGGAATGGAGTATACGGAACGAGAGAGGTAATCCTTCTCTGAATACAAGCGAATGCAGATCCCGTCGGCCACGCGTCCGCAACGTCCGGAGCGTTGGTTGGCCGAGGATTGGGAAACCTTGGTGATGGGGAGGCGTTTGGTGCGACCGCGAGGGTTGTAGCGGGAGATGCGAGCGAGGCCGGTGTCGATGACAAAACGGATGCCCGGGATGGTGAGCGAGGTTTCGGCGATGTTGGTGGCGAGGATGAGCTTTCGCTTGGGCGAGCTCTGGAAGATGCGTTGTTGGTCGGCGTTGGAGAGGCGGCCGAAGCAGGGAATGATCTCCATGTGTCGCCGAAATCGGGATTCGAGTAGATCCATGGCCTCGCGGATGTCCTTCTCGGTGGGAAGGAAGGCGAGGATGTCGCCTTGCCCGAATTCGCTTTGTATTCGTTTTGCGGATTCGGCAATACCTTCGATGTAGGTGAAGTCGCCGGAGTCTTCGAGCAATTCGTCGAGTGGAGCGTAGATGATGTCGACGGGGTAGACGCGACCGGATACTTCGATGATGGGGGCGTCGTCGAAGGCGGCGGAGAATTTCTCGGTGTCGATGGTGGCCGAGGTGATGATGATCTTGAGATCGGGTCGGCGGGAGCGGAGCTGGTTGAGGTGGCCGAGCAGGAAGTCGATATTGAGCGAGCGCTCGTGGGCCTCGTCGATGATGACGGCCTCGTAGTCGCGCATGAGTGGGTCGCCGTGGATCTCGGTGAGCAGCATGCCGTCGGTCATGAACTTGACGCGGGTCTGCTTGGAGGTCTGGTCGGTGAAGCGAATCTTGGCGCCGACTTCTTTTCCGAAATCGACCTTGAGCTCTTCGGCGACGCGCTTGGCTACGGAGAGGGCGGCGACGCGGCGGGGCTGGGTGCAAGCGATGCGGCCTTTGCGACCGAGGCCGGCGTCGAGGCACATCTTGGGGATCTGAGTCGTCTTGCCGGAACCGGTTTCGCCGGTGAGGACGATGGTCTGGTGCGCTTGGATCGCGGATACAATCTCGTCACGCCGCTGGGCTATGGGGAGCTCCGGCGGGTAGTGGATCGAGGCGAAGGGGTCGGGTTGCTTGTTTTGTTGAACCACTGAGGACACTGATTGGCACTGATAAGGGGAATCAGTGGTGACTACGTTTCGTTATCGGGGAGCTCTTCAGGGAAGCTTTCTGAGGAGAAGAGGGGGACGGGCTCGACGGGGGATAGGATCAGCGTCTTGAATTCCGGGTAGGGGTGGTCTTCGGCTTTTATGAAATAGGTGTGGGGGCGGCTGAAGTCGGATTGGAAGTATCGCTTGGCGGCGCGGCGAATTGCGATGGATTCGAGGGTGTTGTCCGGAAGCTCGATGAGGACGAGGCTGGGAAGGTCTTGCGAAGCGGAGAGGGTGAGGAGGCGTTGGGCTTCTGGGATGTCGGCTTGGTCGCGTACAGTCAGGACGAGGGTGCGCGGCGGCTGGATTTTGTCGGCCAGCTCGCTGAGCTCCTCGTCCATCGAGGTGATGGGGGTGGCGGACAGCAGCGAGAAGTGGGTTGCGACGAGGGAGAGGAGTACGATGGAAAGCGACCGCATAGGATATAGAGGGGGGGAGCGTTCTCTACTTCGTGCCTTGGTAGTCGAAGCCGAGGGAGGCGATTTTCTCGCGGACGGCGGCCTCGTCGAAGGAGTCGCTTTGGATGGTGGCGGCGGCGCTGTTTTTATCGACGGATTTTACTTCGATTCCTGGAAGGCTGGCGAGTCCGTCGCGGACGGAGCCCTCGCAGTGGCTGCAGTTCATGCCTTTGATGGAGAGGGTGATGGTATTCATGGCGTTTTCTTTGGTCTGCGAATTTTGGCAGCCGCAGTCGGAGCAGCAGGGCTTGGCGGGGGCGGCTGAGAGCTTTTGGTGGATGTGCGGGAATATCAGGAGGATGAGGAGGATGGCGCCGCCGATGTGCTTCCACGGGGCGAGGTCCATTTCGTGCGACATGGTGTGCGTTCCGAGGGTCCCGGTATCGAGGAAAAAGTGGTAGACGGCGGCGGCGATCCAGGTGGTGAGGATGACGCCCGCGACGTAGATGAGGGTGCTGCGTCCGCCGAGGACTTTTCGCATGGTGGTGATGGTGGCGATATTGGTGGCGGGGCCGGCGATGAGCAGGACGAGGGCGGCGCTGATGGGGAGCCCGCTGTGCACGAGAGCGAGGGCGAGGGGGATGGACCCCGTTGAGCAGATATAGAAGGGGACGGAGATGAGGGTTGCGAGGAGGATGGCGGAAAGGGCTCCGCCAGGGATGTTGGAAAGCAGGTCTGCAGGGGCGAGGGCGCTGATGATGCCGGCTAGGATGAAGCCGATGATGAGGGCGGAGGCGAGGTCGCCCGGCATGGTATAGAATCCGTAGCGGAGGGATTGCTTGAAGGTTGGCTGAGGGGCGGGAGCGGCGGATTCGCTCTTCGGAGCGACGGTTCCGTTTTTGTCGAAGAGGTCGGTGGTCAGCCCTACGAGGATGCCCGATACGAAGGCGACGATGATCTTATAGATCGCGAAGATGGGGCCCAGCATGCCGTAGGTGGCCAAAAAGGAGTCAACGCCGGTCTGAGGGGTGGAGGTGAGGAAGGAGACGGTGGCGCCGCGGCTGGCTCCCTTGGAGTGCAGGCTCATGGTGACGGGAATGACTCCGCAGGAGCAAAGGGGCATGGGGACGCCGACGATGCTGCCCCAAATAACGGAGCTGAGGGTGCGTTTCCCCATGAGGTTCTCGACCCAGCCTTGCCTGAGGAGGCGGTGCAAGAGTACGGATATGGCGAGGCCGAGGATGAGGTAGACTCCCATCTCTGCAATCATGGCCCAGGTGTGGGCAGCGACTTTGCTGAGAACTTCCATAGTTGTAGCCATGAAAGGTGCTACGAATGGGAGGGCGTTTTGGCGAAACGTTTTTTTGTGGGAATTGGGGTGGAGTTTGTGGAGGGAGGGGCTAGTGGGTGGGGTGTGAAGTTTGGGGATAGAGCGTTTGCGGTGGGCGTGCCGTTTCGGCCTGGGCGTCAGCCGATCCACTACGGGTGGGTGGTCGCGGTGGTGGGTACCTTGGGCATGGTGGCCAGCGTTCCGGGGCAGACCATCGGCGTTAATGTTTTTAACGAGAAGTTGATCGAGGCTTTGGGCTTGAGCCGCTTGAGCGTGAGCACGGCGTATTTCGTGGGAACGGCGGGCAGTGGGTTCTTGCTGCCTTACGCGGGACGCTTGTTCGACCGATTGGGGGCTCGCAAAATGATCGTGGGGGCGAGCGTGTCCCTGGCTTTGTCCTTAGGGTACATGAGCGTGGTCGATCAAGTCGCGGGTGGCGTGGAGGCGGTGGCCGGGGTAGATGCATCGAAGATGTGGATACGGATGACTTGCTTGGTGCTCGGTTTCTTTCTGATGCGTTTTTTCGGTCAGGGGCTGGTGATGATGACCTCGCGAAACATGATTGGAAAATGGTGGGTCGCTCATCGGGGAAAAGTGTTTTCGATTGGCGGAATAGCGGTCACGGTTTGCTTTTCTTTGGCGCCGAAGCTTTTCAATGAGATGATCGAAACCTTCGGCTGGCGGGAGTCCTGGCGGTTGATGGCTTTGGTTTTGGCTCCGGGCTTCTGTCTGGTTGCCTGGCTGTTCTTTCGAGACAACCCGGCTGAGTGCGGGCTGGAGGCGGACGCGGGGAAGCCGCTGGATACGAAGCGGGCGGAGGATCCCGAGTTCAAGCTGGTCAAGGAGTTTACGCGGGGCGAGGCCTTGCGGAGCTTTTCCTTTTGGGCGTTCAGCTTAGTCTTTGCCCTGCAGGCGTGTTACTTTACTGGATACGCGTTTCACGTGATCGATGTGGCCGCTGACTTGGGAAGGGATGCTGGGGTGATGCTGAACCTCTTTGTGCCGACTGCGATTTTGAATGCGGGTGTGAGTTTAGTGGTCGGTTGGATGAGCGATCGCTGTCGCCTGAAGTACCTGCTGGCGTTTATGGCGTTCGGAAACGCCTTGGCGGCGTTTGCTTTGGCCGCTTTGCACGGGAGCGCGATGCCGGTGGCGTTGGTGGTTGGATTCGGGGTAAGCGGCGGTTGTTTCGGAGCGATCAGCGGCGTGTTTATGCCACGCTTCTATGGGCTAAAGCATTTGGGCGCGATCAGTGGGTTCTTTGCGTCGATCATCGTGATTGGTAGCGCGGTGGGCCCGCTTGCCTTCAGTATGGCGCGGGGATGGACAGGAAGCTATGCGACGGCCCATATCGTAGCGGTCGTACTGGCGCTTGGTTTAGTGGCGAGCGCGTTTTGGGCGGATAACCCGCAGCGGAGGCTAGAGCCGTATTCGTTTAGTTAGGCGTCTATCAACGCGGTAAGAGACAGTAAAGGAGGGAGGCGCGGCTTTGGGCGTTTCGCTATGTAGGCAGTCGCCTTGGTCCCGAAGGCGCTCTGCGTGTTGGCCTTCCAGAAAGTCGTCTTCGGAGAAGCCGACCCACCTTATGCGACTAACTTAAAGAAAGATGCGCTAGGCGCGCTCGGCTCCGCGGTTCACCAAGCTGACGGGGAGGCGCGCTCGGGCGATGAGGCCCTTGGGGAAAGTTGGCGTGAGGTCGAGTTGGCCGCCTTTCAGGGCCAGCTTGGTGCGGATGCGGAAGAGGCCGATCTTGTTCAGTGGTGTGGAAATGGATACGAGATTGTTCTCGAGGCCGACGCCGTCGTCTTCGACTTGCAGCACCCAGTCGTCTTCGTCGCGGAAGAGGGCGATGATGCACTCGGAGGCGCGGGCGTGTTTCACGACATTGGTGAGCAGTTCCTTCAGGATTTCGAAGAGGAGATCGCGTTCGCGCTCGCATTCGATGGCGCCGTTATTGTCGACGCTGAGGGTGACGGCGAGGTCGTTGCCGTTTTGGGTGATGTCGATGATGCGCTTCGCGGCCCCGATGAAACCGTCGTTTTGCGGGCTCGGTTCGGTATAATTGGATACGGATTCGGTCGAGAAGTCGAAGGGGAAGGTTCCCTCTGGCTGGTCCTTCTTCTGGCGGGTGATGGACTTGAGGACTTGCTGCAGGGCGTGGGACTTGTCGATGCCGAGGGTTTGGTTTTGCTCGTCCGTGTCTTGTTTGCTCACCGGAGGCTTTGCCGAGGCCGGATGGGCTTGAGGGAGTGGCGAAATGTCGAGCTTGGAGTCGGCGGAAGGCGGTGGTGGCTGCTCCTGTTTCGCTTTCGCTGGAGTTGCAGGGATGGCCTCTGGGAGAGGATCGGAAATCTTGGGTGTGGGGGCGAGCTGTTGCTTGGGGCTCTCGATATTCGCCTTGGGAGGAGCGGGCGGGCTTTGCAGGCTTGGTTCCAGCGAGCTCATCTTTTGCATGAGCATTTCGAGTTCTTTGCTGGCGGTGGCGATGGCGTCGTCGCGGAGGCTGAGGGCTTTTTGGATGGCTTCGTTCGCTGCCTCGATTTGCGTTTGAATCTCCTCGGAGGTTTTCGACTCGCGCTTGACGAGACCGCATAGGGTGGGGGTGGTTCGGGGTCCACCCGGCCGGTAGATCGCTGAAATGAGGACGGAGGGGCCGGCTTGGCCGCCCCTTGCGATGCGGAAGTTTGCCTTGAGATCGCCTTGGGTTTCGATGGAGAGATCGAAGAGGCGTTTTAGCCTGTCTTGATCTGCTGGATACACGTGCTCGAGATAGTCGTCGAGGAAGAGTAGGCGTTCCGCATGGGGGATTTCGAGAGTTTCGCTTGCCTGGTCGCTCAGGGTTATCCTGCCGGTTTCGATATCGAGTGTCCATTTTCCGAGCTCGCCTATTTCAAGGGCGAACTGGAGTTCCTGGCTCAAGCGCTGCCGCTCCTGTTGTTCGCGCTTTCGGTTTAGGATACTGGATACTAGGCTGGATACGAGAGTGGGGGATAGGTCTTCGAGCCGGCAGGTACCGTCTATTCCCTTGGGCATCTGGAAGCCTTCGGAATTCAGGAGCCGATGGGAGGCGAGCGCGATGACCGCTAGGTCGGGATCGTTTTGTCGGACGAGGTCGACCGCAGCTTGGGGGTCTTGGAAATCGTCCAAGCGGAGGAATGCGAGGTCGAAGCCGCAAACTTGGAGGAGTTGGATTGCATCGTCCAAATGCGCGCACCTTTGGATCTTGTAGGGGCCGAGTCCGGACCGCTTGAGGTCGGAGCGAAGAGCGGCGGCATCGTCTTCGTCTCGGCATATTGAGAGAAGAAACAGTGTTTCCGAGGGGGATGGGGCCTCGGAGCTTGGAAGATCCATTAACTGGTTTGGATACTGGCTTTCGATTTGCGGCATTAATTTACGCTGCTGCTCCTGTTTTCTTGCAGGGCTACGATGCGTCTGGTGCGGGTGCCTCGTGGGGGGAATTTTGTTGTGTTGAGAGGACAGGTGAAAAGGAGGATATGCAGTTGTTTGTCCGAGCAGGTTGCTTCGATTTCGAGCGGTTGATGGTTGTGAGTTCTCACGGTAGGGGGAACCGTGTATTGCGAATAGTGGGGTATCCCTTGATCCCAGAGGGAAACGGTAGAGTTATTCACAAGTTGTTTACAGCCCTAAGGTCAACATCCTTCTGCGATAAGACCGCACTTTTTGGCGCATTAACCCTTGGGGTGTATCCATCTTTTGCGTTCGCGGTTCGATCCCGCATTTTGTGCGATTTTGCGGAGGGGTGATTTTCGGGTGTGGACGGCTCGAAGTTAGGGCCGCTTTTGAGCGGCATCGAATTGACTAATGAGTGGCGCGAGCCTTAATTCTGCTTTTCGTAGATGCCCCAAAATTCAGCTAACCCCATCCCTGCTCGCGAGGAGTTGATTCGCGATGCAGTCATTCGTCTGGCGGGTAACTCGCAAGACGGCATCCAATCAATTGGCGGTTTCCTCGCCCGGCTAGCCGGACGGAGCGCCCAGGAAGTCATGACCTACATGACCATTCCGGCCACGATCTCGGGAGGTCCGTCGATCTTCCAGGTGCGTATGGGCACCGGAGAGGTGCTTTCGGCGGGAGACGAAGCGGATTTCCTCATCGCGTTTTACCAGCACAGCTACGAGGAGCACATCGGCTTTTTGAAGGAAGGCGGAGTCTTGTTGTACGACTCGGACAACGTGAAACTGGACGAGGATGACCATCGCTTCGTGCGGGTGGGGGTGCCGATTTCGGCTCTCACGGTTGAGGCCTTGGGAGGTTCGAGCCGCGAGAAGGGAAAGAACCTGTTCGCTCTCGGCCTTCTGTCTCGAATTTTCAAGCTCGATGTCGCGAAGCTGCGAGCGATTTTCAAGGAACGCTTCGGCGGGAAAGCCGAGGATGTGCTGAGGAACGTGAACCTCGCCTTCGACGCCGGTTATTCCTATCCGATCGACAACGTGTTGGATCGCTACTTCGCCTTCCAGCGCGAGGAGGAGAGCGATGGTCCGCAGCAAGTGACGATGGACGGAAACACGGCTCTGACCATGGGCTTGATTGCGGGCGGCGTGCGCCACGGTTCCGGTTATCCCATCACGCCTTGGTCGACGATTATGGAGATGTTGCGTCAGGAGCTTCCCAAGTACGGCGGCGTGTTCGTGCAGGCGGAGGACGAGCTGGCTGCGGTATCGATGGCGATTGGGTTTTCCTATGCGGGACGGCTGGCGGTGACCGGCAGTTCGGGGCCCGGCATCTCCCTCAAGATGGAAGCTTTGGGCTGGGCGACGATGGCGGAGATTCCCCTGGTCGTGGTCAACATCCAGCGCGGAGGGCCGAGCACCGGTTTGCCGACCAATGTGGAGCAAAGCGATTTGCTGCAGGCGATCCATGGCAGCCATGGCGATTGCCCGCGCGTGGTGCTTGCCGCCGAGAATGTCGAGGATTGCTTTTACATCGCCCGCGAGGCTTGCGAGATCGCGCGCAAGTACAGCGTGCCTGTATTCGTCTTGTCTGACATGTCGCTAGCATCGCGCATCGAGGCTTTCGACGAGCCCGATCTCGATGCCTTGATGATCGAGCCAAGCTTGGATACGGGGGACCGCAGCTCCGACTTCAAGCCTTACGACTTGAATCGAATCACGCGTCACGCTCCGCCCGGTTCCTGGATCGAAGGGGGCGTTTTTCCGCAGGTCACGGGCCTCGAGCACGACGAGAACGGACATCCCTCCGCGAATCCTCAGATGCATGCGAAGATGATGAGGAAGCGACGGACGAAGATCCAGCAGATCGCCGAGGAGCTTCCTCCGTCTCAGGTTTTTGGCGACAGCGAAGGAGAGGTCTTGGTCGTCGGTTGGGGATCTACTTGGGGGCCGATTCGGGAGACGGTGATTCGCGAGCGAGATCGCGGCCGGAAGATCGGCCATTTGCAGATCCGTTTTGTCAATCCGCTGCCAAATGACCTCGGCGATATTTTCGCCCGCTACGAGAGCATCCTCGTGGTCGAAATGAACGACGAGGGACTTTATGGATACGGGCAACTCGCCATGCTGCTGCGCGCCCGCTACTGCAATCCAGCGATCCGCAGTTTGAACAAGACCGATGGGCTGACCTTCAAGATCAAGGAGATCGTACATGGAATCGACAGCCTCAAAACGAACCACCCCGCAACCGTATAGTCCGGCCACCAGCGATATGAGCGCAGAAACACCTTCCCTCGTCAAAGCCGAGCGCGGCATCCTCACCAAAAAGGGTCTTCAAGCGGACCATCCTACCTGGTGTCCGGGATGCGGAGATTTCGCGGTCTTGGCCGCATACTACAAAACCTTGGAGAAGCTCGATCTCCCGCAGCAGGATATCGTGACCCTGGCGGGCATTGGTTGCTCGTCGCGCTTTCCTTATTTCGTGAATACGCATGGCGGGCATTTTATCCATGGGCGCTCGCTTCCCTTTGCCTCCGGAGTCAGCCTCGGCCGCGACGACCTGCACGTATTCGTGTTTGGCGGGGATGGCGATGGCTTTTCGATCGGGGGGAACCATCTCGATCACGCGGGGCGGAAGAACTTTCGCCTCACCTACGTGATCATGGACAATTTCGTTTATGGCCTGACCAAGAAGCAGACCTCGCCCACCTCTCCGCAGGGCTTCAAGTCGAAGACGGATCCGTGGGGTGTCTTCGATCGGCCGACCAACCCGATGCGCAAGCTGCTCTCCAGCGGGGCGACGTTCGTGGCCCGCACGCATGCGACCCAGATCAAGCACATGATGGAGATGTACGAGAGGGCGGCCAAGCATGACGGCTTTTCCGTGATCGAGGTGCTCAGCGAGTGCGTGGAGTTCAACAAGGGCGCCTTTGACGCCGGCAATCCCCGCAAGGGCGGCGCCTTCGAGATTATCGACGAGTCTGCCCACGATGTTTCGGACATGGCGGCGGCCTTGGCCTTGGCGGAGGAGCCTTGGCCGGGGAAGTTCGGCGTTTATTACGAGACGCATCAGCCGACCAAGAACAAGTTGGAGAAGGACCTGATCGAGGCGACCCGCGAAAAGGTGGGGCGCAAGTCCGACAAGGAGTTGCTCGCCCAGACCTTTGCCAGCATGCGCTAGATTGCATGAGCGCGGTTGTCGTCGAGGCGGTCGCAGCTCTGTTTGCCTTTCAACAAAAAGGGCGCCCGAACTTACGTTCGAGCGCCTTTTGTAGTTAACCAACCAACTAAGAGTCTAAATTATTTCATCGATCGCGGTGGCGATCGGCGGCTTTTGCCTGCGCCTTCTTATTCGGCGCAAACCGTGGTTTTCCTAATCTCTAAAACGCGGGTTTTTACGGGATTACCCAGTTTTTGACAGTTGTGGGGGCTAGAAACGAAGTAGGCCGGCCCTCCCGGACCGGCCACTAACATCAACTATAGGAAATTAGGAACTTGCTGCCTTGCGACTGTGTCGCTGAGGGGTCGTTCTAACGGCCCTCTTACAGCTTTTTTACATGGTTCGAAGGATCCAGAAACTGGGGCTCCGGACAAGCTTTTTTGGCCCTCGACCGACTTTACGGGATGCCCCTAGGATGATCTCTCGAAACCAAAGAATCTCCGCGTTGACAATCCGCGCTGCTGCACCGTCTCATGTTCTTCGAGTGATGAGGGAACGATTCAGGGAATGGCGTAGGCGAGCGATCGCGATGGGGGGAGTCGTGTTGGTTTTGGCTCCGTGGGTGCGGGCCCAGGATCCGCAAGAGGATCCTATGGCAGAAGCTGCGGAGGCTGCCTTGGCTCGGGTCGCTCAGGATGCGGAGAAGCGTGGAGTGAACGAGCGGTCGCAGAACCAGGGCGCTCGCTTGCGTCGCCGCTCGGCGCTGAGGGCGATCGATCCGATCTACCGCCATGGCATTGCCTACTTCGACGAGTGGACGATCCGAGCGGGGGCTCTGAAGCTGAGGGTTCCGGCCTATCATGGCTGGGAGGGGATCAAGGCCTCGTCCGACTTTTACCGGGCGCAAGCCCAGATGGGGGTGCCCGGGGAGCTCTTGGTGTTGCCGATCACCAATCGGGACTTCGTGCGTTCGACTCGTTCGAAGTACGTGAATAACTTCGGGCTGATTTGGGTGCCGCAAGAGTACGCCTTTACTTCGATGACGGAGGAAGCTTTCGCGCCGGTGAAGGAGCTGGTGAAGGAGCGGATCGTCGCAGAGCGACGCAAGAGCTTGGACCGCGAGGACTTTTGGGAGTTCGACGACTACATCGCCTTCAAGAAGGGGAATGACGAACGCGTGAAGGAATTCCAAAATGGCTATTGGTTTCGCGCGATCGACGAGCCGGACATGGTCACTTACATTGCGGTTTCAGAGTTCGTCTTCCAAACCAACAGGGAGGAGATCCGCCAGCCGATGATTGAGACCATGACCTACGCCTTGGTGCGGGGGAAGCTGCTGCGCTTCGATTTCAAGAAACTCCACTTGTCCGATGAAGACGCGGCGCAGCTGATCAGCTTTACGCGCCAGTTCGTGGAAGACATGCGAGTGGTTAATGGACTGAGCGAACGTAAGTTGCGTTAAGTGTATTTGAGGAGCGGATACTGTTTTCGACAAAAATGTTGCCAGCGGCTCCGCTCCTTGGCACCGCTATTGAAAATGAGCCTAAACCGATACGAGCAGCTACTTTACGACTACATCGAGTCCTTGCCGGAGGAGCGTCGTTTTTGGTTTGATCGCGTGGTTGAGGTTGCGGCGACGAACCGCCGCCGGGAGACTGCGGCGCTGATTTTGAATGCCGAGCTTTGGGAGTACTTCGAGGAACGTTCTCGCCATGAATCGGCCTTTGCGAACGTGGTAGGAGGAGGTATGGGTAAGCTGAGCATGCTCAACCTTTCGGAGTACCTGCTGAGGATGTGGGCTGTGGCGCATAAAGGTAAAAAAGCGTAGCTTCGCTGGAATGGGGGCGCGAATTGCGCGATCGCAGACCTAATTCACGTAGGTATATTTATAAATATCCTTGTAAATTTGACCTTGAGGCGAGCACTCGTTTGTTAGCAGCTGGGTTTCCGCGTATAGTTCTCGTCTCTTGCTTCAAGTTATCTTTTACTCACAGACCGCATGCTCTCCAATTCACCAGAGCGAAATCTCGACACTCTCTACGAGGACTGGATCCAGTTCGACGTCAACGGGCGCTTGCAGTCGTGTTCCGAAGTATTGCGGGAGCGTTGGGCAGATACAGGACTGCTGAGGACCGCCCGCCAGGCTAGCGACTTCTTCAACTTGTCCGCTGATTACAGCGAAGGTTTCTTCAATGCCTGGGTGTTCGCCATTAAGGGGTCGGCGAGTTTTTTGAACGTCAGCTTGCGCGGCTTCGAGCAGTCGCAGCGATCGGTCGTCTTCATGCCTGAGCTCCGCTCAGACGGGGCAGTATCGGGCGTCGTGGTGGGATCGCTCCGGACTTGCGGAAGCGCTTCCGAGAGAGACTCCGAGAGTGAGCATTCGAAGCTGTCTGAAATGCGGGACCTTTTTCAGGACTTGGCCAAGGCAAATCGGCAGCTGGAAGTGGCGTTGCGCGCGGCCAAGGCGGAGATCGAGATCGGGAAGGCAGAGAGTCGGGCGAAGTCCGATTTTTTGGCGAACATGTCTCACGAGATCCGCACTCCGATGAATGCGGTGATCGGCTTTTGCGACCTGCTGTCGAATACGCGGCTGACTCGCGAACAGTCGGAGTACGTGGATGCCGTCAATCATAGCGGTAAGCTGCTCATCGAGCTTATCGGTCAGGTCCTGGACTATTCGAAAGTCGATTCGGGACATCTGGAGCTCGCGTGCGAGGAAATGGATCTAGCGGGTGTTTTTGTAGAGGTCCAAGCCATCTTGGGCACGAAGGTGCGAAACGAGGCGATCAAGTTCAAGATCGACAGCGATCGGGTAAGCTCCGAGACCTTGCTGGGGGACGAGACGCGCGTGAAGCAGATATTGATCAATCTCTTGAGCAACGCTTATAAGTTCACTCGGGAAGGAGAGATCTCGCTCACCGCTTCGACCACGAGCAGCGAGTATCCGGGGCACCTGTGTTTGCGAGTCAGGGTTGAGGACACGGGGATCGGGATCGCTCCGGATCGAATCCGCTCCCTTTTTTGTCCCTTTGCTCAGGCGCATGCCCGAGGGGAAGACAACTACGAAGGAACGGGCTTGGGTTTGGCGATTTGTAAGCGCTTGTGCGAAGCGATGCGAGGAGATATCTGGATTGAGAGAACGGAGCTTGATAAGGGTAGCGTATTTGCTTTAGAAATACATTTGCCCTGTAAAAGTCCAAGAAGTAAGCCTTCCAACGCGAAGGTGAACGTTGTGGAGAAGGAAACTATGAAATTGTCTGAAAAAACCGCTACTGCAGACTCTAAGGAAAATGCTCCTGTGAGGCTCTTGGTAGTGGATGATAACCCCAATAACTTGCTGATCACCTCAAAGCTGTCGCAGCACCTTGGATACAAGGCGGAGACAGTTACCAATGGTGTGGACGCTCTTAAGAAGATGAAGAGCGGCGAGTTCCATATCGTGTTGATGGACGTGCGCATGGCTCCCATCAACGGGATGGAGACGACACGTATGATTCGCGAAGGCGAAGCTGGGGACCAGAGTTCAGGCGCTTATATCATCGCCGTTACGGCGCATGCCCTGCAGGGGGACAAGGAGCGTTGCATCCAGTCTGGGATGAACGACTACCTGTCCAAGCCGCTCACCTTGGAGCGCTTGGAAGAGAGCCTGAACCGGGCGCGTTCCGAGCTATCTCTCGATTGACATTCGAGTCAGAGCTTCGCAAGAGAGCTGCATGAATTCGCTTAGCAGCAAGGAAAAGTCAGAGCTTCGTGGTTACGCACAGCGTTTGAAGCCCGCATTGCACGTGGGAAAAAACGGCTTGGCTGAGTCTGTGGTCGCGGAACTTCGGAAGGCTTTCGAGAAGGACGAGCTCATCAAGATCGCCTTCAAGGCGGATCGTACCCAGATCGAAGCCTTGAGCTCTGAGGTGGAGAGCTTGACCGGCAGCCAATGCGTGGGAGGAGTCGGAAAGAAGCGTAGCTTCTACCGAAAGATGCCCGAGGCGGTTGAAGTCGAGAACCCTTGGTCCTAAGCTCTTGTTTATCAAGACAGTCGGATGGATCGGCTCACCTTTGATTGAGCGTGGCAGGTCGCAAAAGGCACCTTGTGGGTTGGCTGAGTAAAATCGGTTCTAATTGCCGAGTGGACTTTGACCTAGCCGGCATTTCCACTACTGTTATGGGCCTATGAATTTACTATTGGTTGGACTTGAAACGATAGATGGTGGGGCTCAGTCGCTTGCCTGCCAGAGTGTTACGAGTTTTGCGGCCGGCGATTTGGAGGGGCACAACGTCGAGTCCCTCACTTTGCCGCCCCGTTGGGACGACTGCTTCAAGCCGCTCGATGCCGTGCTCGATCATCCTTGGGACGCGATCGCGCTTTTCTCCGAAAAGGTGGGCGATACTGTTGCCATCGAGCGAATTGCCATCAACGAGACGGATGTTTCGCAGAAGGATGCGATTGGGCGTCGTCCGCGGGGGAAAGTGATCGAAGCCGAGGGGGACCCCGGGTATTGGACGACGCTGCCCTATCGGGAATTGGCCAGTAGGCTGACGGCCCAAAAATTCACGGCGACACCTTCGCACTCCGCCGGCATGGCGTTGGCGAACTACGCCTGCTACCGGATGATGCATGGTTTGGCGCTGCGAAAGCGACGCATCCCTGCGGGACTCATGCAATTGCCGCTTGCGGGCAAGGCCTTCTCGGAGGATGAGGCGAAGCGCTTTTTGTCGGTGTTGGTGGAAGCCTTGGATCCGATCCGTTTGTCTGAGGATAGCCTAGGCGTTGAGCTATCGCGAATCGCGGAACGAATGGGTTCGGAACACTCGAGGCGCTAGAGGATTTCCAGGGCCATCATGGTCTGGTCGTCGGTTGCGGAGCGGCCGTTGGCGAAATCTTCCACGACGCCGAACACTTTTTGGGGGACGGACTCGATTCCGTCTTTCCAAATCTCGGGAACGGCCTTGATGAGGCGTTCCATGCCAAGCATGTCGCCTTTCGGGTTTTCCGCTTCGTAGAAGCCGTCGGTGATGAAGAGCACCTTGGAGGAGTCGGAGAGCTGGATGAGGTTCTCTTCGTAAAGGTCGCTGGGATCGATGCCGAGCGGCAAGCCTTCGGCTTCGAGGAGTTCGGTCTTGTTGGTTTCCGAATCGAGAAGAATCGCGGGGCAGTGTCCGGCGCTGGCTAGCTTCAAAACCTTCTTTTCGTAGGAGAGGAAAGCTGCCTGGGCGGTGATGAACATGTTGAGGTGCCCAAGCTCGTCGTAGATTTGCTTGTTGATCTTGGCGAGCAACCAACCTGGCGTTTCGGCGAGATTGAGTCGCGAGCGAATCGCGGTTCGGAAAATGGTGGCCAGTAGGGCGGCAGGGACGCCCTTGCCCATGACGTCGGCGATGACGATCAAGAGCCCTGCGTCCCGAATCTCGATGGCGTCCACGTAGTCTCCGCCGACGGCCATGGCGGCGACGCAGCGTCCAGTGGAACGGCAGTATTGGTTGCTTGGATACGAAGAGGGAAGGAGTGATTGCTGGATCTCGGCTGCGACTTGCAACTGTGTTTGCGAGCGCTCGTGTTCTTCCCGATGGCGGAAGGTTTTTGCGCTGGTGTAGGCGAGACCTAGGAATTGGGCGAAAGTACGGGCGAGCGGGAGGGCGGTCTCGAAGAGCGAATTCTTGCTGTGGTCGCTTGCGTGTAGCGCGACGGTGCCGAGGCAGTCCCTTTGGTAGAGGATGGGTAGCACGATCGCGCATCCAGAATTTTCATACAGGGGATCTGTGCTGTCGAGGTGGCCGCAGTATTCGATGCAAAGCTCCTTTTCCGAAGCGATGACGGTGGTACACGCGCAGGCTTGGTCGCGGGCAATGACTGCTTCGCGTATTTCGAGCTGGGTGTTGCCTTCGTGGTAAGCGTTCTCGAGGCTGCCGTCGGACTGGAGGGTCCAGACGTTGGCTTGGGTAATATCTACGATCCCGCGCAGGCGTTGCATGCTCTTGTCGATAAAGGTCTCGATCGCGGGGCAGTTGGTGAGGTCGTGGGCGAGGCCGGCGATGATGTCTCTCTCGGCGTAGGCGAGGTTGAGATCGTTGGAAAGGTTTTGCAGCATGGAGAACATCTCCTCGGTTTTGACGAGGATGTCCGATGCGGTGTGGGTCGCGAAGCGAAGGGTGACCTTGTGGCCGTAGTCGGTCTTTTCTGCGGAGAAGGATTCGGCTATCGATTGGATGATGAAGTAGCCGCGACCGGATTCGGATGTCGGGTCGTCGGGTAGGCTCGCGTCACTTGCCGGTTCGAAATAGGGGCCGGGATCTTCGACTTCCACGATGAGCCGTTCGTCGATCCAGGACCATTTTACTTTGACGATAAGGGAGGCGTCTTCTTCGCAGCCGTGTTCGACCGCGTTGTTCAGGCACTCGCAGATCGCGAGGTCAAGTTGCGGCCATAGCGTTTCGTCTAGGCAATGGCGCTGGCAGAAGCTTTTGAGCAAGGAGGATACTTCCGCGACTTGTTCCAGCTCCGCTGGAAATTCGCAGTATCCAGTTTCGTGATACGCTATGGAATCAGAGCTCATTGGATCGGCTTAAATGCGAGTCTCCAGATCTTGGAGCGAATGAGCTTTCCGATGCTCTTGTCGTCGCAAAGCGCTTGGTAGGAAGCGTGTATCCACTCCGTGGGGTCTTGTGGGCTGTGGCTATCGTGCACGTCTGAGAGGGCGATCACGCCAGGGGTGGTT
>JBNKSG010000023.1:0-29005 GCA_050297195.1 Opitutaceae bacterium | reverse complement strand
TTTCCGGAGAGCTGTTTTCAGTGCTCATAGTTTTGGGAAATTTGTAATTAAAGTTTGGTTACGATGCCGTGGATCAAAAGTAGCCTGCCTTCTTGCGGTCTTCCATCGCGCTTTCGCTGCGCTTGTCGTCCGCGCGATTGCCGCGTTCGGTCTGGCGGGCGGCTGCCACTTCCTCGATGATTTTGTCCATCGTGTCCGCGTCGGATTCGACGGCGCCGGTGATGGTGGCATCACCCATGGTACGGAAACGGATCTGCTTCTTCTCGACCGTCTCCCCGTCACGCGGCTGCACGAACTCGGAAACAGCGAGAATCGTCCCGTTGCGTACGACGACCTCGCGCTCGTGAGCGTAGTAGAGGCTCGGCAGCTCGATGTTCTCGTGCTTCATGTACTGCCAGACGTCCATCTCGGTCCAGTTGGAAAGCGGGAATACGCGGAAGTGCTCACCGTGAGCCATGCGACCGTTGAAAATGTTCCAGAGCTCGGGACGCTGGTTCTTCGGGTCCCACTGTCCGAACTCGTCGCGGTGCGAGAAGAAGCGCTCCTTGGCGCGGGCCTTTTCCTCGTCGCGGCGGGCTCCGCCCATGGCGGCGTCGTACTGGCCTTCCTCGAGCGCGTCGAGCAGTGTCTGGATCTGCAGCATATTACGGGAGGCATTTGGCCCCTTCTCCTCTACCACGCGACCATCCTTGATCGCCTCCTCCACGGAAGCGACGACGAGGTTCGCACCCAACTTCTCCACGAGGTCGTCGCGGTAGGTTATGGTTTCCGGGAAATTATGGCCGGTGTCCACGTGCAGCAGCGGGAAAGGGATCTTCGCTGGCCAGAAAGCCTTCATCGCAAGATGCGTCATCACGATGGAGTCCTTGCCCCCGGAGAACATGAGCACCGGACGCTCGAACTGGGCGGCCGTCTCGCGAAGGATGTAGATCGCTTCGCTTTCAAGCTGTTTCAAATGCGTTACTGAGTAATCTTGCATATCTTAGTAAAGTTAAGGATGTTTAAAGTTGATTTCGAAAACGCGGGCTCCAGTCAACTGTGTTTTCAGGAAATTTGAGAGGGAGCGAAGCGGCTCGCGGCGAGGCAGAATCGATCGGCTGCGATTTCCAGATCCTTGGGGTCGAGCACGCCGAAGCTGAGGCGAATACGGTCGCGCGGCTTGCCCTCCGCATTGCAGAGCTCGCCCGGCACGTAGAGGATTCCCGCTTCGAGCGCGGCTTCATGAAAGTCGGAGTCGAATCCGGTTTCGAGGCCATTGGGCGCGGTAAGCCAAAGGTAGAGCCCTCCTTCCGGCTGCTCCCAGGTCCACCCCAAGCCAACAAGGATCGGTTTCAAGCTCCGATTCAAGACTTGCATCTTTTCGCAATACGAGGCCCGCAGGACCTGCAGGTGCCGATCGAACAAACCGGTTTCCAGCGACTTGGTGAGGAGAGCCTGGTTGTAATTGGCCGTTCCAAAGTCTTGCTGCCCCTTGATCGCCATCATTCGAGCCAACCAATCCTGATGAGTGCAGTACCCGAAGCCTACCTTCAATCCAGTCGCAAAAGGCTTGGTCAATGTGGTGGTATAAAAGATCGGAACCGCATTTCCCTCTTTCGATAAAGCAACCACGCTCTCCGAATCGAACGCTTCCTTGTAGTAGAGCTCGCGATAAGCCGCATCTTCGAACAGCGCAATCGCCCCATCGAAGCGGGCCAGCAACTTGAGGATTGCCCGCTTACAAGAGCACGAGACGCTGTGCCCGCTTGGGTTTGCGTAGTAGCTAACGAGATACAACGCTTTCACCCGTTCAATTTTTCCCTCCGCCGCAAACCCATCCAGCATGGATTCGAGGGCAACGGTATCGACATCCCCAGTACTGAGCATCGGCATCGAAACGGCTTCCACCCCAAGGCCGCGTAGCATCTCTAGGAACACGAAATAGGTCGGTTGCTCTACCAAGACGATATCCCCTGCATCGCACAAGGTCTGAACCGCGAGATAGAGCGCTTGTTGGGAGCCATTCGTCACAAAGGAACGTGCAGGGTCGTAAGCAACCCCCACTCCGTCTTGGGACTGGAGCCGCTCCGACATCAACTGGCGAAGCTTCGGGTTCCCTTGATTCGCCCCGTACTGCAAAACGGAGCGGTCCCCGTCTTCACCAAGCTGCACCGCAATCTCGGTCAACTCCGCGAGTGGCAGCGTTTGGTTGTCGGTAAAGCCAGCCGCCAAGCTGAGCAATTCAGGTCGTTGCAACGCCACTGTCATCAGCCGAGCAATGTCGGATTCCGTTTGACGCGCACCTAATTGGGAAAATTTGAGGGACATGAGGAGAGAGCTTTAAAACGAAAAAGACAGCGGCGAGCAACTCGCCACTGTCTGATTAAAAGATGTTATGAATCCGATTCGTCTAGGCAATAGATGGGGCTCCATCAACGGCTGGCGGAGAAATGCCTTCCTTCGTCTTTTTCTTAACGGACTTTTCAGCGGCCTTCTCTTCGGCTTCCCGCTTTTCGTCGAGCTCCGTCTTGGATGAAACTACTTCCGAGCGGATTTCCCGTGCTCCAAGATCTCTTCGACGTGCTTGCCATCGATAGTTTCGTACTGGAGCAACGCTTCCGCGATGGTAACCAAAGCCTCCTTACGTTCCTCGATCATCTTGCGAGCTCGCTCGAACTGCTCGTGGATAATCTCGCTGACCGCTTCGTCGATACGTTCCGCAGTGCTTTCGCTGTGATCTTGAGTGCGGTTGATGTCACGGCCTAGGAACACTTGATCCTGGTTTTCGCCAAAGGAAATCGGACCGAGCTTGCTCATGCCGTAACGGCAAACCATGTCACGCGCCGACTTGGTAGCCTGCGAAATGTCCGCAACCGCTCCCGTACTGTAGTCACCGGTGATAATCTCCTCGGCGAGGCGGCCGGCCATGCAAACCGCGATGTAATCCTCAAGCTGCTTCTTGGACATGCCGAGGCTGTCCTTGGTAGGAGCCATCATCGCCATGCCCAACGTTCCTCCACGCGGCAAGATCGTCACCTTGTGCAAACGCACATCCTTGTCAGCGAGAAGTACGCGAACCATCGCGTGCCCTGCCTCGTGGTAAGCGGTGGACCGTAGATCATCCTCGTCCACTACCCGACGGCGTTCGCGGCCAAATGAAATCTTGTCCCGAGCCTCGTCCATATCGATGGACTCCACCTTGTCCTTGCCCTTGCGAGCTGCTGTCAAAGCGCCTTCGTTGAGAAGGTTTGCGAGATCCGCGCCAGCGAATCCTGGAGTCACACGCGCAATCGCGGAGAGGTCGACCTCTTCGCTGAGGCGGATCTTCTTGGCGTGAACCTTGAGAATCTCCTCGCGACCGCGAAGGTCCGGAAGTCCCACTACGACCTGCCTATCGAAGCGGCCTGGGCGAAGCAAAGCCTTGTCCAAGACGTCCGCGCGATTCGTCGCTGCGATTATGATTACGCCTTCCGTCGTGTCGAAACCGTCCATCTCGACGAGGAGCGAGTTCAAAGTCTGCTCGCGCTCGTCGTTACCACCGCCGAGACCCGCTCCGCGCTGGCGACCGACTGCGTCGATTTCATCAACGAAGATCAAACAGGGAGCGCTCTTACGACCTTGTTCAAACATGTCGCGCACGCGGCTGGCACCAACGCCCACGAACATTTCTACGAAATCGGAACCGCTAATGGAGAAAAAGGGTACGTCCGCTTCGCCGGCGACAGCCTTTGCGAGCAAGGTCTTACCAGTGCCCGGAGGGCCTACCATAAGGATTCCCTTCGGAATCTTGCCGCCCATACGCTGAAAACGCTTTGGGTCCTTAAGAAAGTCGATAACCTCGCTGACCTCCTCTTTCGCTTCGTCGCAGCCTGCTACGTTGGCGAAGGTGATCTTATCCTTGTCGCGCGTCAGCAGCTTAGCCTTGCTCTTGCCGAAGCTGAGAGCGCCCTTGCCCGCCATGCGCAATTGGCGAACGAACAGGAAGTAAAGCAGGCCGATAACCAAGAGAAACGGAATGATGCCTGCAAGGAGCTGAGGCAGGAAGGTGTTCGGGCTCGTTTCCTTGAACACCCCGCTCGACTGCAGGATCTCGTAGTTTGCCTCGGAAAGCCGGCCCCGGGCCACGAATCCTCGATTGGCAATAACCTCGGCGCCGGTTTCGTCGGTCGTCGGAATCTCTATGGTGCCTCCGATCTCATACCAATCCATGCCGCCATTGGCCATGGGAGCGATCTTGCCCGCGAGAACGCGGTTTTGCTGGGTCATTTCGATGACCTTGGTTACGGGCAGGGTTTCGACTTCGCCGGTATCGGTGGAGTTCTGCCAGATGATCAGCATCAAAGCGATGAGGACCACCCAGAAAATGATAACCTTGGGTTGAAAACGCTCGGGTCCACCTTTCATGGGGCCGCGTCGGTTGGAACTGTTTTTATCGGGCATTAAATTCTAATGGAGACGTGTAGGTTGAGTCTCATCTATCGTAAGTCAATCGCAAGGCGGCTTCGGAGCCAAAACCCAGCTTCCTGTCGGCATTCGGCGGAATTCCTGGCACCCAAAGGATACCAAACTCCTCACAAACGAAAACCGGCAAACGGTCTCTTTCCTTTCGGTCAATCTTACGGTCAATGAACAAATTCTTCAGCTTCTTTGGCGACGATTTGCCGAGCGGCTTGAATGCGTCACCCCGAACTCTTGTGCGGACCCACACTCGAGGTGGCGGGTTCCCTGCTGCGTCCAAGTACACGATTCGCCTGTCCTCGTTACTGCCAGAAACGATTTTTTCCAGAAGCGCTTCACTCAGCAAGACCCGCTCGCAACTGAGCCGTGAGCCGTCGGGCAGATACGCTATCGAGCCTAAAGGTAGCGCAAAACCGTCCCATCCGCCAGCAACCAGCTCATCGCTCGTTCTCCGCAACCTCAGCCAGTCACCCGAAAACTCAAAAAACAGCCCCTTGCCCACTTCGAGCTTCAAGTCCTCGCCGGAGCGAATCGCTTCCAAGGCCAGCTCCATGGCATCGGCCGCGACCTTAGCGGACTCCGGAAAAGCCATTAAAAGGCGACGGCAAATCCCCTGTGGCAAGCTTGCCACAACTTCTCGCTTCAAAGCTTGCCGCGACCCGCTCCATGCGGATTTCCAAAAATGAGCCGCAGCATAATCGAGAGCCGCGGCATCTTCAGCCAACATTCGCCGGCTTCGGGCGACCCCAGGGCGAATCGGACGATCCGCAGCCGCCTCCCAAGCGGGAACTGCCTGCGATCTCAGCCGGGCCCGGTAGTTCGAATTCGATTCGTTGGTCTCATCCTCGCGCCACGGGATCCCGCATTCCTCCAACTCCGTTCGAATCTCATCTCGCCCCCAGTCGAGCGCGGGCCTCAGGAACGCAAGTCCACCACCCGCCGTGGAAACCTCCCGCGGAGCAGAGAGCCCTTGCAAGCCCGCGCCGCGCGACAGCCTCATCAGCATCGTTTCCACAACGTCATCGGCATGGTGACCGGTCGCGATCCAAGCGGGCCGCTCAAAACTCGCCCCGCTTGCCTCCTTGAAGAAGGAAAACCGAGCCTCGCGAGCCTTGGCTTCGCTGACCATCCCCTCCCCGCCAGGCCATCGGGCCTTCGCATCCTTGAACTGGATACGAAGATCGCAGCACAATTCTCCTACGAACTTCGCGTCCGCAGCTGACGCCTCTCCGCGCAAGGCGTGGTCGAAGTGCAGGACGCGCAAGGCGCCTTCCCTGCTCCGCTGAGCAAGGTAGGCACGCAATTGGAGAAGCGCAAAAACGGAATCCGCTCCGCCCGAGCACGCGACGTAGACCGTGTCCAGAGAATCGAGCTTCGCTGCAACACTCCTAGGAATCCGAGAGAGGTCTAATCTCGACTCGAGCCGACGAGCTGCCTCTTCCCAATCCAATACGCCTCGCTTCCCAAATTAGAGCTTTTCGATGAACTGCTTGCCGACGTACGGCACCAGCGCATCCGGGAGACGGATACGTCCATCTTCCTGCAAACCGTTTTCGATGATCGCCACGAAAACCCGCGGCACCGCCAGCCCCGAACCGTTCAAGGTATGGAGAATCTCCGGCTTGCCGGTTTCCGCGTTGCGGTAACGGATCTTAGCCCGACGCGCCTGGAAGGAGCCAAAGTTGCTGCAGCTGGAAACTTCCAGCCAACGCTTTTGGCCCGCCGCATACACTTCGAGATCGTACTGCTTGCAATTGGTGAAGCCCATATCTCCGCCGCACATCAGCAGCGTGCGGAACGGTAGACCGAGCTTTTCGAGCAAGCTTTCCGCGTATGCACGAAGCGACTCCAGCTCGTCCATGCTCGTTTCCGGCTTCACCCACTTGAGGAGCTCCACCTTGTCGAACTGGTGAACGCGATTGAGGCCACGTACTTCCTTGCCATGGCTCCCGGCTTCGCGGCGGAAGCAAGCGGAATGCCCGCAACGATAGATCGGCAGGTCCGCTTCATCGATGATTTCGTCGCGGAAGAAATTAGTCAGCGGAACCTCTGCAGTTGGGATGGCATAGAGACCATCCTCAACCGTCTGGTACATCTGGCCTTCCTTGTCCGGAAGCTGACCGGTCGCCGTCGCGCTTTCCGCGTTCACGAGGAACGGAACGCCGATTTCCTGGAATCCCGCATCGCTGCCCTCGTTGAGGAAAAAGTTGATCAGGCCACGAGCCAACTTCGCTCCATCGCCAACAAAAAACGGGAATCCGGCGCCACTGACTTTCGCTCCCCGGCGAAGATCCAAGATCTGCTCGATCCAATCGATATCGTAGTGCGCCTTCTGGTAGTCGGCGTCGGCCGGGACTTCGCCATGCTCGCGCACAACCACGTTCTCGGACTCGTCCTTACCTTCCGGCACGCTCTCGTCCGGCAGATTCGGGATATTGAGAAGGCTCTCGTTCCACTCGGCTTCGATCGCGCTCAGCGCGGCGTCGGCTGCCTTCACTTCGGCTGAGACAGCCTTCATCTCCTGCACCTTTGCGATGAACTCCGGGCTCCCCTTGGGAAGCTGGGCCATGTCATTGTTAGCAGACTTCTGCTTAGCGCGAAGCGACTCCGCTTCCGAGATGAGGGCGCGACGCTTTTCGTCGAGCGCGAGAATAGCGTCGAGGTCGCACTTGATGCGCTTTTTTGCGATACCCGCGCGAACCGCGTCTGGGTTTTCTCTGAGGAGTTTCGGATCGATCATCTTCGATAGGGCTAGGAACTTCGCTTTTCGAGTGAGCTATCTATTCGAAAAACAAGACCACGCCTTATCGGCACCCAGACGGCAGAGTCAAGCCAGCTCAGAGAGCGAGTAGCTTTTCCACCTCCGCGTAAACGGCGTCGATTCCCAGCTTCGCCACGTCCCCCTCGGGCGCTCGCAAAATTGCATTGCCCGCCTCGCCGGTGGGATACGCGCCGCGAACCTCCGGCGAAACGTAGCTGTACAAGGTCAGGTTCATCGTGCCCAAAGCTCCCGCCAAATGCGACGGGCCATTGTCGTTCGCAACCACAAGCCGGGACGCAGCGATGGTCGCGCACAGCTCCGACCAAGCGTACCTCTCCTGCAAGTCATACACTCGCTCCGGTAGTGAGTCGCCCACTACAGAAGGAACCATCCCCAAAACCAAAACCGCAACATCGCCGCGATCGGCGACCAATCGCGATGCCAGCTCCAACATCCTAGGCCAGGATCGCTCCATCTTGAAACGCCCTGGGAAAAGGCACACCATCCGTCGCTTCGCCAGCAGGATCTCGCGCACCGCCTCCGGCAACTGCGCCTCGCTCGGCAACGGCAGGCACTCGCTCAGCTTGGGCTTCAAGCCAAAGACCGAGCCAAAATCCTGGAATCGCTCCACAAGGTGGCGCCTATCCTCCAAGCTCTTCGAAATGACCTCGCTGTAACAGATCGATGCTCCCTCTCGGGCCGAATGCAGCCCAATCTTCCGCCCGCCTTTAGCAAAGAAACACATCGCCCCCGTCCTCGCATAGCCCTCGAAATCCAGAACGAAGTCATAACGGTCCTGGCGAATCTCACGCACCAAACTGGCGAAACTCGCGATCGCCTCGCTGCGGCGGAAAACGATGGTTCGATCCACGAAATCGAAGGCAGCCACCAAGGGTTCGTAAAATCGTCGCACGACCCACGTCACCTCCAGGTCCGGGTGCTGAAGCTTGATCGATTCGACCACCCTTAGAGCATGGACGATCTTGTCGAGCGGCGAGGTCATCAAGATCAAGACCTTCGCTGCGCTCATCGCTAAGGGCTTCCTCGCAATTGCCGCATCACCTCAAAAACAGCCACCCCAGCCGAAGTCGCCAAGTTCAAGGATCGCAGGCTTTTGTTGTAATGCGGAATGTTCAAGCGCCGGTCCTCGCCTATCTCCCCATGAAGCCAATCGGGAGCTCCGTAGCCCTCGTTTCCGAACAGCAATCCGTCTCCATCCTCGTATTTAATGTCCCAATACAATTGGCTCGACTTCGTCGAAAACAAGAACAAACGCTTCGGGCCAGCATCGCTCGCCTTGAAGGCTTCCCAGTTCTCGTGGTGGTGCACGTCGAGCGACTTCCAATAGTCCATGCCCGAGCGCTTCAAATGCTTGTCCTTGATTTCAAAGCCAAGCGGATGGATGAGGTGCAAGCGCGATTCGGTGATCGCGCAAGTACGCCCGATATTCCCAGTGTTTTGGGGAATCTCCGGCTGAAAGAGAACGACGTGCAGCAGCGGCTTACTCACAGAGAGAAATCTGAAGTCCCGTATTGTCCGCGCTCAAGTCGCGACCGACGCTCTCGAGCCCTGCGTCGCTAAACGCAGCGCGCATCGCCTCCATGACCGGCTCCGAAACCTCTGCGGAACAGGCGCACAAAACGCTCGATCCGCTCCCGCTCAACCAACCGGTGTACGCGCCCGCGGAAATGCCTGCGGCAATCGCAGCCGAAGCCCCCGGAATATTCTTCAAGCGATACGGCTCGTGCACGCTGTCGTGCACCGCATCGGAAAGCCCATCGTACTGCCCCGAAGCCAGAGCCGCCACCACGCAGGAAACGCTGTTGATGCTGGAAATCACCGAGGCAAAGCCCAATGACTCCGGCAAAACGCCGCGCGAAGCAGAAGTCAGAACCTCGAATTCCGGCGAAACGACGACCAAGCGCAAATCCTCGCTCACTTCGATCTTGTTGATCGCCTCGACCTTCGCCGGACTATCTAAAAAACGGGAAACGGTAAACCCGCCCAAAATCGAAGCGCTCGCATTGTCTGGATGCCCCTCGAGCGCGGTGATCACTTCGACCAGCTTTTCCTTCTCCCAGTCCGCTCCCGACAAGGCGGAAAGCCCACCCAAAATGCCGCCGCGGACCGTGACGCTCGACCCCAACCCTCGAGCTTGCGGCACATCGCCGCGTATCCGGATCCTCACTTCAAACGCCTCGATTCCGCTCTCTTCGAAAAATCGGGCTACCGTGTCGCGGGCCATTTCGCTAAGCGGATAAATGTCCGGGCCAAAGGAATCGTCGCCCGCGGAATCCGCTCGCTCCACCGCAATCTCGTTGAACAAGGCCACCGCCATTCCCAGAGTATCAAAGCCAGAACCACAGTTGGAGGTGCTTCCGGGAACTTTGCAGATTACGCGTGAAAGGGATGGCATACGACGGAATAGAGGAAAAAGGCTTGGGCTTCGAATCTAGCTAGCGGACACGGAACGCTTTCATCGTGCGATCAATGTCCAGCATCTGCGCTTTCTTCTTCAGGTCCTCTCTCTTGTCAAAGAGCTTTTTACCCGTGCAGATGCCGATCTCGACCTTGATGAGCGCCTCCTTGAAATACATGCGCGTCGGGATCGCCGCCTTGCCGCCCGCCTCCAGGGCGCGCTCGATCTTCTTGAGCTCCGACTTCTTGAGCAGGAGCTTGCGCTCGCGACGAACCACATGGTTGTTGATGTTCCCGAACGCGTATTCGTCGATATGGATACCGTAGATAAAGAACTCGCCCTTGTGGAACCTGCAAAAACCGTCGGAGATCTGAGCCTTGCCGGCGCGGATCGACTTCACCTCGGTACCCGTCAACACGATCCCCGCTTCGAACGTGTCCTCGACTTCGTAGTCGCGACGCACCTTGGAGTTGCGAATGTCGTGCGGGCTCGAGCCCTTGCCGCCTTTTTTGTTTTTGCCTGCCATCTCAGGAAATTCTCGTGGTCCAGATATAAAAAGGGCGCGGCGGACAATGTCTACCGCGCTCTGTGAAAGTGTTGCGAGAGCACTGGTACGCCCGCCTCAAGCGCCAACTACTCGGCGAGCTCGTAGCTGATCTTGCCCTCGATGATTTCGCGCAGGGCGATATCCTCGGGATTCAGCTTCTCGAGCGATTCGACCAACGGGCGGTTGCCGTGGCGTAGCTGTTTAACGCGGCGTGATACGACGTTAATCAGGATGTTTGGGTCCTTGATGACCTTACGTGCTTCTTTAATATAATCTTCTCTCAAAGCTGCCTCCTTATTAATGGAATCCGCCCTTTTACCTTGCTGCCAAGGTGGGTCAAGTGCTTATTCCGGCTTTTGCAGCAGCAGTCTGCCACAGCGACACTTGGAATCACAGCTTCGCATCCCTGTTACAATGCCTAAATCCGACAACCTCTTCCTCTGCTACACCACGGTGTCCCAAATGACCGAGGCGGAATCCCTCGCCGAGGACATCATCAAGAGCCGGCTCGCCGCCTGCGTGCAAATCGACTCGCCCGTGACCTCGGTCTACCGCTGGCAGGGAAAAGTCGAGAAAGAGCAAGAGATCCGCATCGCCATCTACGCCCTCGAGGGCTCACTCTCTAAATTAGAACGCTTCATCGAAGATCGCCACCCTTACGATACGCCCAAGTGGGTCTGCTTGCAGGCGGAAAAAGTTTCAGAAAAGTACTTGAAATGGGCAAATGATGTGTGCAACCTCCGCGGCTTCATTTAACCGGAACCATTTTCGACCATGTCACAGCATCCTAGCTACAAGTCCAACGCCGCTACCGGCGCCAAGAGAAACGTACTCAAGCGCTTCGAGCGCGTAGAGCTTCTAAAAAAGCGCGGCGAGTGGAAGACTGGCGACCGCGTCTCCGGCCTCAAAAAGACCAAGCCAGAAGCCTAAGCTTCCAAACAAGACTTTCCTAAAAACGTCGCTCCCAAATCGGGGCGGCGTTTTTTTTGCGCCTGCTCCGCTGGGCGGAGCTTTAGTCTGAGACCGCGACGCAAGAGCTTCAGCAAACAGGAGAGAATGCCCCCCCCTACTTCACGAACATCCGCTTCATCAAGCTATTGAGCTTCGATCCCGCTCCGCCAAACACGCTCTCGCGAGCAAGATCCAAGCACAGATTGCCTTCCAGCAAGTCCGGACGCAGGGCGTCCACCGTCAGCCAGCGCTCGAAGCCCTCCATCTCGGCAGCCGTCAGAGCCTTGAAACGCGTCGGCAACCCATACCAAGTCAACTCCACCCGCCAGCCGGCGTGATCCGGCGGGATCACCTCGTTCTGCATCAGGTTCGGATTCACCTTAAGCAAGTCCGGGATCGTCGTGTCGCGGACAAAGGCCTCCACTGCGATTTGCTCGCTCATCAGATATTCCCACACATCAGCCGCCTCGCCGCGACGCAGGGCTCCGCACAGGGCCCACCCGTCAAGGCCAACGATATTCATGCCATTGTACGCCCCATGCTCGTTCTCCGAATCGTAAGGCTGCTGGTCGTACCACTTCTGAAAATTCGGCCCCAGCCAAAAGCCTAGCTCGAAATGCAAATGGGCCCGACTTCGCGGAATCGAATAGCCTCCCGCGCTCCGCCCCATAAACGCGATACGCTGTCCTCCCTTCACGGATACGTCGGCGCCAATCCCCGCCTCAACCGCGCTCAAGTGGGCATACAAAGTGATGAACCCAGGAGCGATCTGCGGATGCTCGATCACGATATAACGGCCGTAACTGCTGTTTCCGGGAACCGTATTCACGTAGCGAACGATGCCCGCATCAAACGCAAAGATCGGGTCCGTCGCCTCCTTGCGACGGTCCCAGGCCGTCGCCCGCAAGTCGAGCCCCTCGTGAAAACGGCGACCGTCGTTGCGCACGCAGCCAAACAGCCCCGAGGTGATTCGCCCCGAAACCGTGGGCTGCAAAACCCCTTCCATCTTGCCGTTCTGCACGAAGGCAGGGTTGGGCGTCGGCCAAAAATAAGGTCCTAGCGGAATCGCTTCCTGAGCATGTCCCCAACTAGCAAATACAAAAATAAAAAGAAAAAGACACGCCCTAGCGCTTAAGCTTCTTTTGAATATCAAAATTAGTTTCCTTCAGTTTCTTCGCGAGTTCCATCAGGCGATCATCGCTCACCTCCAAGAACACGAAAATTCTTCCATCCGCAATCGGTCCATTGATCTTACGAACCCCCAGCGGTTCCCCATTCACTACGAGTACCAAGCGCTTCCCTTGGTTCCCGACGGAAATCTGATAAAACTCACGGGCCGCCGCCGGCTTCAAGGTAAATGCGAGGCAACGCCCCAGATCCACATCGACCACTTCGATCGAAAGATAGTCGTACTCGGAGACGATGGCCTCGCTCTCGATAGGGATTTCAATCCGGCTCACCGGCAACGCTACCGCAGCCGAATACCCATTGGGAGAGGTCGACTCCAAGAAAAACCGAGCCCGCGAAAACGACGTTCCATCCAACCCAGTGGACTGGCACCCCACCAATGCGAGAACGACAGCGAGAAAGAGAAGCGTTACAGATTTCACCACGGCGGAACTATCCTCCTCGACACAGCGTCTAGGCAAGCGAAGAGTTCCAACCCCTCCACTCCCAACAATGCTCACACGCAAAAGAATCCTCCTCGTCCTCGCTTCCTGCGCCCTTTCAAGCCTCCTTGCCGTCCTCGCCGCCCGTTCGGTCGTCGAAAAAAGCTCCACCCAATACCTTTCCGACTCCGCCTCCGAACTCCCCTTTTGCCGAACGGCTATCGTACTCGGCTGCTCGAGCACCCTCTCCAATGGTCGAACAAACCAGTTCTTCGAGAACCGTATCAAGAAAGCCGCCGCGCTCTACCACTCCCGCCGAGTCAGGAAACTCATCGTCAGCGGCGACAACTCGCGCCCTAGCTACAACGAGCCCGCGGAAATGAAAAAGGCGCTCATCAAACAGGGCGTCGCAGCTGAAGACATCGTATGCGACTTCGCGGGCTTCAACACTCTCGACTCCATTATCCGGGCAAAGGAAGTATTCGGCCAAAATCAATTCATCGTCGTGTCCCAAGAGTTCCACAACAAGCGAGCTGTATTCATCGCTCGCAGCAAAGGCATCGAAGCCTACGGCCTCAACGCCGCCGAAGTCCGCCGCTCCCATTCCACCAAAACCTTGATTCGCGAAGAACTCGCACGCGTCAAAACCGTCCTCGACATCTGGATACTCAATCGCGGCCCCAAATACCTCGGACCCAAAATCCCAGTCTAGCCCCATTCCATGACAGCTCCCGCCACCATCGCCCTCTGCGCCCTTACGGCCATCGTCACGCAAATCGCCTTCTCGAAGCCGGAAATCCTGCAACGCCTCCTCTTCAAACCTCGCGAAATCCTGGTCGACGGGCAATGGGACCGCATCCTCTCCAGCGCCCTGATCCACGCCGACTGGATGCACGCGGGCTTCAACCTCTTCGCCTTCTACGCCTTCGGAAGCGCCATTGAACTGATCTATGGCTGGAAAACACTCGTCGTCATCTATGTCTTTTCCGTAATGGGCGGCTCACTACTTTCGCTCTTCCTGCACCGCCACCACCAGTACGCAGCCCTCGGAGCCTCCGGAGGCGTCAGCGGCATCATCTTCGCTACCATCTTCCTCGTACCGGGCACCGGAGTGAGCCTCTTCTTCATTCCGATCGCCATCCCGGGTAACATCTTCGCCCTCGTCTACCTCATCGGTTCCTTCTGGGGCCTGCGCAAAAAGATGGGCAATATCGGTCACGATGCCCATTTCGGCGGCGCCATCGTTGGACTCGTATTCGCGTTCGCCATACGCCCGAGCCTCTGCCTCTCCGATCCGCTTTACTTCTGGGGATCCATCGCCGTATCGATCCTGTGCCTAGTGGTGCTCTTTATCGACCCAACCAACTCTAGCGGCACGCTCCTCCCCCGCGCCAGCGGCAAAAGGTCAAACTAGCGCCGAAAGCCTACTTAATCTTTTCGAAAAACGCCTCCGGCAGGCGAATCGGCTTCCCGCTGGCGCTATCGAAAGCCGCCATCTCGGTCTTGGCCAGGAGCAGCAGTTCGCCGTTCTTATTGTAGCCACGGTAGCAAAGGTCGAAACGCGTCGGCCTCGGATTCACTACCGTCATGTCCAAACGCAAGGTATCCGGATAAAAGGCCTGACGCGTATACTTCACGCACAACTCCGACATGATCAGCCCCACCCCTTCGACATCCTTCTCGGTATAGCCCCAGTTCGCTAAAAACTGCACCCGCCCCTCATGCAGGTACTCTACAAAGACGTTGTTGGCCACATGGTCACCGTAGTTGTGATCCGTAATGCGAAACGGGATACAGGTTGAAAAATCGACGCGTTCTAGCCTCTTGATATCCTTAAACATAAGCTTTCCCCAACAATACCTCCGCGAAATCCGCAAAACTGCAACTAGACAATTCGACTCGGCCCCCTTTACTCCTTCGTCTCATGCCATCACGCGGACGCCACCAGAGCACCTCGAAAGAATGCCAGCAGACCATCAAGAAAATTGAAGGCCTGTCGGGAGTCGTCGGCGTCATCATCGGTCGTTCCTACGGAGGAAAATCCCTCGGAGGTGGCAGCCGGACCGGTAGCGTCAAGATCCAACGCAAGCAACCGGGAGGCCTCAAGGCCGTCACCCAAACCGCCAAAGGCCTGCAGGAACTCTTCATCCGCACCGAATCCGACGACAACGAAGCGATCATCGAAGCCATAGAAAAGCTTCGCTGAGCCCCGGAAGCAGCAGCCGCTTTCCTAGGCCAAGGCGGCTCCCGGCCACAAAAAAACGGAAGAAGCAATGCTTCTTCCGTTCCTTTTAGTATTCGAAAATTCGATACTCTCGGAATCCCTTTCAGCTGTCAGGCCAATCCGCTTTCGCGGAACGGAATCCTCGAGTCGAAGGTTTTTAGACCTTCTGTACTTTCGTGGCGCAAGGGCCTTTACGGCCTTCTCCAATTTCGAATTCAACGGTGTCGCCTTCGTTGAGAGCGTAACCGTCCGTCTCGGAGTGATGTACGAAAAGGTCGTCTCCGCCCTCACTCTGCTGAATGAAGCCGTAGCCCTTTTCCTGATCAAACCACTTAATTGTTCCTTTTGACATATGTATTTTTTGTATTCTCGAATCGTCAGTCACCCGAAGTGCTTCCCAGGGACCGCGATTCGCAGGGCGACGCTAGACCGCCTCCCGCCAATGTCTAAGCAATTCGCCCATTATCATGCATTTAGGCGAATTTAACCCGAAATTAGTGGGTCTCGCTCTACCCCACTCCACCAGACCTCGAGGGCATTGACTCCGCATTTCGCCAACAAAGAGCGTATTTCCGACTTTAAATGTCTGTCCGAATCCAACATCTCCATCCCATCAAACGCTTATTCAAAGAATCTCCCGCCGTCGTCGCCCTGCTCGCGAGCAACATCCTCCTGTTCGGACTCAAGTGGCTGCTTGCTCCCGAAGCCACCACTGCAAGCCCGCATCCGGACAATCCCTTGGACGTGCTGCTCGCCCTGCACTTCCCCAATTCACCCGACTTCAAACTCTGGCAATTCTTCACCCACATGTTCATGCATGGCAACGAGACGCACCTGCTATTCAACATGTTCGGCGTCTACATGTTCGGCAGCTTGCTGGAACGGGTTTGGGGAACCAAGCGCTTCATCGTCTTCTACCTGGTCTCGGGACTCGGAGCCGGCCTAATCTACACCGGCGTCAACGTTTACGAATTTGGCACCTTCATCGACTACCTCGGAACCTACAACGTCTCCACCGAATCGATACAAAGCTTCCTCGCAACTCGAATTCCCACTAGCGAACTTACCTCGAGGCTCACCATCGAAGAGCTCCTTTCATTCTACAGCCTCTACAACGGCGCCATGCTCGGAGCATCCGGCGCCCTCTACGGAATTCTCGTCGCCTTCGCGGTCCTCTTCCCCAACGCGAAGCTAATGCTCATCTTCCTGCCCGTCCCCATCAAGGCGAAGTACTTCGTTCCTGCCATCATCGGTTTCGACCTCTTTTCCGAGCTCACTGGCTTCAGCATCTTTGGCGGCGGCATCGCCCACACCGCCCACATCGGCGGGGCTATCATCGGCTTCCTCCTCATGCTGTATTGGAAAAAGGACCTCCCCAAAATCCCAGAGCATCCAGAACCAGAAGACGAAAGCTACAGCTAAGCGAGAAGCAAGGCGACGCGGCCGCGCCACGGGCGACCGAGAGCCCGCCAGAACCGCATCCTTCACCAAGTGGGAGCGTGCTCATGACAGGGCGTAGCTCGCTTGCCGAGCGAAGACTGTTGTCACGCGATAAACAGCCCTCCCTACTACCGCTCCCGCTTGGCGTGACTCATGTAATAGATCAGCGGCACCGCCAAGGGACTGATCAATAGCGACGCGACTGCTCCGAACAGCAGTGAGATTGCAAGTCCCTGAAAAATGGGATCGGTCAAGATCACCACCCCGCCCACGACCACTGCAAGAGCCGTCAGCATCATCGGGCGAAACCGTACAGCTCCGCTTTCCACGCAGGCCTGAGCCAAACTGCGACCGTGGCTTAAGCGAAGCTCGATAAAGTCCACCAGGATAATCGAGTTACGCACCACAATTCCCGCCCCAGCCATGAAGCCGATCATCGAGGTTGCGGAGAAGAATGCTCCCATTCCCCAGTGAGCCGGCATAATCCCGACTAGGGAAAACGGTATCACCGTCATCACAATCAAGGGCGTGGTGTAGTTCCTGAACCAACCCACCATCAACATGTAGATCAGGATCAAAACGGCTCCGAAGGCCAGTCCCAGATCTCTGAATACTTCGATCGTCACCTGCCATTCGCCATCCCACTTCATCGCGGGTTGCGAATCGCTGAACGGCATCGAGGCGTTGTACACGGTCACGCTTTCTTCCGTTCCGCCAAAGTCGGTTCCCTTCAGTTCCGCCAGCTTCTCGTTCATCTCGAGGATCGCGTAAACCGGACTCTCGATCACGCCGGCCACGTCAGCAGTCACGTAGGTCACGTTCATCAAATTCTTGTGGTAAATGTTCCGTTCGCCCTTTCGCTCCTCCAGCTTAACCAGTTCGCGGAGCGGCACCAACGGCGCCATCGGGTTCATCTCCGAACGCAATTCCAAGGCCAACAGGTCTTCCGCGCTCGCTCGATCCTCAGGCGGCAACTCCAAAAGCACCGTCACATCCTCGCGCTCCCGCTCGTCGTGTAACAGCCCAACCGGATACCCCATCGAGCCAATCTGGATGGAGCGCGCCACGGCTGCTTCCGTGATCCCGTGCAGCGCCGCCTTTTCCTCGTCCAAGACCAGCACCGTCTTTGGCTGCTCGGCTTCAACGTACCAGTCCACATCCACCACACCTTCAGTGCTCTCAAAGATGCCTTTCACCGCTTCCGCCAATTCCAAGCGATCCTCCGGAGTCGGCCCGTAGATCTCCGCGACCAAGGTTTGCAATACCGGTGGCCCCGGCGGCACTTCCGCGACCGCAAAGGTCGCTCCGTACTTTTCCGCGATTGGCGTAAGTTTCGGACGGATACGTTTCGCGATGTCGTGGCTTTGCGCCGCTCGCTCGTGCTTTGGCAAAAGATTCACTTGGATATCCGCCACGTTCGGTCCGTGCCGCATGAAGTAGTGGCGCACGAGACCGTTAAAATTGAACGGCGACGCGGTGCCCGCATAAACCTGATAATCACGAACCTCCGGCTCGTCCTTCAACGCCGCCGCCATCTCGCGAGCGATGCGTGCCGTCTGCTCCAGCGTCGTGCCTTCCGGCGTATCGATGATCACCTGAAACTCGGACTTGTTGTCGAAAGGCAGCATCTTGACCTTTACGGCGCCGATTCCGACCAAAGCCATCGAGCCCGCCGTCAACCCGGCAACAACCAGTATAAACGCCCAACGCCAAAGCCTATGCTCCAAAAGCGGCCGCATCACGCCTGCGTACAATCGAGTAAAGGGATTATCAGGCATCGAATCATCATCGTCTCCAGCCACTGCCTTCGATCCAAGGTCAGAAAACTCGTTTCGTTTCGCCTCCCCTTTCTTGTGGTGTCCGCTCAGTGCCTTAAGGGCCGCCCAAGGCGTCACCACGAAGGCAACCAGCAAGGAAAACAGCATCGCCGCGCTCGAACCGATAGGAATCGGACGCATGTACGGCCCCATCAAACCACTGACGAAAGCCATCGGCAATACGGCAGCGATGACTGCCCAGGTGGCCAAGATCGTCGGGTTGCCCACTTCGTCGACCGCCTCTACGGAGATATCCACCAGCGACTTCTTTCGACTGCTCGATAGCCCCATGTGCCGCACCACGTTTTCTACGACCACAATTGCGTCATCCACCAAAATACCGATCGAGAAGATCAAGGCGAAAAGGGTAATCCGATTCAGCGTGTATCCATAGAGATAGAACACCAGCAGAGTCAGTCCCAGCGTCACGGGAATCGCCAAGAGCACCACCATCGACTCACGCCACCCTAGGAACAGCAAAATCAAAACCGCCACACCGAAGACGGCGATCCCCATGTGCAAGAGCAGTTCGTTCGACTTTTCGCTAGCGGTCGCCCCGTAGTCACGCGTCACTGACACATCGATCTCATCAGGAATCAAAGCCCCCTTCAACGTATCCACTTTTCGGAGCACTTCGCTCACGACATCCACCGCGTTCGCTCCAGCCCGCTTCGCAATACTCAAGGTCACCGCAGCCTCTTCGGCCCCGCTCGACGAGCCAAAGAGCACGTAATTGCTGGGCTCCTCCGCCGCGTCCGTGATTTTAGCCACGTCTCGCAGGTAGACGGGATTCCCCTGCACGACTCCCACCACTACGCGGCCAACGTCTTCCGCGTCTTCGAAGAAGGTACCGGTTTGCAGAAGCGTTTCCGTATTCGCATTCGAGATGGACCCCGCATGGGCCTGCACATTCGCCTGCTGCAACATGGGCATCAGGTAGCTGACCGACAAGTTTCGCGACGCGAGGGCCTGAGCATCGAGCTGTACGCGAACCTGCCGCTTCGTGCCTCCAATCAAAGTTGTCTCCGCTACCTGAGAAATAGGCTTAATCTCGTCCATCACCTGGGACGCCAAACGCCTGAGGGCAAGATGGTCGTAGCTATCGCTGTGAAACGTCAGAGCGAGAACGGGAACATCGTCAATCCCGCGGGGCTTCACCAACGGTGGTGTAACTCCTTGAGGAATGCGGTCGAAATTCGTCTGCAGCTTTTGGTTCAAGCGCACGAGAGCCGCCTCCAAGTCGGTTCCCACCTCGAAGCGAACAACCACCATAGCCCCTCCGGGACTGGAAGTTGAATAAAGGTACTCCACGTCAGGTATTTCCCAGAGGAGCTGCTCCATAGGCCTCGTCACGCGACTTTCCACCTCTTCCGCGCTCGCTCCCGGCATCCCAACCATCACATCGATCATCGGCACCTTGATTTGAGGCTCCTCCTCGCGAGGAAGCATCAAGACAGCGAATACGCCCAACAGCAGCGACGCGACCACCGCCAAGGGGGTCAACTTCGACTGGATAAACGTTCCGGCTAACTTGCCGGCAAATCCGTATCTCTTCGTATCCATTATTCGAATTCCGTTTTTATCGAGCTAGGGAGAGTGGCTGTCCGTCCACCAATGCAGACTTGCTTTCCACTACCACGCTTTCTCCAGCATCGAGACCTGCGACCACTTCGACCTGCCCGTCGAAACGGGCTCCGGTCTTTACCAAGCGCAATTCAGACACACCGTTCTTCGCAACAAAGATCCGCTCCATCTGCCCGACCTGAGAGACTGCCCTTTCCGGCACTACGATCGCACTGCGAGCCTTGCTCAAGACTTCGAGCTTGGCGAACTGCCCTGCTCGCGTCGGCGCCCCTTCGGGCAATGAAAAACGAGCCGCTACCGTGCGACTGGATACGTCGAAACCGGAGGAGACTTCCTTCAACACCGCCTCGAAACGGCCCTCGCTAGCGGGTAGGCTCACTTCGTATGTCGATCCGATTTCCAAATCACCGACCATCGACTCGGGAATCGACGCTTCTACCTCGAAACCTCCCATTCCTTGCAATTCGAGCAGCGGCATTCCCGGAGCCGACAAACTTCCTTCATCGGAAAAAATCTGCGAGACGGTTCCATCGAATGGAGCCCTGATCTCCGTATAGCTGAGCATTGCCTCGGCTTCCTGCAGCATCGCCTCCATGATCGCCGCACGATCCGTGAGGTTCTTCACCATCTCCGAAGTGCTCGCCCCTTTTTCAAGCAAGGACCGCTCGCGCGCCAAGTCTCTTTGGGCCTGCGTCAACTGGGCCTGGGCCTGCAATACCTTGGCCGAGATTTCCACCGCCTCAATCTTCACCAGCAGGTCTCCCGCCTTCACGGACTGTCCAAGATCAACCGGCAAGGAACGAATCGTCCCCATCACCTTGGGCGCGACAGATGCGCGCTCGCTCGCTCGAACCACTCCGGTCACCACCACTCGCACCGGTATCTCAGCGCCGACCGACTCCGCGACCGCAACTTCCACCGTCGGCAGCGTTCGAGCCCCTTTCGCGCTATCGCCGCTCTCGTGCTTCGAACAGGCGTTCATCATGAAAACCGCCAGAGCGCCCGCTCCAACCAAAAATCCCTTTTTCAATCTCGTATTCATTCTTCGGAAAATATTTTTAGACTAGTTTTCAGTCTTGTATTGGAAATATACCTACCGCTTTTCTGAGCTGAGCGATAGCAATCTTCAAATCGGCCAGAGCCACCGCACGACGCATTCGCGCTTCCATCAAACGCCCCTCCACTCCGATCAATTCAGCTGTCAGAAGCGAACCCGCTTCGTAGCGTGAGCGACTGAGAGACGCGCTCTCTTCCGCTTGGGCCAAAGAAAGCTCGGTGACCGCCACACGATCCTTTGCCAGCTCTACCGCCAACCGCGCCTGCTCGACTTCTAGACCGATTCCGAGTTCCGCCTTGCGCAAGTACTGGCGCAGCTCAGCCAATTGGGCCTCCGCTTGCTTCACCTTGGAAGCCGTCTTACCGCCATTGAAGACATCCACGCTCACTGACACGCCAGCCAACCACGAGTCCGCTCCGCTATCGGTCTCCCAGCCTTGGTCGTATTGATAGCTGGCAAACCCCATCACCTTAGGTTTGCGACCACCAGACGCAACACGGCGCATTTCCTCTGCAGCCTTTTCCTTTTCCCGCAAGGACTGTAATTCGGGTCGCGAAGAATAGTCCAACGTATCAGGCTCTAGGATACGTTCTAAAGCGTCATCCTCCGCAGCGAGAACAACCTCAGTGCCCCCAGCAGGCAGACCCAAAACAAAAGCGAATCCTCGCTCCGCCAAGCGCTTAAAATGCTGCACCTCGACCAGCTGTTCCTTCGTCTGGGCAAGTTGTACCTCTAAGCTTAGCAGATCAGCCTTCAGAACCTGACCGGCCTCGTAACGTAATTTTGCGTTGGATACTGCTGACTCGAAAGCCCGCACTCCCGCTTCTACGGCTTTCACCGCCTCTTCCGCTTTTCGAATGTCCAGATAAGCCTTCACGGTCTGGGCTACCAGTTGATGCCGCGTCGCAGCGTCGTCGAATCCGGCCGCATTCAAACCCGCTTCGGCCGCACGCTTGCCCGCCGAGACTTGTCCGCCAGCGTAGAGATTCACCCCCACAGTCGCGGTCGCGTTCAGATTGTCGATCGTTCCGGGATTGTTGAAATCGAGTCCGAAATCGAAAGCCCGCTGGTTCAGAATAGAGCCGAAGGCCATCATAGGACTATCCGTTTGCGTGTAGCTACTTTTCAATGACACCTGGGGCATCCTATAGGAGTTGACCTCCTCCAGCATCGCCGCCGCAGACTCCATTCGGGCCTGAGCGACCTGAGCGTCCGGACTATTTTGCAGCGCGGTCGCGATCGCCGATTCCAGCGTCCATGTCTCGCCCGACAGCCATCCTGCACCCAGCAAGCACACACCCAGCCAAGTGACCCTTCTCAATCTGTTTCCCTTCATAGCAATTAACTGCTCGATGCACTCAAAGCGTAAACCAGCCCGATCGTCCCTCCGTAGAGCGCTCCACGCCACCACGTCGACGTTAGCGGGCAAGCGCCGGAACTGCATTGGCCAAAGTAGCCCATGACCGCTCCGAGCGCTAAGCCCAAGCCTATTGGAAAAACGTATCGCAGCATAATCTCCTTCCCTCGGTTCGCCCTACTCGAACGCGCAGCCGCTCTTCACTCCCACTTTCTTGAGGATGATCGCCAACGGACAAAATCCAGAGAAGGCAGCCTGGAACATATTCAGCCCTATGAAGGCCGGCAAAATGAACCAGAGCTGGTGAACCCAAATCCCCAACGCAACCCCCACGAGGATCAACGTTCCTGCAAAAGCGAAAACAATACGGTCAATATTCATAAGACTCTTCTAAATTAGCTTTTTCTAACATAGCAAGCTTTACTTTAGCGTTTTCTAATATTTACTTGCAACCAACAGAAGGGAACCTAAGTCAAATGCCTCAAGAAACCATGCCATCGGAACAAGAAATAGCTTCACTCATGCGGGCAGTAGGCACGCTTAAGGCCATGGCCAATCCCAAGCGGCTTGCTATCCTCTGCCGTTTGGGCGAGGGCGAGGTCAGCGTCAACGAGCTCAGCGCCGAGGTCGAGCTCAGCCAATCCGCCCTTTCCCAGCACCTCGCCAAGCTCCGGGAGCTCAATCTCGTAGCGACCCGCCGCGACCAGCAGACGATCTTCTACCGTCTGGACTCCCCCGAAATCGCCACCCTCATCACCACCCTCCGCAAACTGTACTGCGATTGAGCCTCCGTAGCGTTGAGCTTTCGACGTCTCGTCCGGAGCCTTGGCGAAAGCGGAAGCCAGCGTCCGGACTGCAGGATCCATTCTCCGCTACCGCTGGCTAAAGCTCAGCGCTACGAAGCAACCGCCCACAAAAAAGACTTCGCCCTCTTGGGAACGAAGTCTTCGAAAGTCTTTTTAGAGCGTAAGCTTATAGCTTAGCGACCACGGCTGTATCCGCCGCCACCGCCGCGACGATCGCCACCGCGACCTCCGCCACCATAGCCGCCGCCATTGCCACCACGGCCACCGCCGCCGTAACCGCCGCCGCCACCATGGCCACGACCGCCACCGCCGAATCCGCCGCCGCCACTGCGCGGAGCGCGTGGGGTTGCTTCGCGGACAGAAAGCTCACGACCCGCGATATCGCGGCCATTGAGGCCTTCGATCGCAGCATTCGCTTCTTCAGCGTTGTCCATTGTCACAAACGCGAAACCGCGCGAACGTCCAGTTTCACGATCCGTGATGATCTTGAGCTGGGAGACAGCACCGAATTCTTCGAATGCGTCTTGCAAATCGCCTTCAGAGGCGTCGAAGGAGATGTTTCCAACGTATATTTCCATAACTTATATTTTGAGCATCACTGTATTCGAAAAAGGGTAATTCGAACAGCGACGCCAAACCGGAAAAACACCTCGGGTTCCCAAAAATCGTAGGGATCCCATAAACAAGGAAACTGACAACGACTAATTAAACGCCGACAGCGAGCTAAATCGCGCGGCGCCACGTCTTTTTACCAGATATCACGATTCCTTGCGTTTCAGCGAACGCAACACTCGCTGGAAATCCTTCGACGGCGCCTCCGTCCAGGAGACCTGTTCCCCCGTCCCCGGATGGATGAATCCCAAGCGCTCCGCATGCAGCATGGTCCGGCATGCTGGAATCAAGTCCCCCGCGTAGCCGCGCACGTAAACCTTCTCCCCGATGATCGGATGCCCGATCTCGCTGAGATGGATACGGATCTGGTGCGTGCGGCCCGTCTCGATACGACAGGCAACCAAACTCGCCCCTTCCAGCTTCTCCAAAACCTCCACGTGGGTTACTGCGCGCCGACCCAGCTCTTCGCCCATCTTGTTGACGATTCCCTCAGGAACCGATCCTCGAAGACCGTCTCCTGCATCTCGGGCAATTCGGGTTTCAATGGTCTGAGCCTTGGGACGCCCGTGCACTAGCGCCAAGTAGCGACGCTCGATCGAGTGCGCCCGAAACTGTTCGGAAAGCGCCTTAAGCGCCGCGTACGTTCTGGCGAAGACCACCAAGCCGCTCGTATCCTTGTCGATCCGATGCACCACCCCAAGACTGGCCCGATTGCTCGCGGCCTTGGGGTCCTTGGCCCGCAAATAGTCCAGGGCGAGACGGTCCAGCGTCTCCTCCTCTTCGCTTTCAGGATGCGGCACCGTCATCACGCCGGAAGCCTTGTTGACCACGATTACGTCCGTATCGAAGTGGACGACGAAACGCGAGTCGAGCTTGGGCTCCGCCCGCTTCTTCGGTTGGCTCATGCGAAGTTCGATACGCGTTCCCGCCTTAACCGGGTAGGCTTGGTCTGACACGCAATTGCCGTCGATAAACACCTTGCCGGTGTCGATCCACGCCCGAGCCTTCCCCCATGGGAGCTCGAAATGCTGCTTCACTGCCTTGTCCAGTCGGGCCCCATCGAGCTCGGACGAGATGAAACGATCGGGCTCGCTGCTGCCCGTAAAATTGTCTGCTTTGTTTTTGATGGCGGAAACGTGGTCGCGAAATCTTCTCCTGTCGAGTTCAGCGTTCCTTCACGAAATCGTTTACGCAGCCTTCGAGCAAATTCATAAGCTTGCGAACCGCATCGCTCAAGTAACGATCGGGATGGTGCACCATGGAAATGTCGCGGCCAATCTTCGCATCCGCAATTTCCCGATAGCAAAGCCCCTCGCTCAAGGAACCAAGCACCGCCATCTTCGGCAAGAGCGACACCCCCTGCCCGCTATTGACGAGCTTCAAGATCGTATCGATCTGGGCGCTTTCAAACATGGCCTTGGGCCGCGTATCCGCTTCTTGGATAAACTCGTTGATCTGCCGCCCCGCGCAATGGATCTGGCTCAATGGCAGGAACGGCTCCTTTTGCACGTCAGCCGATAGGACCTTCCGCTTCTTCGCCAGGGCATGACCTGTCGGCAACACCAAGACAAACGGCTCCCTCGCAATCACCTTCACCAGCAAGCGCGGCTCTTCCACCGGAGTCGACATCAAGGCGAAGTCCAAGCTCCCGTCCAAGATGCTGGCGAGCAATCCCTCCGTGAAATTCTCCTGCATGGTAAACGGGGGAATATCCGATTGGCTGGCATGGCTTACCACATAGGGGATCAAGTAGGGAGCAATGGTCAGCGTCGCCCCGAAATGGGCCTCGCCCCCGGATACCACCGCGTCCTTCATCTCGTCCAAGGTGCTTTGATGCAGACGCAGCAAGGACTCGGCCTTCCCCTCCAGTTGCTCGCCGACGTTGGTCAAGACAATCGTCCTTCCCTGCCGGTGGAAGAGCGGCCCGCCGAGCTCAGTCTCCAACTTCTTGATCTGAATACTGAGCGCCGGCTGCGAAACCCGACACTCCTCCGCCGCCCGCGTGAAATTCCGGTGCTTCGCCACCGAACTGAAATACCTAAGCTGTTGTAGTTCCATAAATGGGATTTATCGAAACCATATCTATTATATATTTCAACTATCTTCAATCGGATGCTATTATCCGCCTCATCAGAAACCTGACACGCCCGAAAAACGTGCGTGACAATCCCCGACAGAGGCTTCACCTCTGCATCCAATTTATGGCAAAAATCAACAGCACCATTCCAGAATTCACAGCGCAGGCTTTCCACAACGGAGAGTTCATTACCGTCTCCTCCGAAGACGTGAAGGGCAAGTGGGCCGTCTTCTGCTTCTACCCAGCGGACTTCACCTTCGTCTGCCCAACCGAGCTCGGCGACCTCGCTGACTACTACGAAGAGCTGCAGGCGGCCGGCGTAGAAGTGTATTCGGTTTCCACCGACACACACTTCGTCCACAAGGCATGGCACGACGCGTCGGAAACGATCAACAAGATCAAGTTCCCCATGATCGGCGACCCAACTGGCGCCCTCACCCGCGGCTTCGACGTCATGATCGAAGAAGAAGGCCTCGCCCTGCGTGGCACTTTCGTCGTGAACCCAGAAGGCCAGATCAAGGTTGCGGAAGTACACGACCTCGGCATCGGCCGCTCCGCCAAGGACCTCGTTCGCAAGGTCAAGGCTGCTCAGTACGTCGCCAACAACGACGGACAAGTTTGCCCAGCCAAGTGGGAACCGGGCGAAGAGACGCTCACTCCGAGCCTCGATCTCGTCGGCAAGATCTAATCCGTTTCCAGAATCTCCAAACACTCCCCTTCGCCTCGACGCGAAGGGGATTTTTTTCAAGTCCCCTGTAGGGCTGCCGCTTGCGGCACGCCGCATCTCGTTACTACTAGTCCAAAAACCTGAGGCCTAGAAAATGAAGCTCACTCCGCAAATCATCGATACTCTCAAAGCCTACTCCGAGAAACTCACCCGCTCGGTGCAACTCAAGCTCTTCGACGGCAAGCACTCCAAGCGCCCAGAGCTCGTAGACCTGCTCAAACAAGTCGATTCGGTTTCCGACAAGACAGAATTCATCTACAGCGAAACAGGCTTCAACGTACGCGAAGGCCTCACCTTCGAGATCCAGGCCGATCACAAGCCGACCGGCATCCGCTTCTCCGGCATCCCAGGCGGACACGAGTTCAACTCCTTCGTCCTCGCCTTCCTCCAAGCCGGAGGCATCCCCGTCAAACTCGACGAGAGCATCATCCGCCAAGTCGCCGCTATCGATACCGAACTCAGCTTCGAAGTCATCGTATCGCTCGACTGCCACAATTGCCCCGACGTCGTCCAGACGCTCAACCAATTCAGCATCATAAATCCGCTCATCTCCTGCGAGATGATCGACGGAGCCACTCACAAGCAGTTCGCCGAAGAGCGAAACGTCCAAGGCGTCCCTACCGTATTCCTCAATCGAAAGCCTTTCTCTAGCGGCCAAATCAACGCCGCCGAAATCCTCGAAAAGCTCAGCAAGATCGTAACCGTCGCCCCCGTCGAGGCCGTGGCTGACAATACCCTCTACGACGTCACCGTCGTCGGCGGCGGCCCCGCAGCCGCAGCATCAGCCATCTACACAACCCGCAAAGGGCTCAAGGTTCTCATGCTCGCCGAAAAGGTCGGCGGCCAAGTTTCCGACACCATGGGGATCGAAAACCTCATCGGCATCACCAAGACCACTGGCCCCGAGCTTACCAAGAACCTCCGCGCTCACGTCGAAGCTTATCCGGTCAAGATTCGCGAAGAAGTCCGCGTCGACGGAATCTCCCAAAAGGACTCGGGCGATTGGCAACTCAGCCTCACCAGTAAGGAAACCATCAGCAGCCGCACCGTCATCCTGGCCACTGGAGCCAAGTGGCGCGAACTGGGCGTGCCCGGCGAAAAGGAAAACGTCGGCAAAGGCGTCGCCTATTGCCCCCACTGCGACGGGCCCTTCTTCAAAGGCAAGGACGTAGTGGTGGTCGGTGGCGGCAACTCCGGAGTCGAAGCCGCGCTCGATCTTTCCGGGATCGTCAAGAGCGTCACCGTCGTCGAGTTTTTGGATACGCTAAAGGCCGACCAAGTATTGATCGACCAACTACACGACACCGCCAACGCCACCGTCATCACCGGCACCGCTACGGAGAGCATCCAGTCCGACGGAAAAAAAGTCACCTCCATGATCTTGAAGGACAGGGTGAGCGGCGAAACGCGCGAATACCCAACCGACGGCGTCTTCGTACAGATCGGCCTCGCTCCCAACAGCGCTTTCGCGAAGGACGCAGTCGCCACCAACAAATACGGCGAAATCGAGATCAACACTCGCTGCGAAACCGACAAGCGCGGCCTCTTCGCCGCCGGCGACGTCACCACCGTGCCCTACAAGCAAATCGTCGTCTCCATGGGCGAAGGCGCCAAAGCCGGCCTATCCGCCTTCGAGTACCTTCTCAAACACACCAAGACCGAGAAGTAGAACAGGTAGCGGCTTCTCCCCGTAGCGCGGAGCTTCAGCCCGCGGCCGCAATGCAAGATCCATCCTGCACAGCCGCCAGCTAAAGCGCGGCGCTACGTTTCAGCTCCTCCGCAAATCCCAAATCGCCCGACACTTTTTCGCCAGTCGCGCAAAGGCTTCCGGCGTGATCGCCTGCTTCGGATCGTCACCCAAACCGCCAAGCGGGTCGATGTTGGACTCAATGCACAGGCCATCCGCTCCGTAGGCGACCGCCGCCATGCTGCAAGCCTCCACGTACGTCGCCTTGCCAACGGAGTGCGACGGGTCAACAACCACCGGAGCCCAGGTCTTTTCCTTGAGCAGCGGCGTGATGCTTTCGTCCGGATGGTTGCGATACCCTTCCATTCCCGGCAAAGTCCCGCGCGGACACAGAATCACGTTCGGATTTCCGAAATTAACGATGTATTCCGCTGCAGAGATGAACTCGTTGACCGGCCCCAAATGGCGTCCCCGTTTTAACAATACAACTGTATCGCGACCTACAATCTTCTTCCCGATCTGCCGCAGCAAGGAGTAGTTCAAAGCGTTGCGGGTGCCGACCTGCAGCATGTGCACGCCCGCGTCGACCGCGATGTTCAACTGCTCCTCGTCCATGACTTCCGCATTCACCGGCAAGCCCGTTCGCTGCGACGCTTCCATCAAGATATCGAGAGCCTTCACGTCTCCTTGATAAGAATACGGGTTGGTCCGCGGCTTCCAAACGCCGCCTCGCAGAGCGTGGACGCCCGCTTCCTTGAGAGCATCCGCCGTCAGCGCAAGATCAATCTCCATCAGCGCAAGCATTATCTCAATGGTCTCCCTCCATGAGCCGTAGTTTGACTCATTGAGAGACTGAATGACAGAGAGGTGGTTCAGGATGTTGCCTGAAATA
>JBNKSG010000022.1:0-29242 GCA_050297195.1 Opitutaceae bacterium | reverse complement strand
AAGCCGACTTGCTGGTCGTTGCCTTCGATCCAGCAGTAGCCTTTGGCGCGGAGGAGTCCGGGGATGGAGGTGTTGATGATGTGGGCGAACTTGTCGGCCTGGAAGCGTTTGCGGGAGCGGTAGACGAGGGTGACGAGTCCTTGCTGGGCTTTGGCGATGGGATCGAGGGCCTTGGAGATGCTGGGGAAGAAGAGCTCGCTGGGGGAGGCGGCGACTTTGCGGAAGCGCTTTGGCGTTTCTTTGTTTTCGAGCGGGTCGGCGGGGCTGGAGTCTTGGTCTTGCTTGTTGAGGCTTTGCAGCCAGCTGGCGCCGGAGAGGGTGGAGTCGAGGTCGAAGGAGTGGTTGTGCAGGATGGCTTGGTTTTCGAGCTGGCCGTTTTCGCATTCGTGCTTGATGGCGCGGCGGTTGAGCTCGTCGAGGATGACGCGGACTTCGCTACGCTGCTCTGCGTCGACTTGGTCCATCTTGTTGAGGACGAGCAGGTCGGCGCACTCGATTTGCTCGACGACGAGCTCGAAGACGGGGCGTTCGTCCTCTTGGCGGAGGAGTTCGCGTGAGGTGCCTTTGGCGGCGTTGGCCTTCCATTCGCGCAGGAAGAATGCGGCGTCGATAACGGTAACCAGGCTGTCGATACGCACGACTTCCTCGAGGGATTTGCCGTTGGGGCCGGGAGTGAGGAAGGTGTGCACGATCTGGGTCGGCTCGGCGACGCCGGTGGATTCGATGACAATGTGGTCGATGTTGCCCTTCTTGGCGAGGTCCATGACGGCGAGGGCGAGGTCGCCTTGGATGGTGCAGCAGATGCAGCCGCCGGAGAGTTCGACGACTTCGTTCTGGGGTTGGCCTTCGAGGGTGCGGACTTCGCTCTGGATCAGCTCGGCGTCGATATTGACCTCGCCGATGTCGTTGACGATGACGGCGATGCGTTCGCCGTTGGCGTTTTTGAGCAGGTGGTTGAGCAGGGTGGTTTTGCCGGCGCCGAGGAAGCCGGAGAGGATGGTGACGGAGAGTTGCGCTTGGGTTTCGGGCATTGCGGGTCCGTTTTTAGAGGAGGGGAATCGAAAGGGAAGGCTCGTTTTTAAGGAAGGGAAGATGGAGATAGAAGATTGGGGACGAGGATGGAAGATTGGGTGCTGGGGCATTTCTGGGCGGAACGAATTGCTAAATCGCTTTTCTAGCCCAAGGGTTGTCATCTTTGTCCCCTGAATAAATGCGTTTCCTATCCAAGCTTGCTTCCGTTTTCCTGCTAATTTCCCTTTCGGCTTCGGTCTGGGCTCAATTGCCGGAGGATTTCGACCTGTCGGTGCCATTGCCGGTCGATCCGGACGTGAGGGTGGGGGAGCTGGACAACGGGCTTCGTTATTACATCCGCAAGAACGCGCGTCCGGAGAATCGGGTTTCGCTGCGTTTGGTGGTGAATGCGGGCTCTCTGCAGGAGGATGACGACCAGCGCGGGATCGCCCACTTCCTGGAGCACATGGCGTTTAACGGGACTAAGCATTTCGAGAAGCACGAACTCGTTAACTTCCTGGAGAGCATTGGGATGCGTTTTGGCCAGCACTTGAATGCGAGCACTTCTTTCGACCAGACTATCTACAAGCTTGAGGTGCCGTGGGACGACCCGGAGGTGATCGACAAGGCGTTTTTGATTTTGGAGGATTGGGCGGCGAACATCTCGCTCGATCCGTTCGAGATCGAGGCGGAGCGCGGGGTCGTCGTGGAGGAGTGGCGTTCGGGGCAGGGCGCGGGGCAGCGTATTCGCGACCAGCAGTATCCTTTGATTTTCTTCAATTCCCGTTATGCGAAGCGTTTGCCGATCGGGTCTATGTTTGTGGTGCAAAACGCGCCGGCGGAGCGTTTCGTCGATTTTTACAAGAAGTGGTATCGCCCTGACCTAATGGGCGTGATCGCGGTGGGGGATTTCGATCCGGATGAGATCGAACGCCAGATCATCACTCGTTTTTCTCGCCTTGAAAATCCGGAGGATGCGCCGGAGCACCTCGAGGCGGAGGTGCCGGACCATGAAGAGACGCTTTTTTCGGTCATTTCCGATCCGGAGATCACGAGCATGTCGGCTCGCGTGTATCTGAAGCTCGATCCGGATAGCGACGAAACGGGCGAGGACTATCGCCGTCACCTGATCGAACGCATCTACTTTTCCCTGTTGAACAAGCGCTTGAGCGAGCGGACCTTGGAGGCGAATCCGCCGTACATCAACGCGAACGTGGGCGCGACGGGGCTGGCTCGTACCAAACGGGCGTACGTGATGTCGGTCGGCCTAGTGCAAGGTAAGGTCAAGGAGGGGATCGAGTTGCTGACGGCGGAAGTGGCCCGGGCGAGTCGCGAAGGGTTTAGCCAGAGCGAGCTCGATCGCGTGAAGGCCGACATGATTCGCGGGATAGATCGCGCCTACGAGGAGCGCGAGAATACCCAGTCTGGCATTTTCGCGAGCGAGTACACGCGGGCGTTTACGGTGGACGAGCCGATCCCGGGAATCGCGCTGGAACGGGCCATGCACCATGCCTTTCTCAAGGACTTGGATGTTAAGGAGGTGAACCGGGTGGGCGATGTTTTCCGCAACGAGGAGAATCGCGTGATCCTTTTCACCGCTCCGGAGGTGGAGGGTTACGAGCTGCCGAGCGAGGCGGAACTCCTTGCGGCCTTGGAGGCCGGCCATGCAATGAACTTGGGCGAGTATGTGGATGACGTCTCGGATGAGCCGCTGTTGGCGGAGTCTCCCACTCCCGGCGAAATCGTGGAGGAGCGTTTCCACGAGGCGGTTGGCGTTTACGACTGGACGCTTTCCAATGGAGCCCGGGTGGTTATCAAGCCAACGGAATTCAAGAAGGACCAGATCCTGATGTCGGCTTACTCAGAGGGGGGCAGCAGCTTGGTGGCGGACGACGAGTTCATCCCGGCCATGACGGCGACGATGTTGCTGGGCGAGGCGGGGATTGGTCCGTTTAACACGATCCAGCTGGAAAAGAAGCTCGCCGGGAAAACGGTACGCCTATCGCCTTCGATCGGTTCGAGCTCGGAGTCGCTAAGCGGCTCGACCTCCCCCCAGGACCTCGAGGACTTCTTCAAGTTGGTTTACCTGCAGATCACGGATCCGAACGAGAAGGATTTGGACAAGGCTTTCGAATCGGTGAAGTTCCGCTTGTCGGAAATGGTGGCGAATCGCGGAAAGTCGCCCGGCGCCGTTTTCCAGGATGCGATCGAAGAGGAGTATTACGGGGACCATCCGCGTCATCAACCTCTGAATACGGAGCGACTCGAGGAGATGGAGGCGCGTCTTTCCTTGGAGATCTTCAAGGACCGCTTCCAGAACGCGGGAGACTTCGTTTTCGTTTTCGTGGGCGCGATCGAGCTCGACGCGTTTCGCGATTATGTCCGCACCTACTTGGCGAGTTTGCCGACGCGGGATGCCCCGCCGGAACAAGCGCGCGAGCTGGGCGACAAGCCGAAGTCCGGTCCGCATTCGGTCGACATTAAAAAGGGTCTTGAAGAGAAGACGACCATACGGGTTTTCTTCAATGGTGACGCGGAATGGACGCCGGAGAACCGCTACGCCTTGGCTTTCGCTCGCGGGCTGCTGAACATCCGCATGCGCGAAGTGCTGCGCGAGGACAACGGAGGGGTGTATGGCGTGAGCGTTTTCGGATCGCTCGGCCGCTTGCCGGAAGGCTCTTATGCGACGGGCTTTGGCTTTTCCTGCGATCCGGGGAACGCGGAAAACTTGGTGCGTCTGGGCTTGATGCAGATCATCGAGCTGCAGGAGGAAGGCCCGCGTCCGGAGAACGTGCAAAAGGTGCGCGAGCTGCACCTGCGCGAGCATGAGCGCGGCATCAAGGAGAACGGGTTTTGGTTGAACAATTTGGTTGGGATGGTGGCCGAAGGTCGGGACTTCGAGGACATCCTGAGCTTTCCGGAGCGCGTCAAAGCCTTCGACGCGAAGGCGGCGCAGGAGGCTGCGGTATTATATTTCGATATGCGCAATCTATTGGTCGCCTATCTTCGTCCGGAATATGAGGAGTAGCGAGATGGATGCCTGAACCTAGGTTCGGCCCTGATGAAACGCTAGGGTGTTAAAAACCTGTGAACTCTGGTAGGTTGGAGGGGTCCAAGTAGCGACTTGTCATAACTAGCAAACTACCCCCACTAATGACCGATACAACTACATCAAGAGACCTCGCCAAGAAGATCGAATGGGTCGGCTTGCGCAACTTGTCTTACTACGAGAAAGAGCGTGTACGGAACGAACTCGTTGAAGTGAGTTGCTACCTGCCCCGTCTCCTGGCCCTTGCCCTCTGGAGCTACTACGGCCGACGCCCGCCCGAATACATGATAACCCGCGGCTCGGAAAGCAGCCTGCAAACCTATCGAGAACGGGAGAAGACCAAGACCTACATCCGCGAGTTGATGGCGGATTATAGGGACGAGGACTGAGAGAGAAAGTTTTCGAAAGACCGCTGGAAGGCGGTCTTTTTTTGTTGGGCGGCGTAGCGCTGAGCTTTAGCCAGCGACCGCGGATGAAAGGCGTCCGCGGTCGCAGGATCTATTCTTCGTGGTCGCGGGCTGAAGCTCCGCGCTACGGGTCGCGCCTACTGGCTGAGGACGCGCTTTAGGTTGTCGAGGTCGAGGATGTCGGAGAGGGATTCTTCGCGCACGATTTCGTTGGCGAGGTTTTCCTTCTTCACTTGCAGGGACTGGATCTTTTGCTCGACGGAGTCCTTGGCGATCAAGCGGTAGGCGTTCACTGTATTCTTTTGGCCGATACGGTGGGTTCGGTCGATGGCTTGAGCCTCGACGGCAGGGTTCCACCAAGGGTCGTAGAGCACGACGTAGCTGGCGGCGGTGAGGTTCAAGCCGGAACCGGCGGCGCGCAGGGAGAGCAGGAAGGCGGTGACGGTGTCGTCGTTCTGGAATTGGTCGACGAGCTCCTCGCGGTTCTTGGTCTGGCCGGTGAGGGTGAGGTGCTTGCAGTCGATGCCGTCGAGGGCTCCGGCGATGATCTTGAGCATTTCCACGAACTGGGAGAAGATGAGGACCTTGTGGCCTTCCTCCTGCAGTTCGGAAACGAGGTCGACCAAGCCTTCGAGCTTGGCGCTTTTGACGGTCTTGTACTCGGGGCTGATGAGGGCGGGATGGCAGCAGATCTGGCGCAGGCGCAGCAGCGAGGCGAGGATGTTGAAGCGTTCCTTGGCGAAGGCGGACTGGGAATCGATGCCGAGGACTTTTTGCTGGGTGAGCTTGAGTTCGGCGAGGTAGAGGTCCTTTTGCTCGCCTTCCATTTGGCAGACGAGGGATTCTTCGATGCGGTCTGGGAGGTCGGTGGCGACTTGCTTCTTGCTGCGGCGTATCATGAAATGGGATACGCGGTTGGCGAGACGGGCTGGGGTCTGGGGATCGTTCTCCTTGTAGTGCTTGGTGAAGGAGGCCTTGCTGCCAAGGAGTCCTGGCATGGCGTAGGAGAAAATGGACCAAAGGTCGGTGGCCTTGTTTTCGACGGGAGTACCGGTGAGGGCGAGCCGGTGTTCGGCCTTGAGGTCGCGAGCGGCTTTGGCGGTTTGGGAGGTGGGGTTCTTGATATACTGGGCTTCGTCGAGGATGGTGACGGTCCACTTGATCCGGTGGAAGAGGTCCTTGCGGATGCGAAGCTGCGAGTAGTTGGCTACGAGGATATCCGCTCCGTCGAGCTGCCAGCTGGCGGCGTGGTGGGTATCGGGGTCGAAGATGGCGATTTTGAGGACGCTGGAGTGAATCTCCACTTCCTTGTGCCAGACGTGCATGACCGATTTCGGGCAGACCACGAGGCAGGAGAAGGGCGGCTCGTCGGCGGGGCGGTTGAGCTTGAGCCAGGTGAGCCAAGTGAGGGTTTGTAGCGTTTTACCGAGACCCATGTCGTCTGCGAGTACGCCGCCGAAGTTGTTATGGGCGAGGTAGGCGAGGAACTTGAAGCCTTCGACTTGGTAGGGGCGAAGTTCGGAAGTGATGCCTTTGGGCACGGCGGCCGCAGTCTTGGCGCTGAGTTCCTTGGAGCGTTTGTGGATGGCGTCGCGTTGGGCTTCGAAGGCGGTTTCTTCGAGCTTGGCTTCGGCGAGCTGGAGGGTGTGCAGGGAGTGTTGGCCGGTTCCGGCCTCGTCGAAGTGGACGCCGAGCTGGTCGAGGAGTTGCTTGTCGGTGTCGACGACCTCGCTCTCGAAGCGTTTCCACCCTTTTCCCGGGAGGTAGGTGTACTCGCCGCGTGCCCGCATGACCAATTGCTTCTCCTCTTCGGATAGGTTTGTATCCACGAACTGGGGATCGAGCTTGAGGTTGAACCAGTCCGCATTGTCGTCGGAGGATACGGTGAGGGCGTAGCGTCCGGCGGGGCGTCCGTCGACGAGGGTGTCGAGCTCTTCGTCGGGAATGAGTTGTATGTCGTCGGGGATGTCTTGTATCCATTCGATGAATTCGCGGGCGAATCCTTGTTCGATGGATCGGCTCCAGACGCCTTCGTCTTCCTCTTCTTCTAGGTCGAAGGCTTCGAGAACTTCGGGGACGTAGTCGCTAGGCGGCTGTTCGAAGAGGGTGCGTTCCGGCGGGGAGGCGGTTTCGCTTTTTTCTTCTGGGTTGCTGCTGGGCTTCCAGCCGTCGCTGGTGAGCAGGAACCAGAATTCTTGGTCGGGGGAGACGGAGTAGAGGCGGCAGTCGAGCCAGGTCTTCTTGGCCCACTTTTCCTCGTTCTTGCGGATCTGGCAGTAGAGGCGGGCCTGCATGGGGATGCAGACGAGGTCGTCGCCTACGGATGCGGGCAGGGGCAGCTTTTGGTTGCGCAGGAAGAGGAGGCCTTCGGGGGCTTCGATGGCGGCGGCGGGGATGGTGAAGAGTTTGTTGGGGCGTTCGTTGGGCCGGAGCAGCGGGGGCCCGTGGTAGAGGGTGTCGTTGCAGAGGTAGAGTGGCGTTTCTCCGGCGAGGTAGATGAGGGGAAAGGGGGCGGCTTCGCCGTTTTCGAGCTCGAGCTGGAGGACGTAGCAGCCGTCGTCGCCGATCCCGTTTTGGATGCCGGTCCAGCGTAAGGAGGTTTCGGATACGCTAAAGGGTTGGTCGTTTGATCCGACGATCTGGTCCTTGGTGATGGGGTGGTGCAGCAGCTTGTTGAGGAAGGCGCAGTCTTCGGGCTTGTCGAGGTCGATGCGGGCGCGTTGGGTGGACTTGTAGTACTCTTGGAAGAGGGCGCAGAGGGTGAGGCTATGGGGGGCGAAGCGCTCGAGGAAGCCGTAGTCCTTGGAGAGCCATTGGCCGAAGTCTTTGGCGGTGATGTTGAAGTAGTTCTCGTCCTTGGAGTGGCGGCCTTCCCACTTGAGGGTTTTGCCGTAGAGCTTGAGGTGGATTTCGAGGGTGGAGACGGGAGTGACGTACTTGCGTTGGGAGAGGTTGCCGAGGCGGTTGCGCCAGAGGCGCGTTTCCTTGACGCGAGCGCGTTCGATGAGGGCCCGCTCGATGGGGGTGGTGTCGATGAGGGAGCTTAGAAAGGCGGGTACGGGAGCATCGAAGCGCTGCAGGAGGAAGGCGATGTACTGGAGGAGCTCAAGCTCGGTCTCCGGTTTCTTGACCCAGATGCCGTCGCTGATGGGTTTGCCCGGATCGGGGACCTTGATCTTTATCTCTGGGTCGAAGGGTTCGAGGTCCTTGGCGTAGAGGGCTTCCCGCCAGTCGAATTCCTCGGCGAGGTCGCTGATGACTTGCAGCTGCTGGCGCTCGCTGGTGGTGAAAGAGCGTCCAAGCTTGTCTTCGAGTTCGGCTTTCCAGTTTTTCGGTTCTTCGGAAGACATAGATATGGGGTCAGATGAGGGAGGCTATCTCAAGGGTCTCGGAATGGAGCTCAGAGTCGAGCCTCCGATTGTAAATGGAGGCAGGTTTTTCGCATTTGATGGGTAAAGAGGCCCAGAAATGAACAGGCTCAAGCTATGTCGAGGTCGATCGCTCCGTCGAAACCATCGTCTTCGCCTTTGCGCTCGGGGTCGAGTGTGTTGGGCGCTTGCTTGGAGTCTGGATCGATAGGGATGCCTTTTTCTTTGAGAAGGCCTAATGAAGGAGCGTGGCCGGCAGCTGCGGCGGCACGGAGGAGTTCAACTGCTTTTTCCCTGCCAAGAGAGGGGTGGCTACCGTCGAAGAAGCGAGAGGCGGCGAAGTGTTTGGCTTCGGGCAGGAGGGCGGCGCTTTGCAGGATCAGCCTCCAGCCTTCGTCTTCTCGCTTTTTCACGTATTGGCCGTTTAGGTACATTTTTCCGAGTTCGAATTGGGCTTTCTCGTGCCCGAGTTTGGCGGCTGCTTTGAACCAGGCGAGGGCGTCTTCTGGTTTCGTTTTCTTGATTTTTCCTGAGTGAATGAGTTGGGCGACTTGGTAGCAGGATTCGAGACCGGCGTTGCGGAGTTCCTCGTCGTCGAAGTCGATGGGAGCGGCAAGGGGCTTAAGGTCGGGGGTGTCGCCATAGTATTTGGAGAAGTCGGCACCCAGCTGGGTTTGCAGGTCCGCGCCGAGGACTTTTGCGGTTTTTAGGAATTTGTTGTAGGCTTTCTTGTCGTTTTGCTTGAGGCCGATCCCTTCGAGGTTCATGAGCGCGAGTTCGTATCCGGCGAGTGGGTACCCGGTGGTTTCTTGTATTCGGATATCGATGAGGACTGGAGGGTGTTTTCCATTTTCGTCAGGTTGCCTAAGGCTGAGTACCCTCCAGCGTAAGTCTGCCTTTTGATCGCCGTAGTAGCTGAGTCTGCTGGCATTTTGGTAGTAGTTGAGCGCCGTGGCGCGGTTTTGTTCGACGCCGGTTCCGTCGCGGTAGGCGTCGCCGAGCCGGATGAAGGCGCTTGGGATACGGTACTCGGCGGCTTGCTCCCAGTGGGCGATGGCTTCTTCCCAGGCGCGTTCGCCGAGCTTTCCGCTGGCGAGAAGGTTCCCGAGGGTGAATTCGGCGTAGTAGGAGCCGAGGTCGCGGGCCTCCTGATAGAGCTCGTAGGCTTTGCGGGCGTCGATTTCCACGCCGTGCCCGTATTCGTAGGCGAGGCCGAGGTTGAGGGTTCCGATGGGGTCGTCCAGATCTGCGGCTTGGCGGAAGTAGTTGAGGGCCGTTTTATAGTCGCGTTCGACACCGTTTGCGTCTCGGTAGAATTTTCCGAGTTTGTAGAGGGATGCGGTGTGGCCGAGTTCGGCGGATTTTTTGTAGTGCTCGATGGCGACTTTGTAGCGTCCGTTGTTTTCCGCTTTTTGGCCGAGGTGGTGGATGGCGGGCGGATAGCCAGCATCGGCTGCGGCTTGGATGGCTTTGTCTTCCTCGGTGGCGCCGAGCCAGGAGAAGTCTTTGGCGATATAGACTCCGTAGAAGTAGCGGGCTTGGGCGCTACCGAGTTCGGCTGCTTGGAGGATGATGGTTTTGGCTGTTTCGTAGTCGGATTCCATGCCGATGCCGAAGAGCTTGCGCCGTCCGAGCCAGTAGAGGGCGTCGGGGTCGTTCTTGTCCGCTTCGGCGGTGACGAGTTTGATAGCTTCTCGCTCGGTGATGAAGGGGGCTCTAGCGGGATCTTTGTAGTGGATCGCGGGATACCAGCTGCTTTTAGCGGCCTGATCGATAAGGGTGGCTCCGCGAGTGGGGTCGGCGGGGCCGCCTTGGCCATTGGCAAGCATGACTCCGAGGTTGTACTTGGCCATGGTGTTTTGTTTGTGGGCAAGTTCGAGGAGTTGGCGGGCTTTGGCGAAGTTTTGTTCGGTACCGTCCGCTCGGTAGTAGAGGGTGGCGAGGCGGGAGCAGGCGAGCGGGTTTTCTTTGACGGCGACGGGTTCGAGCCAGACGAAGGCTTGAGCGGGGTCGAAGAGGTCTTCTTCGTCGAGGAGCGAGACGCCGAACGATGTCTGCATCGATTGGATACGCTTGGTCATCTGATCCTCATAGTTTGCCACGAGTTTGCTTAGGGATTCGTTGATGGCTTGGCGGTCCATGCCTTGGAAGTAGGTTCGGCTGTAGGAGTTGTGTAGCTTGTTGACGGCGGCGAGCTTGTAGCGTTCGAGGTAGGAGATGGACTTCTCCTGGTTTTGCTCGACGCCGTCTCCGCGGGCGTAGCGTATGGCGAGTATCATGGCTGCGGAAGGCTCGTTAAGCTGGTCGGCCTGCAGGAGCATTTCGGTGGCTTTTTCGTTGTCGAAACGTGCTTTGTCCTCCTCGTCGCCGTAAATGATTCCGAGAAAAAAGTAGGAGGAGGCGCGAGCGTTTCGTACCGTTCCGAAATCTTCGGGGCTGAGGTTTTGAGTCGTAGTCTTGTCGACGACCGCGAGCAGTAGTTGCTCCGCTTTTCCGTAGTCGATGGTCGTGCCGCGGCCGACTATGTACGAGTAGGCGGCGTTGAATTGACCGAGGGCGTCGCCTAGGGAGGCGGCTTGCTCGAAGCTGCGCAGGGCTTTGCGAGGACTGTTGAAGAAGCCGTTTCCTTCCAGGTAAAGAAGGCCGAGGGTATTGTAGGCGGGCGCGTATCCGCTTTCAGCGGCTTTCTTGAGCCGGGTTATCGCGGCGCCTCGGCTCGGTTTGTATCCGTCGGTCCCGTACAGATGCTGCAGGGCCTCGTCGTAGAGTTCGGTCGGGCTGAGGTCGAGTTCGCCGTAGTCGAAGTCTTGGGCGGCGGCGCTGGATAGCGCGAATAGGGTGAGGGAGAGTAGGGTGGACAGTCGGAGGATTGAAGAACGGGTCACCCTTTCCTTAGTAGCTACTAAGCGACTTGGGACAAGTGGAAAGAGGGGACGCTAGGCGCTGGGCTTCGTTTGCCTAGCGGCGTTGGTTCCACTCTTCGGAGTCGAACTGGTCGGTGAGGGCGAGTTCCTCTTCCGGGCGCCAGGAGGGGGCGCTGACGTATTCTATTTCGGCTTCGAGAAGGGTGGCGATTCCCATGGAGAAGTCGTTGTAGAACTGTCCCCAGTTGATGCGGCTGGCGAGCGGCTTCCAGATGGAGCCTTGTAGCATGTAGCCGTTCTTGGTGCGTTTCTGGGCGGCGCCGGCGAGCTTGCTGGGCAGGTCTTTGAGGATGACGTCGTAGAGCTCGGCTTTGTTGAAGCAAACGCTCGGGGTGATCTTGTCGGGCGCGGTGAGGTTGAGTTCGCAGCCGAGGCCCTGTTTTTCCATGGAATCGACGATGCACTGGTGGACGGCGCGGTAGGAATCGACGGGCTGGCGTTTGGCGAAGGGGTGGGTGCTGGGAATGACGAGTGTGTAGGTCCAGTCGTTGGTGTGGTCGACGAGGCCGCCTCCGGTGGGGCGTCGCACGATTTCGGCGCTGTGGTCCGCCACTTCGGAGGTGATGTAGGAATAGTGTTGGCTGAGGCCGAAGGTGTAGGCGGTGCGGTTCCACTCGTAGTGGCGTAAGCGGATGGCGTCTTGGGGCTCGTAGCGCTGCAGCAGGAGGGCGTCGAAGGCCATGTGCTGCGCGGCAGATCCAGTGATGTCGGGGATGATGTGAAGAGAGTGCGCCATGTGTCGGGAGCTACAGTTGGCCAAAGTGGGTTTACGTCAATTAATTAGGGGATGGTGGATGGAAGGAAGATGGAAGATTGAGCGGATGGGGTTATTGGGTGTTGAACCAGGGGCGGACGGGCTTGGGGACGATGAGGGCGTCGAGCTGGTCGGCGAAGGATTGGGGGCGGGTCTTGAGCTTGCTGGCGAGGGGGGTGAGGGCGAGGGCGAGCTTGGCTTGGCGTTTGGCGAAGCGGGGGTCGTCTCCGCGTTGGGTGGCTTGGATGAGTTGCTCGGCGGGGAGGCCGAAGTGCTGGGCGATGCGTTGGCCCATCTCGAAGCGGGAGAGGCTTTGTTCGCCGGCCCAGTGGTAGACGCCTTTGAGGTCGGAGCGCTCGCAGAGCTCGAGCATGGCTCCGGCGGCGTTTTCGACGAGGCAGGGTTGGCGGTATTCGTCGGTGAAGAGCGGGGTGGGGCGTCCTTGGGACCAGCTGAGCAGGAGGCGTTCGTGCAGGCTGCGGGTGCCGGAGGGGCTATTGCCCATGAGGAGGGGGAGTCGCAGGGTGGTGGTGAATTCGGCGGCGAGTTCGTTGACGCGGTATTCGGACTCGAGTTTTTGGCGGGCGTATTCGTTTGGTGGCGACGGCGGGGAATCGCGGTAGTAGAGCTCGGCTTTTCCGTCGAAGACTTGTTCGGAGGAGATGTGGATGAGGGTGGCGAAGAGGTGGCGTGCGAGCAGGGCGAGCTTTTCGGGGAGGGCGACGTTGATGAGTTGGCTGGCGGCGGGGTCGCGCTCGCAGTCGGTGGGCTCGGAGATGGCGGCGCAGTTTACGATGGCGTCGGGGAATTGCTCGAGCACGTAGGCTTCGAGGGTGTTGAGATCGGTGAGGTCGAGGCGCTTTTTTTCGGCGGGTCCTTCGAGCGGGCCGGAGTATTGTCCTATGATTCCAACTACATGGTGGCCGCGCCGTTTGGCGGCTTGGGCGAAGGCGGATCCGAGGAGGCCGGAGGCTCCGGTGAGGAGGATTTTCATGGTCTAGGTACCGGGTTTGGGTTTTGGGTGGGCGGTGGGAAGGTGTTGTGGAATTGGGTTGGTACGGCGTGGCGGGGAGCTTACTTGAAGTGTTTGTGGGAGAGGTGCCACTCGATTTGCCAGGGGGTGGCTTGGGTGCCGGCTTTCATGCGGCAGAGGCAGAGGATGGAGGCTTTGGGGAAGACGATGCGTTGGAAGTTGTCGTGTCCGGCGATGAGAAGGGAGGCGAGGTGGGAGAGGTTGGGCTCGTGGCCGGCTACGAGGCAGCTGTGCTGGAGGGCGTTGAGCTGTGAGGCGATGGCGCCGGGATGGTCGTAGGGGGCGAGGCCGTCGTGTTGCTCGATGGGCGCTAGGATGTCTAGGCCTTGGGCGAGGGCTTCGGCGGTTTCGCGGGCTCGCCTGAGTCCGCTTTGCCAGATGGCGGGGGTCTGAATTTGTTGGTTGCGGAAGAAGGCTTTGACGAGGCGCTGGCACTGGCGGTGACCTTTGGGGCTGAGGGGGCGCAGGGCGTCGCTGGGGGCGGCGGACTCGGCGTGGGCGTGGCGGACGAGGTAGAGGTGCTGGAGCATGGGAGCTGCGAGTAGTGGATTGGATCTTGCAATGCGGACGCGGGCTTCCGTCTTCACTGAAGCTTCGCCGAGACACGAAAGCTCCGCGCTACGGGGCGAGGCGCTGCATGCCTTGGGCCATGGAGACGCGGGGTTGGTAGCCGAGGTCGCGGCGGGCGGCGGAGATGTCGAACCAGTGGTCTTTGGCGAGCTCGCTGGCGACGAAACGGGTCATGGGGGGCTCGCCTTTGAGGCGGAGGAGTTTCCAGATGCTTTCGATGAGGGCTCCGATGCGGCGGGCGTTGGCGAGGCTGATGCGGCGTTGGATGGGGGGGATGTCGTGATGGGCGAGCAGTTCGTTGATCCAGTCCCAGAGCTTTACGGGTTCGCCGTTGGAGATGAAGTAGGCTTTGCCGCCGGGGTTGTTTTCGAGGCGGTCGAGGGCGATTTCGGCGAGCAGGTGGGCGTCGACGACGTTGTCGACATGGGTGAGGTCGACGCGGTTGTCGCCGTCGCCGACGATGCGGAGCTTGCCGGCGCGGGCTCGGTCGAGGACGCGGGGGACGAGGTTGGGGTCGTCGTTGCCCCAGATGAGGTGGGGGCGCAGGGCGACGGTCTTGAGGTGTCCGGGCGGGAGGTCGTGGGCGGCGAGCACGGCTTTTTCGGCGATGACTTTGGTGGTGGGATAGGGGCAGGGAATGTTTTCGCCGTAGGGGAGGGTCTCGTTTTGGCCGGCGATGCTGCGGCCGTTGAAGACGACGGAGGGGGTCGAGGTGTAGACGAGCTTTTTGACGGCGAAGTCGCGGCAGCCGTTGATGATGGCTTGGGTGCCTTCGATGTTGGCGGCTTGGAAGTCCTCGAATTTTCCCCAGATGCCAACTTTGGCGGCGACGTGGAAGACGGTGTCCTTGCCTTGGCAGGTGGCGCGGATGGCGGGTGCGTCGGCGAGGTCGGCGTTGATCATTTCGATGCCGAGCTGCTCGAGGTCGGGGCGTGGGGAGCGGCAGATGCCGGAGACGTGGCAGCCTTGGGCGAGGAGGCGTCTTGCCAGCTTTTGGCCGACGAATCCGCTGACTCCGGTGACGAGGATGGAGCGGGGCGGAAGGGCGGTGGGTTCGGGAACGGATGGCATGGGGTGGAATGGTGAGTGGTGAGGAGTGAGGAGTGAAGTGTGAAGTTTGGGTTCTGGGTGTTGGGGGCTCGGGGGAGGTGGTTTGCTGGGGGGTGTGGGATTTGGGTTGCGTGGCGGGGGAGCTTTCTTAGCTAGGCGGGACGGTTTCGATGAAGAAGGATGACGCGATAAAGGTGGTGAGCTCGCTGGCGATTGTGGGCAGGACGCGGGGCGAGGTGCGGCGGTTGGCTGCCTTCGACAAGAAGCGTCATACGGTGCCGGATCGGGTTTGCGGGGCCACCCAGGCGTTTTTGGAGAAGCTGTGCGAGGAGGAGCTGACGGAGGATGCGGAGGCAATTTTCCAGGCGGCTCGCGAGCAGTTTGGCTACAAGCGTCGGGAGATTTCCTTGAACGTGGGAGCTGGATTTGCCCGTTTGGAAACGAAGGATTTTGCCTTGGAGCTTCGCTACGAGCTGGATGATGAGGACCCGAGCGACTTTGTCTTGGAGACCTGCGTGAAGGACGTGGCGAGCCGCGATTTGCTGGAGTCGGAGCCGTTTAACGCGTCGATTGGCCGCCGCTTCGATCGCTTGCGTTGTGGCTTGGCGGGCCAGGTTTCGGTGGAGTCGGTGATCGACGCGGTGGAGGATGACGAGAGCGGCGGGGCGCGGGTGGATTATCCGTCGGACTGCTCGAGTTGCACGGTGAGGATCGAGGGTGTTTCAGGGGAGATCTTCGTGGACGGCGCGGTCTTGGAGGTGCGTTATGGCAAGCTGACGACGGCGGGCGCCTTGCTGGAGGTTTTCGAGCGGATCGGGGCTCCGTTTTTGGAGTCGGCCGGATTAGGGATTTTTTTGAAGTAAATGGACGACGAACAGGTGAAGAGGACAAAGGCTTGGGTGGGCGACGCGGTTTTGGCGTTGTTCGCTCGGGAGTGGATTTTGCGGCAGACGGATATCGCTTTGGGGGAGCGGGCAACGGTTTTCAAGGCGATGACTTGCAACCAGTTTTTGTCGTGCTTCGGCCAGCCTACGCAGGTGGAGGCGGATATTGGCGTGGTCTACGAGACGCAGGGCTTGCAGGCGGCGTTTGACTACATGGAGGAGCGGTTGCTGCCTGTATTCAGGAAGCAGCGACGGAACGCGAAGCAGCAGGGCAACTGGAAAAAGCGTCGCTAGCGTTTCTTAGTCTGAGGAACAGAGGCGGATTGGGGATTGTCTTCTTGGGGCGAAGGACAAGTGTGTCTCGATTAATCCCTTACCCTCTTCCATGCGAACAAGACTTTTTTCAGCGCTCCCGCTTTCCATTTTCCTTTTGGCGATCTCTCCGCTTGCGAACGCAAGCAATGTATTTGCGGGGCAGTGGCCTTTGCTTCCGGAAGGGGCGAGTCCGGCCGAGGGGGAGGTTTGGGGAGAGCTGCCGAACGGGCTTCGCTATGCGATCGTGCCGACCGACTCGGCCTCCGAAGCGGTAAGCCTTCGCTTGATCGTGGCGGCGGGCCGCGCCCAGGAGGAGAAGGGCAAGGCTGGCGTTTCCGAATTGCTGGTGGACTTGGCCAATTATGGGACCGAGAGCGTCAGCCGGGATCAGCTGGTGCAGTTCAAGTTGGCCAATGGGATGGATCCGCAGTCGCGTGCCCATTCGGAGATCGACCTGAACCACACGGTATACCGTCTCGACTTGGAGGAACCTCATCCGGCTGCCGTCGAAATCTCGCTGGGGTTTTTGCGCGAAGTAGCGGCGGCTCCCTTGTTTGACTTGGAAACCTTTGAGGCGGCGAAGGGGCGTTTGAAGCATTCGTCGGGATTGGGCCTTGCCCGATACGAGACAAAGGAGGCGGTGGTGGAGCGCGTTTTGCTGCGGTCCAGTTCGTATCCAAAAATGAGTGACGCGGATATCAGCGCTGCGATCGAGGGGATCGAGCTGGCTGACGTGAAGCGTTATTGGTCTACTTGGTACAAGGCGGATCGAATGCTGCTGGTCGTTACCGGAGTGGTCGATGCGGCAGCAGTGGAGTCGACGATCAAGAGCGAGTTCGCGGCCATGGAAGCGAGCGCGAATGCGACTCCGCTTCCGAGCAAGAGCGACAAGTTTCGTTCCGGCGGGGACTTGGAGGTCGCGGACGCGTCTTCGAACGCGGCGGCGCTTTGGATCACCAAGGTGACGAAGGTGGGCAGCTTGTTCGATGCGGCTGCGGAGCGGGAGTTCTACTCTTTGGATTTTATCGGCCGTATCGCCCAATCTTACGCGACGGAGAGCGATCGTTTGCCTAGTAGCGCTCTAGAGGTTTACGGCGACTATGCGGCGATCAGCGTGAGTCGTCATGGCTCGGTGGTAGGCTTGCTCGAGCAGTTGCTGAGCGCGGACAAGGCGATGCACCAGCTCGCGCAATACGGAGTGAATGCGGAAGCGTTCGAGCTCGCGAAGAGCGAGTATTTGAATTTGCGTTACGGTTATGACATGGAGTTGAGCTCGCGCGAATGGGCTCCGTTGGTCGCGGATCGCTTGGTTCGTTGTGCGATGAGCCAGATCCCGTTCCGGTTTGGAGCGAAGCATTCCGAGTTCTTGCAGCGGGTGGTTTCGGGCATCGCTTTCGAAGAGGTACGGGATCGCTGCATGGAGTTGTTTGGCGAGAAGGAGTTGAGCTACTATATCGAGTTGCCGAAGGAATTTCCGCTGAGCAGCAAGGCGATCAGCAAGCGCCTGAAGTCGATGCGCAAAGGCTATGACTTCACTTGGGAGCGAGCGGGGGAAGCGGATCAGGACTGGAATTTCGGCGCTGGTTTCGAGTCAGGGGGCATGGTTGAGTCGACGGAGATTATTCGTTTCGAGGAGTATCCAGTTCTGAAGTACGAATTTGCTAACAAGTTGCGTATGAACCTAGTCCGCAGCGATGCGTTCCAGGGGCGGGTGCAGATGATGGTTTCGTTTGGTAACGGCACGTCCGATTTGGAGAATGCGAATCCCGCTTTCGAGGCGATGATTCGTAGCTTGATGCTTAAGACGAAGATTGGCAATGGGGTGGAAGCACCGACCATGAGCGAAGTGTTGAAAGCGAAGGGTATTGAAAACCTGGAGGCGGGCGTTTCCGAGGACCACCTGTACTGGGGCGGGGTGGGCCGGGACGAGTCGGACGTGGAGGACTTCCTCTCCGTTGTCCTGGTTTGGATGGTGGCGGGAAATTTGAACGAGGAAACTTACGACGACGAGCTCGAGGGTTTGGGGAAGCTGGTAGAGCGCAGCTTGGATAACAACAGTTCGGTAAAATTGGATACAATGCTGTTCGAGAGCGATGCCCGCTTGCGCAGCTTCTTCGATTCGGAGGATGTGGAAGCGCTCGAATTCAAGAGCATGCAGAAGTGGTTGGCTTCTGTTCGCGAGAACGCTTACGTCGAGATCACGGTGGTTGGGGACGTGGTGCCGCGTACGGTTTTGAGGGATGTGCGCAAGTCTTTTGGTTCTGCTCCGTCTCGCTCTGGCAAGGTATTGCAGCCACGCCACGGCAAGAAGGTGAAGTGGAACGAGCCGGGAATCGCCCACGATACGTTCAAGATGTTTGGCGACCGGGGGAACATCACTTTGCTTTTCCCTCAGGTGGCGGATAAGTCCTGCGCGAGCGATCGCCTGGGCTCTGTCTTCCAGCCGCTGTTCGAGGAGCATTTGAAGCGTTCCTTGGCGGATCGTCCGGAAGTGGCGAGTAACCTTTCGGTCGAGCTTATGGGGAAGCAGATGATCCCTATGTCCAATGCGATCAGGGTGCGGGTTTTTTGCACGAGCGAGGACGCAGCGGAAGTGGAGGCGAAGTTGCTAGCGGCCGCGAGCAGCTTCGAGGAATCGCTTACGGAGGAATTGCTGGTATCGGCGGAGCGGGGCGCCCTGCTGGGCCTCAAGCGCATCGCCCGTTCGCAGTCTTCTTTGATCAGTCTTTTCAAGCAGTCGCAGGGCAAGCCGAAGACTTTGGGCTGCGTGCTGGATCTTTTGGAGAACGGTTTCGGGCTTTCCTTCGAGGAGGTCAAGGACCTAGCGAAGCGCCAGTTTTCCGAGGATAATGTGCGTGGCGTTTCCTTGATGCCGTCCAAGTAGTTCGAGCTCGTGCGGCTAGCATAACGCCGATGGGCGCAGGTTCTATAGGGAAGTGCGGCGCGTCTCTGGTAGCCGCTCGCTTGAGCCGTCTGGTGACGGCTAGGGAAAGAAGAGGGCGACTGGGATTCCACTGGATTTGCACCACACTGCGGTCTCCACTGCTTTTGCGGATGAGCCCAAAAAAGGCCGCCCGTTTTGGGGGCGGCCTGCGTTTGGAATTCTGATGCGCTAGCTAGTCGGTCGCCTTGGGGAGGCCCTGCATGATGTTGCGGGAGTGGTTGGCGATGCGTTCGAAGGTGTTGACGATGTCGATGTAGAGCAGCTCTGGCTTTACGTTTTCGGGCGATTCGATCATGCGGTTGACGGAGCGCTTGCGCAGCTCCTTGCGCTTTTCGTTGATGGCCTTCTCGAAGTCGAGGGTGAGCTCCATGTCGGCTGCGGATACTTCGGAGGAGAGCTTGGTGCTGTAGAGGTCGATGAAGCGTTCGACGAGCTTGCCGAACTGCACGACTTCCTTTTCGGCGAGCTCGGTGACGAGTCGGTTCTTCTTGTAGCGGCGCACGGCTCGGTTGGTCATGCGGTGGCAGCAGTCGCCGATTTCCTCTAGCTCGGCGGCGACGCGGAGGTATGAGTAGGCGGTCTGGCGGGTTTCTTCGGAAACCTCGTCGGAGGTACAGCGGATGAGGTATTCGGTGAGTTCGTCGGTCAGGGCGTTGCTTTCCTTTTCGAGGGCATCGATTTCCTTGACCTGTTTGGACATGTCTTGGTCCGGGTGCTCGTAGATCTCGATGAACTTCTTGAACATGTTCTTGGTGAGGTCTCCGAGGCGTTGGACGGCGTTGGTGGCCTCGCGGAAGTTGAGCTCGCCGGTACCGAGGCTGAAGGTGCGCAGGTAGCGGAAGGTGGCTTGGCGAGAGACGTCGGGGCGATCCTTGACCATGCGCGTTACCAGCGTCGCGATTTGGCGGGTGAAGCCGACGAGGATGACGATGTTGAAGAGGTTGAACATCGTATGGAACAAGGCGAGCTGGGTGGTGAGCACGTTGTCCTTGAGGATGAAACCGGGCATCGAGGCAGAGACGACGTCGTAGAGCCAGTGTACGAATTCGCTGAAGGGGCTGATAAAGAAGAGCATCCAGGTCACGCCGATAATGTTGAACATGAAGTGGGCGCGGGCGGCTCGCTTGGCGGCGACGTTCGCTGGCAGGGAAGCGAGGAAGGCGGTGATGGTGGTGCCGATGTTTTCGCCGAGGATGATGGCGGCGCTTTGCTCGAAGTTGAGCCAGCCGAGGGACGCCATGGTGAGGGTGATGGCCATGGCGGCGGAAGAGGATTGCACGATGACGGTGAGGGTCGTGCCGAGCAGGATGAAGATGACGAGGGAGAAGAACCCGTAGTTAGAGAGATTCGTGATCCACTGCAGCATTTCGACGTTGCTTTTGACGTCGGGGACGGAGCCTTTGAGTTCGCCTAGTCCGAGGAATAGTAGTCCGAATCCGGTGAGGAAGTTGCCGAAGTGGCGGGTTTTGTGCCCTTTGAGGAAGCTGAGGACGACGCCGATGCCGATGATGGGAATGGCGACGGAGGCGAGGCTGAACTTGAATCCGGCGGCCACGATCCAGGCGGTGATGGTGGTGCCAAGGTTGGCTCCCATGATCACGCCGATGGATTGGGTGAGGGTGAGCAGCTGGGCGTGCACGAAGCTGACGACCATGACGGTGGTGGCCGATGAGGATTGCACGAGGCTGGTGATGAACAGCCCGGTGAGGATCCCCATGAAGCGGTTGGTAGTCATCGAGCTCATGATTGCTCGGAGCCTTTCTCCGGCGAACTTGAGGATGGACTCGCTCATCAGCTTCATGCCGAAGATAAAAATACCCAAGGCGCCGAGGACCTGGAGGAGGAGCATCAGTGTGTCGTACATTGTATGGCTTTGTCGTTACGGAGGAGGTCGAGTCGCGGTGAGGCGATCCGATGGGCGAGAGGAGAAGAAAGGTAGGAGCGGGGGGCAACGAGAAATATGACAATTTCACTGGGAAATGGGAGGGAAGCGCGGGCTGTCTCGTTTTCTCTCTACTCAACAGTGCTTGCCCTGCTTTCGCGAATGCGCGATGGACCTCGTTTTCTCGTATGGAAAAGCCAGCTCAGAAATTTGGTACTTTCGGTGGGGTGTTCGTGCCGAACGTGCTCACGATCCTCGGCGTCATTCTCTTCCTGCGTTCCGGCTGGGTAGTGGGAAATGCGGGCCTTGTCGGCGCGATCGTGATGCTTTGTATCGCGAATTTGGTGACCTACATCTCCGCGCTCTCGCTCTCGGCGATCGCCACGAACACGAAGGCTCAGGGCGGCGGGGCGTACTTCCTCGTTTCCCGCAGCCTCGGCTTGGAGTTTGGGGGAGCGATCGGCTTGCCGCTCTACTTGGCCCAGGCCATTTCGGTGGCGTTTTACGTGGTCGGTTTCACGGAGTCGGTGCAGTACCTCTTTCCGGACCTGGATGCGCGGACCTTCTCGCTGATCACCTTGGGGGCGATCACGGTGGTAGCTTGGATCGGGGCCAGCGTCGCGGTGAAGACGCAGTATGTCATCTTGGCGACCTTGGCGGTTTCCTTGATCTCGTTTTTCGTGGGTTTCCAGATCAGCGATGGTTGGGAGGCCCGCTCGGAGCCTGCCTACATCGAGGGGCAGTCTTTCTGGAGCGTCTTCGCCATCTTCTTCCCGGCGGTTACCGGTATCATGTCGGGGGTGAGCATGTCGGGAGATTTGAAGGATCCTGCCAAGTCGATTCCTCGCGGCACGCTGTGGGCGGTGGGCTTCACCTTCGTGGTTTACCTGCTGCAGCTGGTGTGGCTGAGCTTGGGCGCGAGCCGCGAGGAGCTGGTGGGCAATGCCTTGGTGATGCAGACGATTTCGCTGGCGCCGCCCTTGATCATCGCGGGCCTTTGGGCGGCGACCTTGTCTTCGGCGCTTGCGAGCTTGGTAGCGGCCCCGCGTACCTTGCAGGCCTTGGCCAAGGATCGGGTGATGCCGCGATTCCTGTCGAAGGGGCATGGCCCGTCCAAGGAGCCTCGCATCGCTCTGGTGCTGAGCGCGGCGATCAGCATCGTTTGCGTTTGGGTCGGGGACCTGAACTTGATCGCTCCGCTGATCTCGATGTTTTTCCTAGCGACCTACGGGGCGGTCAACTTGGTGGCGGCTCTGGAGAGCTGGACGAGCAATCCGACCTATCGTCCGACCTTCAAGGTGCATTGGCTGGTGTCCTTGGTCGGCGCGATCGCCTGTTTCGGTATCATGCTCTTGCTCAATCCCTTGGCCACGGTGGCTGCGGTCGCTCTAATCGTTACGGCTTACACGGTTTTGGCGCGACGCTCCTACCGCACGGCTTGGGGCGATATGCGCAGCGGATTTTGGTTCGCGGTGGCGCGGATGGGCTTGCTCAAGCTTTACTCCTCCCGCCAGCACCAGCGCAATTGGCGTCCGGCGATCCTCATGCTCATGAGCAACCTCAAGGAGAACAGCCAGCTGCTGCGCTTCGGTCGCTACCTCGAGGCCAACAAGGGAGTGCTGTTCCTGTCGCACATCATCATCGGCGACTGGAAAAACTCGCTCGAGCGCCAGAAGGCCCTGACGCGGCAGATGGACGAGAGGATCTTGGAGGAAAAGATGTCGGCCTTCTCCAAGGTGGTGGTAGCCAAGGATTTCGAGCAAGGCGTCACCTCGCTGCTGCAAGGGTCCGGTCTCGGGAACCTCCAGCCTAACACCTTGATGATCGAGTGGGGTAGCGGTTGGCTGCGCGACCACGATTTTCCCAGGACGGTGCACCAGGCGCTCGAGATGGAGACCAATCTGCTCGTCTACTCGAAAGCGAAGGAGCCCGACTCGCACCTTTATTCGGTCATCGACGTCTGGTGGTCGGCTCGGGCGAACGGCTCGATGATGATCACGCTGGCCCACCTGATGCAGAGCAATCGCTCTTGGCAGGACGCGCGGATCCGCATCCTGCGCATCATTCGCGACGAAGAGGGGCGCGAGGCGGCCGAAGCCGGCATGGCGGAGCTGCTGAAGGATTCCCGCATCGAAGTGGAGCCGGTGATCGTGGTCTCTCAGGATCCGCCGCTGGAGTCGATCGCCCGCGAGAGCGCTCGCTCTGCGGTGACGTTCGTAGGGGTTTCGGTGCGTACTCTCAAGGAGGAGGCAGGACCGCTTTCCAGCTACGCGCCCCTAGTTGACGGCATTCAGGGGCACCTGTTTCTGACCAAGAACTGGCACGACTTGGAGTTGTAGGGGCAGCTCTCTATTAGAGGCTTGCCATAAATTGGCCTCTGGCTTTCCTACTGCCCTCCCTGTCGGTCGAATTTGCTGCTTAAGCCTACTATTGGTAAGGCACCTGCTGACAGGTTTTGCCAGTGGTGTCTACGATGCCATAGATCTTGACGGACTATTTTACGCTTATGAGCAACACGCCTACTCAATTCATTCCTGCCGACGCTCCTTTTGCTCCGGAGCAGGCAGCCGCGCTGAACGCAGTTCTGGGTTCGGCCAATGCCCAGCAAGCTGCCTGGCTCAAGGGATTCTTCTCCGGCATCGTCGCTGGCGAGCGAGGATTTGGGCAAGGAGGGGGAGCTCCTGCGGCCGCAGGCGGTACCGCTCCGCTCACGATCTTGTTCGGATCCGAGTCGGGCAATGCCGAGGGGTTGGCCGACCGCGTCAAGGATTCCGCCACTGCGGAAGGCTTCAAGTGCAAGGTCCTCGATATGGCCGATGCCAAGCTCGACGATTTGGCGAAAGCGGAGAACTTGGTCGTGCTCGTGAGCACTTGGGGCGAAGGCGAGCCGCCGTCCCGAGCGTCCGACTTTTACGATGCGATCATGGCGGACAATGCTGTGAAGCTGGACGGGGTTAACTTCTCCGTACTTGGCTTGGGCGACAGCTCTTACACCGAGTTCAACCAGATGGCGAAGGAGTTCGACAAGCGCCTCGAGGATCTGGGCGGCACGCGCATCTACGACCGAGTCGAGTGCGACGTCGATTTCGAAGGCCCCTACGTCGGATGGGCAAACGGCGCCATCGCCAAGCTCAAGGAGATCGCCAAGCCCGCCGCTGCGGCCGCTCCTGTTATCGCTTTCCCTGGAGGGGCCGCGATCGCCACTCCGATGGCTCCGGCCTACAGCAAGGCGAATCCGTTCCCCGCTGAAATGCTCTCTTGCATCAACCTCAATGGAACCGGTTCCGCCAAGGAAACCGTCCATGCGGAAATTTCGCTCGAAGGCTCCGGACTCACCTACGAGCCGGGGGACGCCCTCGGCGTTATCCCAGAAAACGCTCCCGACCTGGTTGAGGAATTCTTGGCGGCGGCCAAGCTCAAGGCTCGCGAAAACGTCTCCTTCAAGGACGACCTCTCGGTGCCTTTCGGCGATGTGCTGCGCAAGCACCTCGACCTGCGCACCATCAATTCGGTGATCCTCAAGAAGTACGCCAAGGCCTGCGACCACAAGGACCTGCTCAAGATGTCGGAAGATCGCGACGCGGTTAGGGACTGGGCATGGGGTCGCGACATCGTTGACCTCGTTAAAGAATACCCGTCCTCGCTGCGCGCTGGAGACTGGGTTTCCTTGCTCCGTCCGCTTTCGCCGCGGCTTTACTCGATCGCCTCTGCGATTTCGGCTCATCCGAACGAGGTGCACATCACGGTGGGCGCGGTTCGCTACGAAGCCTTTGGCCGCAAGAAGAAGGGCGTTTGCTCGACCTTCATCGCTGACAGCTGGAAGGAAGGCACCAAGGCGGGCATCTACTTCCACAGCAACAAGAACTTCAAGCTCCCGACCGATCCCAGCACGCCTATCATCATGGTTGGGCCTGGCACCGGTATCGCTCCCTTCCGCTCCTTCGTGGAAGAGCGAGTCGCTACTGGAGCGACCGGCGAGAACTGGCTCTTCTTCGGAGACCAGCGCTACACCTACGACTTCCTCTACCAGACCGAGTGGCAAGACTACCTCAAGAAGGGAGCCCTCACCAAGCTGGACCTCGCCTTCAGCCGCGACCAACCCGAGAAGATCTACGTCCAGGACCGCATGCGCGAAAACGGTGCGGAACTCTGGGAATGGCTCGACAAGGGCGCCTACTTCTACGTTTGCGGCGATGCGTCTCGCATGGCCAAGGACGTGGACCAAGCCCTCATCGACATCGTGCAAGAGCACGGCAAGAAGAGCGAAGAAGACGCCATCGCATACGTGAAGCAGATGACCAAGGAACGCCGCTACGGTCGCGACGTCTACTAGTCGGAAGCTCCGCGAATCCGAAAAACGGATACTTATTTCAAAGCCCGGTTCCCAACGTGGAGCCGGGCTTTTTCGTGCGATGATGGTTCGGTGGATCAAGCTGAGGTAGATCCCTTTTATCCTGCGCAATTAGTATGGGTATTGTGGGCATAAAACGTACGTCTCGCACCTTGTTATTTGTGGAGGATTTGTAAGTTGTTGATTGGCAGGGTGTGAGGGGCCCTTGGCATTGGGCGTGCAAATAGGTGAGCAGCAAAACGCTTACCTATCATGAAAAAAGAAACACATATGCTTGGCCGTGGCCTACTTTTGGGCTTTGGCATTGTCATCAGCTCGGCCGCGGCTTCGGCGGCGGGCTTGCTTACCCCGGTCTCCTCTGCAGACCAATTGCTCGATTTGCAGAGCCATCATGTTCGCGTCGTTATCAACAATGGCTTTGCCCGTACTGAAGTGGAGCAGGTTTTCTCGAATCCGAACGACCACGAACTGGAGGCCATCTACACCGCTCCGGTTCCGGAGGCGGGTTCCCTATCGGAGCTTACGATTCACGCCGGGGAGCGAGTTCTGGAAGGAGAGGTCGTTGCCAAGGAGGATGCGGAGCGTATCTACGAGGAGGAGAAAAGCCAGGGCAACGAAGTTGGAAAGGCCGACAAGAATTCGTATCAGAATTTTGAATTCAGTGTATATCCAGTTCCAGCCCACGGCAGCGTGCGCATGCGCTACGTCTATTACGAGCCCTTGAAGATCGACACGGGAGTCGGCCGCTACACCTATCCGCTGGAGGAAGGAGGCACGGACGACGGGGCCACGGCGTTTTGGACGCAGAACGACGTGGTGAGCTCCGACTTTAGCATGCAGGTCGAGCTCAAGTCGGCCTATCCAGTAGCGCGTACTCGTGTGCCCGGATTCGGGGGAGTGGCGCAAGCTCAGGAGGACGGAAGCTTGCTCTATCGCTATGAAAGCCAGGGTGCGTTACTCGACGAGGATTTTGTCTTTTACTACATGTTGGAGGAGGATCTTCCCGGACGCCTTGAGATGCTTACGTATCGAGAAAATGAGGACAAGCCTGGTTCGTTCATGATGGTGATGACACCTGGGGTCGACCTCATGCCGCTCGAAGGCGGAGCGGATTTCGTTTTTGCGCTCGATGTTTCGGGCAGCATGCAGGGGAAACTGCACACCCTGATCTCCGGGGTGAAGAAGTCGATTGGACAGCTCAAGCCGCAGGACCGTTTTCGAATCGTCGCTTTTAATGATAGCGCCTTTGACTTGAATCGAGAGTGGGTGAGTGCGACTCAAGCGAATATCGATCAGGCCTTGCTGCGCCTGGATCAGCTGCAGTCGGGCGGCGGTACGAATGTCTACGCGGGCGTGCATCTCGCCCTCGAGCGTTTGGACGCGGATCGCGTGGCGACCTTGATCCTCGTGACCGATGGCGTGACCAATCGCGGGATCGTGGATCCCAAGGAATTCTACAAGATCATGCAGCGGCAGGATCTGCGATTCTATGGATTCTTGCTCGGGAATAGCAGTAATTGGCCATTGATGCAGCTGATGTGCGATGCGAGTGGTGGCAGCTATCGAGCGGTTTCCAATAGCGATGACATCATCGGCGAAGTTTTGATCGCGAAAAACAAGATCGCCTTCGAGAGCATGCGTCATGCGGAACTCAGTATCGAGGGCGTGAATACTTCCGACGTAGGCGATTTCAAGATCGGAAAAATTCACTTTGGCGATCAGCTCGTGCTTTTCGGTCGCTACGAAAAAGGCGGTCCAGCTCGGGTGACTTTGAAGGCCCGGGTCAATGGAGAGGATCGGACTTATTCGACCGAGATCGTATTTCCGGAAGTCGATCAAGCTCATCCCGAGCTCGAGCGCATGTGGGCGATGGATCAGGTGCGGAAGATTCAGGTGAACCAGATGGCTGGTTTCGTAGAGGAGGGCGAGGCGACTGCAGCGATCCGCGATATTGGCGTGGCCTACCAGATCGTGACGGATGAGACGTCCATGATCGCTCTCGACGCTGCGGGACACGCTCGCCACGGCATCGAACGTCGGAACGAGGAGAGGGTTGCCCGCGAGCTGCAGGCGCGTCAGGCTTATCCATCGTCGTCCGGTGCCCAACGTGTGGATACGAATGCTCCGATGTACCAGAAGAAGTCGCACTCTTTCGGAGGCGGAGCAGGGGCGATCGAGCATTGGTTTTTCGGGGTGATCGTTTTGGGCGCGGGAGCGTTGCTATATCGCCGTCGTCGGCGTTCTGCGGTGAATGTCGCGATTATAGGAGCCATCGGGCTGGGGGCTATCGCGGCAAGTGACCTAGAAGCGAACGATTTGGATGGAACCCGTTGGACGGATCGGCAAGCCGCAATGGCGGCGCCTTCGGGATCGATCGATCATTCTATTGCTGAGTTTTGGTCGGTGAGCGAGGACGACGCTAGAGAAGAGCCTCGTCGTGAACCCCCCGTGTCTGGCTACTCGGCACCTCCGCTTTCTCGAGCCAAGAGCGCCTGCGTGGCTCCAGTTTATGAATACGACGATGGACGGGACGTGCATCAGGTGAAACAGGATCGCGACAAGGGGAGTCGCCGCGGGCACTTTGGCTTTAATCTCTTCAATGCGATCCCAGTGTTCGACATTGTTTGGGGAGAGGATCGCTTGGACGAGTCGGATTCCTATTCCGGGAAAGTGAGGAAATAGAGGAATCGTTAACAGGAAACAGCGGCGGAGCGGTGGATGCTCCGCCGCCTTAGGATAGGATGAAAGACGAATCAAGAATCCCTTGGATCACCTTGTGGCTCGGAGCCGCTGCAGCGTTGGCCTTCGCGTTGGGACCGGTGGCGTTTGACGCGCTGGTTTGGCGGGCGGACTGGCTGCAGTCGGGCCAGCTTTGGAGAGTGCTGACGGGTCACTTCGCCCATACGTCGATCTCTCACTTGGCTTGGGACTTGGGCACGTTCGTCATTTTGGGAGCTTTTGTGGAGCTTCAGGGTCGCCGCGGTCTATTGGTTTTGCTGGGCCTAGCGGCGCTGCTGGCGGATCTCGCCCTGCGCCTGGGCGGGCGTTTCGAGCTGTACTGTGGCCTGTCCGGCTTGGACATGGCGCTATTTGCCGCAGCTGCGCTTGAGCTGATCCGAAAGGGGCGGATTGAAGGCGATAAGCTCTTCAAAGGTTTAGGAGCGGTCGGCCTGGTCTTGGCGCTCGGAAAGGTCGGGATGGAGTTTTTCGCGGGGAGTCCCGTTTTCGTAAGTGATTTGCAGACGGGTTTTTTGGTGGCGACAGAAGCTCACATCGCCGGGCTCGCCGCCGCCTTGAGTCGGTATTTTTAGCCGATGGGACGGTTTTGCGGGCGGTGAACAGCCCGTTGCAATTGGCGGGAAATGGTACAGGGTTTTTCGCATGCTGATCTTCACTGACTCGCGTTGTTTGGCTTACGAGGCTCCGGGGCATCCGGAGCGGGCGGCTCGGGTAGCGGAGACGGAGGGGGTTCTACGGGCCCGTCATGCGGATTGGCAGTGGCCGGCCTTCGAGGCAGCGGTAGAAGCGGATCTGTTGCGGGCCCATAGCGTCCTGCATCTGGAGCGCTTGCAGGTGGCGGAGCATTTCGATGCGGATACGGCTTACCATGCGGGAATCTACGAGCTCGCGTGCCTGGCTTGCGGTGGCTCGCTGGCGGCGATGGGTGCGGCTTTGGCCGGGCAGAAGGCGTTTTCCTTGATGCGACCGCCGGGGCATCATGCGGAGCGGGAGCGGGCGATGGGATTTTGTTACCTGAACCACGTGGCGATTTGCGCCCTTGCAGCCTTGGCGGGCGGGGTTTCGCGAGTGGCGGTTTGGGATTTCGATGCCCATCATGGAAATGGGACGGAGGCGATCCTCTCTGGGCTGGATGGAGCCTTGTATGTGTCCGTGCATCAGGTCCCTTGTTATCCGGGAACGGGCTTGGTTTCGGAGGGCAATTGCCGGAATTTTCCGGTGGCGCCCGAGTGCGATCCAGAGGAGCATAGGGCAGTTTTGGAGGAGTCGTGGCGGGAGGTCCTGGGATTTGAGCCTGAACTCGTACTTGTATCTGCCGGATTCGATGCGTATGAACACGATCCTATAACCCAGATGAGTTTGCGCATGAACGATTTCAGAATCCTTGGCCAATGGATGGCGGCGACAAAAACGCCGACCATGGCCTTGCTTGAAGGCGGTTACAGCGAAGATCTACCGGAGTTGGTGGACGCCTTTCTCGTGGGTTGGAACGACTGATTATTCCAATATGGACGAAGACGGATTCATCTACGTAGACAAGCAAATCGACCTGGATAAGCTGTGCGACCATCTCGCTGGCGAAACGGAGGTCGCCCTCGACAGCGAGGCGGACAACTTGCACCATTTCGAGACGAAGCTATGCCTGCTGCAGCTCCGCTTCGACGATACGATCTACTTGCTCGACGTGACGGCGGACTTGGATCTCGACCGGTTCTGGGAGATTCTCTCTGGCTTGCATCTGATCATGCACGGCAGCGATTTCGACCTTCGCCTTTTCGAGGAGTTTTGCCAGTTCGAGGCGAAGAGCCTTTTCGACTCCATGCTCGCTTCCCAGCTTTTAGGGATAAAGCGGATCGGCTTGGCTGCCTTGCTGCTCGTCTCGGCCGGGGCCAAGTACTCGTTTGACGTGCGGCGAGAACGAGCGGCCGCGCTCGAGGCGCGGGACGAAGCAAGACAGCGAC
>JBNKSG010000021.1:29692-29923 GCA_050297195.1 Opitutaceae bacterium | reverse complement strand
CTAACGTTGTCTAGCCAGCAGCCTGCAAGGGCCCAGTCCGAGTTTTTTTCAAGGGCTTCTACTTGTTGTTCGATTCTTGTTGGCAGGGAAATGTCGCCGGACCCGTGTATTGCAATGTAATCGCTGTCGGTGGAAGAGGATACGGATTCTGCAAGCGCTCTGGTAAGCCCGCGGTTTGGTCCGCTCACGATCGTTACGTTTTGCTCCTTTCTGAACTTCTCGAACTTTGCC
>JBNKSG010000021.1:0-29682 GCA_050297195.1 Opitutaceae bacterium | reverse complement strand
GCGTATCGTCCTTCGATCCATCGTCTACTAGTAGAATACTACAGTTTTCATAGGTTTGCTTTATAAGGCTTTCGACTGATTCCTCTACGCAATCTGCGCGATTGTAGTAGGGGGTGATGATTGTGACCTTGGGTTTCATTTAGAGGAAGAATTGGAGTCGTCTAAAAGTTGGCTATCGTTCTGGTTTGCTCCAAAAAAGCTCGACGCTGGAGGGAGGTAGGGCGTAACGGCGATAATACCGGTTTGGACGAGAAGGTAAAAGGGCACTACCCATCCTCCAGTTTTCACGATATAGCGCCAAGGGTGCATTTCAATCATAGGTGCCGCCAAGAAGTGAGGCCGCAGGTTTATCAGGACGAAATAAGGCAAGAACATGCCCGCTAGGAGACCATAAAAACCAAAATACCTCACTGACAGCGCTAGCCCTGCAAAGGAGATTCCAGCAGCGATTAGGGTCTCCAGGTAAAATGCTATATTATTGCCCATTGCGGGGAGTCGAAGCCCGATAAAGATGTAGCGCTGAATCATATATACCGCTGTTAGGGCAGCCCAAGGCATTGGGCTGAGATAATCGGCATTGGAGTCAATGAACGCGAGTAAGTAGGGCATCACTATTCCTGCCCCGCTGCAGCCGAGGAGGAAGAGCCATTGCGACGTGGCACATTTTTTTGGTAGTTCCTTTTGCAAGGACTTGGAATCTCCTTTGGCGAGCAGGCGCGAGAAACGCGGACCGTTGCTGATCATGGGGGCTTCCGAGAAATTCATGATCGTACGTAGGATGTTTAGAGAAAAGAGATAGGCGGCCACCGCTTCGACGGGTGCGTATCGGGCATAGATAATGGACCCGAATTGGGTGACGCCCCGGTTGGCGATCGTGCCGAGTAGCCCTTTCCAAAAGGGAGGCCAAGCCCATGCGATCATTTGTCGGTCCAAACAAATGCTGCGTGTGTTTTTCAGAGCTCCATCATTCTCTTTTCTAAGCATGCTCCGCATTTGTACGATGCTTATCAGCATGACCCCCTGCATTACCATGGCGAGTTCGACGATGCCATAGCCGTTGATGAGCACGATGAACCCGGAAAGCGTGGAGAGCAGGGTAACAAAGACGGACCATCGATTGACCAGAGCCACAAGGCCCATGTTCTGAAGGGTGATCGAATACTGGCTGAATGTCAGGCGCACGGCTTGTCCGCCTACCATTAGGAGAAGTGCGGTCCAAATCCTGTCAGTATGCTCGTAGCCCGACATCATTTCATTGAGAGCGAATATGCCCATTACGATCCCGGAAAGCCCTGTGAGAACCGCGGTGACGAGTGAGAGCAGGCCGATGGTTCCGTAGGCACGACGCAGGGTGGGCCAGTGAGGTTGCCCATCACCCCTTTCGCGCTTTCCCTTTGTCATTTCCGAGAGGTCTTGTACCCCGGCCATGGCGAAAGCGATCATGCGTCCCAGCGTCATGCTCATGCGCGCGTGTATCAACGTGCCAAATACGGTCAAGGAGCCGAATAGGTACCACGCTGCGATCTCCGTGGTATCGAAGTTCCGTAGCACAAGTGGAGTTACGAGTAGGAACCTAGCTGAATTTGACCCAAGATTAACCCAAGTTGTAAAGGTGGGTGAATTCCAGAGTCTCGTAGCGGTGGAGGTGAGTCTACGCATTGTGTGGTCGGTGATTGGTCGTCTCCTTGGAACTGACTACTCTCGCTGGGCTACCGACTGCTGTTGCGTAATCGGGTACGTCGCATAAAACCAAGGATGCAGCGCCAATTCGGGCATTTTCTCCAATCGTGATTGATCCTAGTGCGATGACTTGCGGAAAGAGTTTGGCTCCAGCCTTTACGGAAGGGTATCGGAGCTTGCCGGTAGTTGGATCGGGTTTGCCGCCGAGTGTCGTGCACTGAAACAGCCAAACTCCCTTTTCTACATAACAACCATCGCCAACGACGACTGACAGAGGGTGCGGAAAACGGACACCTGGTTCTATATGTGATCTAGGCGAGATTTGGCAGGAGCAGAGCCTCTGTTGGAGAAACACGAAAAAGCGAGTGATGCGTGGGCAATTGCGGGTCACTGCAAGTCGACCGAATCGGTATAAGGCCAGCAAGTGGAATTCCTGACTAAATAGCACGGTAATGAAAAGGTCGATAATGCTGGGCTTGCCACAGTGCCAAAGATCCTGCTTGAGGTCTTTATAGCACGACTTGAACTTGTATTTCATGTTGTTTCTATTCGAACAGTGGCATTCAGATCACCGCTCGACGGTCGAGAACGTAACACCGAGAGAGCGCAATTTCTCTGGCAGACGGTCGTAGCCGCGAAAGATTTGCCATGCGTTGGTGACCTTGGTCGAACCCTCGGCGTTGAGTCCTGCAAGCAGGAGCGCTGCGCCAGCTCGAAGGTCAAGGGCGGACACTTCGGCTCCCTTCCAGGGGTCTCTTCCCTTTATTATAAGAAGGTTGTCCTTCACCTCGTGTCGAATTCCCATCTTAGCAAGTTCCTCGGCATAGGCATAGCGTCCGGGAAACCTGAGATCGATAATGCGGCTCTCCCCCTGCGCATTGGCTCCGTAGATGGCGAAGAACGGCTGCATGTCGGAGTTGATTCCTGGATACGGTCCGGTACTCAGATCGATCGGGTAGCAATTCCCTCCACGGGCTATGAGTCGATTTTCGCTTCGGTAAAAGCGAGCGCCACTCTCGCGCAGATGAATGAGGGGGATTTCAAGATGGTCGAAAGGGAAGTCCAGTATCTCTACGTCTCCGTCTGTAATAGCGGCGCCGATCATCCATGTCAGGGCTTCCACGTTGTCTGGAATGACGCGATGCTGAGTCCCTGAGAGAGTTTCGACTCCGTGCACGACAAAACTTTCTTGTCCGAAGACCTCGATCTTGGCGCCCATGTTGCGCAGGAATTTGATCAAGTCGAAAATCTCAGGTCGGACGTGTGGGCCCCAGATTCGGGTGGTACCCTTGGCGAGCGAGGCGCAGATCAGGCTGTTTTCCGTGGCTCCGGTGGAGCGCATCGGGAGGTGGATATCCCCACCGGTAAGGCGAGTCCCGTCTTCGACTTCTGCGCAAAGAAAATCGCCTTCGTCCCACACTCGGGCACCGAGGCTCTCCAGCACTTGTACGTGGATGTCGTACTTGCGTTCGCCCAGTTTGCATCCCCCTGGCAAGGGTACACGACCTTTGCCGGTACGAGCGGTTAGAGCTCCGAGAATAAGAAGGGTGTTTCGAATCGACCTACCGTCCCAGACGAGTTCGCTTGGAGGAGCGCTTCGCTCGACGATGGTGATACGGTCGCCTTCTTCCCTCACGCATTGTTTTCCGAGGGCTTCGAGCATGCCTTCGTGCACTTGGGCGTCGAGGAGTGAGAGGGGGTAGTTGTCTATCACTATTTCGTTCTCGCTCAGTAACGACGCAGCCAACAGGCGTAATACTGAGTTTTTGGCACCGCTAACGCGGACTTGGCCCTCCAAGCGGGCTCGAGATAGAGAGAGTTCTGCAATTTCAGGTTTCATGAGATGCTAAATTGGAAAGTTTTCGGCGAGTTAGAATGGGTGTCCGATTGTTAGATGCTCAAAGGTACCATTCGACAAAAGCCTTCAAGCCCGTGGCGATATCGGTTCGTGGATTGTACCCCAGTTTTTCTTTGGCTTTTGAAATATCAGCCCAAGTTTGTGGTACGTCGCCGGGTTGGTCGGGAAGTTGTTTGATAATCGCCTTTTTGCCGACTGCTTTTTCCAGTTCCTCGACCAGTTGCTTGAGTGATACTGTTTGATTGTTGCCGAGATTGAAGATCTCGTAGTCGCTTCCGCTATAATTGATGGCTCCGCGTATTCCGGAGACGGTGTCCGAGACGAAGGTGTAGTCTCGTCGTGTGCTCCCGTCTCCGAAAAATGGGATCGCTTCCCCTTGGCTAATAAGGCGGGTGAATTTGTTTATCGCCAAGTCGGGCCGTTGGCGTGGTCCGTAAACGGTGAAAAAACGGAGACCGACGAAGCGAATGTCATACAGGTGCGAATACACGTGTCCCAATAGTTCGCCGCTAACCTTAGTGCTTGCATAGGGGCTTATGGGCTTGAGTACTGCGTGCTCTTCGCTCCATGGCACGTTCGGGTTGACGCCATAGACGCTCGAAGAGCTGGCAAAAACGAATTGCTCGATTGATTTATCTTTGGCGATTTCAAGCAGGTTTTGTGTGCCACGTACGTTGGTGTCTTGGTATCCCACCGGATCTTCGATGGAGGGGCGCACTCCTGCCTTGGCGGCGAGATGGACGATGCAGTCGATTTTCTGGTCATTGAATTGAGCCAAGCCTTTGTCCAAGGAATCCCTTTCACGAATATCCGCCTCAATCAGGGTGAAGCGTTCGTGGTTTGTGACCGGCTTCAGATTCGTCTCTTTAAGCGATCGATCGTAGAAAGGGTCAAAGCAGTCTATTCCGATGACGTAGTGCCCGTCCTGGAGTAGCGATTCTGAGAGATGGGATCCGATGAAACCGGCGGCTCCCGTTACTATTATGGTTTTTGTCATGGCTTAGGTAATCTTGTTTGCTCTCTCAGTTCGCGGTGGGGTTGGCTACGAACGTCTTCGGGCTTCCGGTCAGTGTGAGTGGCTTTTTCAGGCCTTTTTTCTTGATGCGTTTCAGGGTGCCAAGCGTAGAGCGTAGCTTTTCTTTGAGTGGGAGCATGTTCCAGCAGTTGCGATGTTGCGTGTTCCTGAAGTCTGGAGCCCTCAAGCCAGCGAAACGCATCGCCGCGATTCTGCCCCAGGAGGCTCCTTTTTTCTTCAGAAGGTTAGCCTGCGATTGGTCCAGCTTCCAGAGTTCGGCCGGAGTGAGTTGCAGGTAGCCGGCCTCGATTGCTCCTTTGACGATTTGTCGTCCACGTTCGGTGCGAACGACTACAAGCGAAGAACCGGGATTTTTGCCGTCTGGCTGCTCGTACCACGGATCGCCGCAAGAGATATCGGCGAGCTCGCCGCCGCCGTCGGGCCAGATGTGAGTCGACCACGGGCGGAAGGATTGCAGGTAGGCCCAGCTTTCTTGGTAGGTCCGCTTGTCTCGTGGTTCGGACTCACCCGCGCAAAGAGGGGCGAAGTAGCCGGGCCAGCCGTTGCCGCGATATTTAAGGTCTACCAGCGTATCGCCCTCTTTCACTCCCAGCCGTTCCATGAGGGAGAGGGTTGCCTTCGTCGGGGGCGTCTCGGCGCAGAAGAAGGTCATGGCCACTCCCACTTTGGCATCGAGTTCAGGGCGTTGGGCCTGGGACTTTCTTAGAGCGGCGATTTCAGAGGGTTTGCCGATGAAAGCGCAGGCAGCGGGAGCCGTCTCGATGAGGTCGAGTCCGTTGCAGACGGATGCTGGAGAATAGCGCGATCCGGTTGCGGCTTTGATAGCATCGGGGGTCGCGCTCAGTCGTGTCTGGTTGCGGGCTGGATCGACTGGATCTTGTCCGGTGTGCAGGACCCCGTGCATGCCCGCTTTTTCAATGCAGTAGATTGCGAGAGCGGTTAGGGCTCCACCGGACGAGCCTTTAAAGCGAACGTCCGGATCGGTGGCGTGCCCTTCCCAAATCTCCAGCATAGGCCCCCAGTTTCGAATGGCTGGCTTGCCGAAGGGGCCCTCGTCGACAACGCCCAAGCGGAAATCCGTCTCGATGCCCGGACAAACTTCGAGGCATCGGGTGCAATCTTGGCATGACTGGGAATCCCGGACGAACGGACGGATGCCTTCTTCGAGGAAGTCGTAAAGCTCGATGCTTTGCTTCGGGCAGGCGGGTTGGCAAGCCCCGCAACCGATGCAGAGGCGGTTTGAGACGACGTCGGTTACGGATTTTAACGGAGATGCCATGTTTGCTTTAAGACTAGTACGCGAGGTTGTATACTTTTTGGAAGACATCTCTTAGCTCGGATCGGGCTTGGTTTGCGCTCGCGGCAAGCGGCTGCCGTCTCCTTTCGCGGTCCTTGAGCAGCTCGGAGCATTTTGATATCGCGGTTTCGGTGGCCTCTTTTCTGGCGTCCACGACCCAGTCTTCCATGCCTACCGATTCGAAGACACCGCCAAATTTCATGCTGTATGCCAAGCCGACGCAGGGGATGCCTTGGGAGAGGGCGGCGATGCAGGAGTGCATGCGGGAGCCCAAGAAGGCGTCGCATCTGCCGATGATGCCTTTGATTTGGTGCTGGTCGTATTCTTTATCGATGACGACGACACGCTCTCTAAGATGGGAAGGGAGGGCGTCTTTGACTTTTTGGCATGCATCGTTGTCGCTCTCTACGTCGCCGATAGGGGCGTAAGTATGAGGGACGAGCCATATCGTTTCGGGACCGTTTTCGAGGATTTGGCATACGAGGCCGTTCAAGAATTCCGGATAGTCTAGGCTGAGGCCGAACTGGTTTTTACGATCGTAGCCACCGTTGTACATGAGTCCATTGACGTTTATGCCTACGACAGGCCTCGAGGTATCAAGATCGATCTCGGGGACGAGGACCTCGAGTCCAAAAGCGACGTCGGGGCTGAGCAGGACTTCCTTTTTCTCGCCGACCAGTTCTTTGGCTACGGCTCTGCTCTTCGTGTCGCGAGCGATGATGACGCTTGAGTTCAAGAGTAGGTAGCGAGCGATGATTCGCGCCAAGGAGCTTTTGTAGGGTCCGTAGGTTTGCGGAAACTGGACGAGATTTCTATTCACCAATATGGCAGTCCAAGCGCAGAGGAAGCCAAACAGGTAGCGCTTCATGCCATAAATATCGCTGAAGCTATCACCCCCGCGAACGTCGCCCACGATGTCTGCCTCGGCGAGGCAGCGTATCCACGGAATCTTTTTTCGCAGGAAGGCTCGGAACGTCTTCAGGGGAACGAGCCTGTAGCAGATTGACATGAGGGCGATCCATGGGAGGCAAGTGGCGAGGCCGGACTTGTAGGTGTGTCGATAGTTGATGGCAGGGATTTCCACTCTTTTACCCTCTATCACCGTACTTAGCGGGATGGCAGTAGGGGAGCCAACGAGCATTGTTGCCTCCACGTTTGGGCGGCCGCTGGCAAATAGGTTGACCAATGCGGATGCCAGAGCGAGCACGCCTCGATTGCCGGAGCTGGTGGGTGCTCCTATGATGGCTACGCGTGTGGGCTTGCCTGGTTGTGATGTCTTCATTTCTAATGTGTCACTGCCGCTTATCGCGTCCAGCCCTCCGGTCGTTGCTTGTACCATTCGTAGAGCGAACTCACGGATTGCTCCAGGCTGCGTTGCGGCGTCCAGCCAAGAATTTCCTTGGCTTTGCGGTTGTCCGCCACGGCGGCAACGGCGTCGCCTTTCCGACGTTCCCCAACGTTCTTCTCGAAGGTGACTCCAGTGAGCTCCTCAACCTTGCCGATGATTTCGAATACGGAGTTTCCAAGCCCAGTACCGAGATTGAACAGTTCGCTGGCGCCTCCTTTTGCGAGGTAGTCGATCGCGGCTACGTGAGCGTCTGCGAGGTCTTCGACATTGATGTAGTCGCGAATAGGAGACTTGTCCGGCGTATCGACTTCGGTGAAGTTCAACTTAAACTCGCCGAGCCCGAGCGATGCGCGAACTGCATTTTGCATCAGGTGGAAGGATGGTTTCTTGGAATCTCCAAATTTTGAATCATCCGAGGCTCCGCAGATATTGAAGTACCGCAGGGTGACGCAGTTCAGGTCGAATAGCTTTGAATACCATTTGATGACGCGTTCCGCCAGGAGCTTGGATTCCCCATAGGGACTGGCGCACTCGCCGAGCGGGTGCTTCTCGTCGATGGGTATGTATTCCGGGTCGCCGTAGGTCGCGCAGGTCGACGAAAAGACGAGTTTCTTGATCTCGGCCCTGTGCATTGCTTCCATGAGGGCGGTGACCGCTCCGACATTGTTCTCGAAGTAGAGGCCAGGATTCGCTTCGGACTCTCCCACGTTGCAGTAGGCTGCGAAATGCACCACCGCATCGATGTTGGCTTCGTTTTCGATGATTTCGGCGGCGCTTTCCTTGATGTCCGCCTTGTAGAAACGGAATCTGTCTTCGCCGAATTCCTCCTGTAGGAGTTCTTGAGGCTGGATGTAGCCTCTGTAGCAGGCGTCGATGCCGACGACCTCGTGACCCGCCTTCAGGAAGGCTCGGGAGGCGATGGAGCCAATGTATCCGCCTGTTCCGGTGATGAGTAGTTTCATGTTGTTTATACGTTGTTCAGGCTCTCAGATTCGCTGATGCGACAGGCCGTGTGAAGTTTAAGTTGCTATCGGTGTTGGAGTTCGCTCGTGAGCTAGGGCTAGTAGGTTGCGATCAATTCGGTCAGTTCGCTGAATTGGCCGAGGTTGTTCATCGCGGCAGTCGCAACCAGTGCGATGCACACTATCCTCGCGTAGGGGCGCATCGTTTGGTTGATCAGAGCATATGCGGCGATAAGAAGCATAAGCGGACCGATGTGGGCAGAGTAGAGGAAGGTCTCGGCTCCGTAGACGGAATGAAGCAAGAGCTGGCCGGCTAGGCTTCCAAGGAGGGTCAATACGAAAGGGGAGTACTTCCTTGTCATTACGATTGCTGCGAGTCCTGCAGCGGCGAGGGCTGCCCACAGGAAGACTCCGATGCGTCCGGGAATGCTAGCCGAACCGGGCGAAGCAAGTTGCGCCTGGGTCATGGTCTTCCCTTCAATGCGAGTGTGTGGGATTTGGCTGAACTCGGGAGCAACGATAGAATGAAAAACCGCAGCCTTCAGGCAGTGAAGAGGCCCTCCGCTATGGGTCTGGCTGACGTAGCTTGTTTCGCGTTCGATTTTGAAAAAGAACCAGCTGCTCGGGAAAATCAGTTTTTGCGTAACGGAAAGCCCACTCGCGACTGCGAGTACGGCAACGCTAATGAGAAACGCCTTTTTAAATTTGAACTTTGTAAGGGTAGCCAAGATTCCGATCGACCAATTCGTCGTCGTAATCGCGAAGGTGCCCAAGCTTGTGATAGCTATCGCGATTTTGGGATACTTGATCTTGTCAATATGGACAAGGACGAGAAGGCAAAGGAGGATAGAAAGGGAGCCCCATGGGTAGGTTTCGGGTACGGAGTACCAAAATATCCAATACGCTGAGGATAGCGCGAGCATGCATAGCAGGATCGCATCCGGGAGCCTTGCCCCGATTCCTCTAACCAGAAAAAAGAAGGTTGTCATGGAAAGCAGTCCAGCAATGGCTGACAGAATCCGTGCGGCGTCGATCGCATCCTCCGAATGCTGATTGTTTTTAGGATCGTTGCCCGAAAGCAAGGCTACCGTATGGTAGCTTGGGTACATCAAAATCGAGAACAGTGGATGTACGTTGGTGCGGTGATGATTGCTGTCGAGCCGGCGAACCATGTTGTCATGCACGCGACTTACGTCGGCGGAGAAGTACAAATCAGGCGTTTCGCCGAACTTCAGGATTTTCGAGGGTACTGAAGACGCGAGCCAGTAAGTTGCAATGCAAGTCAACACGCCGAGAATGACTGCGGTAATGATATCTGCCTTGAGGGGGGATTTAGGCTTTTCGGTAGTCATCTTCGTCAATTAGTAAGCGAGTAAGACAAGGGCGGCTGTTGCGATGCCACAGATAAGGCTCGGCTTGTCGGTGAGGGCAAATACAACGGGATCCTCAAGCACTATGCGCCCCTTGGTTCTATTTGTGAGAAACCACGTGCGGGTCATCCAGTAGAGGAGAATCGGGCAAATGAGCCAGAGGATTTCGGGCCGCTTGTAGATCAATTGGGATTCGGAACTGTTGATGTAGAGTGCGAAAACCAGGATGGACGAGTTTCCGGCTGAGAGACCTGCTGACCGTAGGAGGTCTATGTCAGACTTGAGGTAGCGCCGACCTTTTGCGCTGGATTTCGATTCATCTAGGTTGATCAGTTCGGTGTAGCGCTTGATCATGGCTAGATTGACGAAATTGAATACGCTAAATGCGATTAGCCATTTTGAGAGTGCTACATCGATCGCGATGCCTCCGGCCAGTACTCGGGTGGCGTAGAGGATGGACAAGGTTACAATATCAATGACGATCTTCTTCTTAAGGAAGGTCGAGTAGAGAGTGGTTGTTGCGTAGTAGGCGGCTAGGATGCCGGTGAACGCAGGACTGGTCAGAAACCAGGCTGCGAGAAAACCGCTCCCGAGCGTCAGGACCGAAAGCACCAGCCCGTGCGGTATTTCAGCTGCTCCGCTTGCGAAGGGACGTTTCTTCTTTCGCTTGTGGGCACGATCGGATGGTAGGTCGAGCAGATCGTTCAGCAGGTAAACCGATGAAGCGACCATGCTGAAAGAAGCGAATGCCGCCAGCGCTGTCAGGAGCTTTGGAACTTCGAGAAAGCTAAACGAGACGAACAGCGGTACGAAAATCAGGACGTTCTTAGCCCACTGGTGGGGGCGAAGCGCTTTTATCAGACTGAGGATCGTGTTGCGTTTCTCTTCGATCACCGTGAGTTGCGTATCCCGCAACGCGTTTGCGAGATGTCTTACGCTCTTGTTGCTGCCGAAGAGGTAGGACTTAGCCGCAGTTTCAAATATCTTGATGTCGGGGGAGGAATCGCCGGCATAGGCGAAAGGTTGCCCATTTGAGTGTTTTTGAATCTCTTTCCCTTTGTTCTCGCCGGCGAGGTTAGTGTTCTCCTTGGTCCCCATATAGTCGTCGAAAATCTGGAGGTGGTTCGCCACGCTCTCTACGATCCTATGGTCGGCGGCGCTGGCGAGAACTACCTTGGAGCTCGCTTTGCGGTAGTCCGCGATAAGATCGAGGCATTCCTGGCGGTAGACCAGAGCAGATGGATCGATCAAAGCGGTGTCGCTGATGCGTTTCTTGAAGGAGGCTTTGCCTTTCAATAACCAGAATGGGAGGCAGAGCAGGCCCAGAGGCTTATCGCGGGCGATCTGCAGTATGCTTTCCCATAGGGTGTCGGTTACCGAAAGTGTACCGTCGAGATCCACATACAGGGTCGTGGGACGGTTCTTTGATGTTTCACTAGAGTCGGACATGAAGAGGAGGTGGAGGATTGTGACGTGGGCTTGATGTCGTTTTAAGTCGTTTTTTCAAACCGCTTTAGCAAGGAGACCATCTTCTCGGCCGCTTTGTCCCAGGTCATCGCATTTGCGAGATCAATGGCTCCAGCGGAGAGTCGACTGAAAAGAGTTTCGTCGGAAAGGACGGCGTCGATATGGGCGAGGTATTCTTCCAGGTTAGGCTGGTGGGCGATCAGTCCATTCTGATTGTGGCGAATGATTTCGAGAGAGCCGTCGTTGTCGGAGCTAACCATCACGCATCCGCAAGACATAGCCTCGAGGGCTACACCGGGCAGACCCTCGGTCTTGCTGGTCATGAGCCAGACCTTCGCCCTGCTGTAGATCCGGGCGGCTTCGTCGACTGAAGGGTAGCGGGTGTAGTGGGTGTGGGCGAGCTCTGGCGGGCAGGGTTCGGTGCTGAAAACGTATTGAGGAATGTGGGGAAAGCGTTCATGGGCCAGTTGAAGCAGTTTCAACATGTCCTTTGGCGCCTTGTTTTGGTGCGGGTTGTAGACGGCACCGATTCCGTCACGTGTCACGTCCTCGCGCGGGTAGTACTCTTCCCGATTTATCCCGTTGGGAACCACAGCGAGAACCTTTTCGCCGGATTCGGCTTCCAGCTTTGGTATCAAGGTGTGCGATACGGTAATGGTTGGCATGGAACCCTTCCATGCGTCGGCATGCTCTGGTTTGGGGGCTGTTGGCATGCCGTGATTGAAGCGGACCCTTTGCACGGGCTTTTTCATGCTTCTAACATCGCGTACCATGTAGGTGCCGACTGCGATGACGATTTCGTCTTCGGAAAAGTCCAAGTCATCCAACTGCTTATAGTATTCGGTTTCCCCTTTGAATTGATGTAGCCATCCCGCTTCTTTGCCTTTTCTGCCGGACACCGCGTTGCGAATACTCTTGATTAAGCTGTTCAGTCCTTGCTTCTGCCTTGGACAGGCGATGCGACAAACGACACCCTTGTCGATCAATGCATTTGCCATTATGACAGTGACTCTGACTCCGCCGGAGCGGTAGTCTCCCGGTAGTGCGAAAGTGATGTTCATGCGTGGTTAAATCGCCGAATGAGTTGGGATCCGCCGAGCGGTCCCGGGACATGGCACAAAAGTGCCTTCGCGAAGGTCGAGATGGAGGGTTTCGTCGCGAAGGAGGATCTGATCGCTTCGCGCCCCTCGGCGGGTTTGCCTTCCGCTAGCAATTTCCAGCCTAGCTTCGAGCGGGCATCGCTCAACTTTTTGAATACGTGCTGCGTTTCGGCACCGTTTAGGCGAGGCAGCTGCGACATGAGTTCGTAGACGCGTACCAGCTCGCGGATACCGCTCTCGGTTTGCGACATGCTTGAGATGCTGGCGGTTTCGCTGCCGTCGTCTTGCCGTAGGATTCTTACCTTAGGGCTCATGGTCACGCCCCATTTGCCTAGCTTGGCGAGCCGGGTTCCGTATTCGAAGTCCATCCACACGCGCAGGTCTTTTATCCAAGGGCCGGCTTCTTCCAGTACTGACTTTCGAATGAGCGCGGATTGCATCCAGAGCAGGCCGAAGCGAAGGTATGGCAGCAAAGGATCGTCCAAGGCGAATTGTTCTTCTTTGTAGAGGTCGCGACAACCGTTGAAGGCGAATAGGTCGGTTTCCTCTCCGATATGCTCGCGGAATATGAGTGAGTTCGTGGTGTTGAGGATGACGGAGGGATCTGCCTGTACGGCTTTGACGTGGGTCTCCAAGTTGTCGGGTAGCCAAAGGTCATCTGAATCGAGGAAGGCGATCCAGTCCGTATTCGCCAGTTCGACGGCTCGCGTGCGGGTCCCGGCTAGTCCTCGGTTCTCTTGCTTGACGTAGGTGATACGGTCCAGATAAGGCGCGAGCACTTCGTCGGTGTTGTCCTTTGAGCCATCGTTTATGATGATGATCTCGTAGTTGGAGTAGGTCTGCGCGAAGACGCTCTCCAAGGTGTTGAGGATACAATGAGCTCGATTGTAGGCTGGAATGACTACCGATACTTTGGGCGATGGATTGTCTGGCGTGTTCATGGCGCTAGCTAAGGGCGTTTTCGAGGAAGGTCTTGGACGCTTCTATCTTTTGTCCGAGAGAACCTTGGACGCTCTTCCAGTCGATGCTTTGAGCGAAGCGCTCTGGCACTGTGGCGGGATCCTCGGCATCGTCGACGAAGCGCTCAGGAATAGCGGCGTCCGAGAGCAGGGCGCGCACCTTCTTGACGCGTCCGGGCGTTGGTATGGCGAGGAAGGGGCGCTGGAAGTTGATGGAAAAGGCGGTGCCGTGGAAGTAGGAGGTGATGACTCCCTTGGCGTGCTTGAAGTGGTTGATCCAGGTCTCGGGCGAAGGGGCTCCGATGCGGTGGGTCGCGTTGGCGTTTTTGTATTGCAGAGTGACGATGCGTTTCACGCCGAGCTGCTTGGCTACGCTCTGTATGAGACCGCTCCATTTGGGCGAGATGTTGCCGAAGAGCAGCAAGTATGGTTCAGGTTGCGGAGACTGAGGTGTAAGCAGTTCCTCGAAGTCGCATAGGAACGTCGGATCCACGACGCGGGTGATCGGCTTGTCGGTGAGTGGTTTGATCAAGGAGTGTGTGTTGTCGTCGCGCACGCTAATGTGATCGAATCCAGCTAGGGCGGACTGAACCTTCGGTGTGAATTGCTCGAAGTCTGTCGTTCCGCCGGCGCTGGGCGCGTAACTGATCTTGCGGGCTTCGCAGTCGGGGATGTCGAGAAAGTAGAGTGGGTCGTAGTATTGGACTGGGCCTGTGAACCAGACCTGATCGCTGCCGGTGATCAGGGCGTCGTATTTGCGCGCGTCGGGGAGGAAGGCTTCCGGGGAAGGGTAGGTTCTCGCGCTTTTGATTTGCTTGTCGCGCACGAAAGCGGAGCAGCGCTTGAGTCGGAGCCAGTTCGTGACGCGCGGCGGAAAGCTCCACTTGAAGCGAAAGTATTCATGGAGATCGGGTTGATCGTAGTCGACGATTTCTACCTCATGCCCTTTCGAGCTCAGGTGGCTCGATAGTGCATATGCTTGTAGCATCGCGCCGTAGTTGGGTGGATTGTGGATGGTTATGATGCCGATTTTCATGGCAGGCAGGACGGTTCAATTTGGGAAATGCGCTTGGGGGCTTTGGGCCTAGGTTTTAGAGCTTATCGGATCCTAGGGCGTTTTCTGCAGCCTCTTTTACCTTTGGTAGCATCGTGTTCCACGCGAGATGTTTATCGAAAAAAGCGTGGGCGTTCTCGGCCAGTCGCTCTCCGTAGGCTGGATCTTGGAGGACCGAGATACAATGGGCGGCAAAGTCCGGACCTTCGTCGGCGATCAAAATGCCATCGGCGTGCTTTACTGAGTAGCCGCGAGCGCCGTGTGGTGATGCAACAACGGGAAGGCGACGCGAAAAGGCCTCCGCTATTTTCACGCTTGTGCCGCCGCCCATGCGTGTAGGGGCGATGAGGGCGCTCCAGGACGCTAGCTCTGCCGCAGGGTCGTCTACGAACCCGAGCCCATCGATGTTTTGTTCAGGGTTCGCGAAACGCTCTCCGCCGCGCCCTACTAGCCGCAGCCTGACATCAGGTATAGCCGCTCTCACTTGTGGCCAGGCATCTGATAGGAACCACTCGATGGCGTCTGAGTTTAGGCGGTAGTTGTAGTTGCCGATCAGGCCGAGGCGGGGTTGGGCTTGAAGGCTTTCGAAGGAGTCGCGTTGTTTAGGGAAGGCTTCGAAACCGTTCCCGACGACAAAGGTTGTATCGGGTGTGCCGAATGCCTCCTTGTCTGCTTCTTTGCAGACAACGATGGAAGAGAAGCGGGAAGAGAGTAGAGCTTCGCGTCGTTTCCAGACCATTGCTCTACGCGTGCGATGAAACTTTTCCCTGATCGATTTCGAGTTTCTGACCACGGTCAGGTGAAACTGGCTGGGGTAGTCGTCGACGTCGATCACTGCTCGGGACCATTTTTCGATTCTGGTGATGTTTGCGATCTTGATGGTATGGACCCATGCGAGATCGTGAGAGGAGAGTTGCGCGTGGAGGAACTGTTGATCTTTTTCTGAGAGCTTGAGGGAGTGCGTATCGAGATAGCGGGGATCGAGTTCACGCTGGATTCTGTTGAGAATTTTCTTGGAGGTTGCTTTCGCCTCGAGGAAACCTAGGAATTTAAAGTGCTTCGATGTTTCGGAGATATCTCTTTCGCTCCATCTATTTTGGCCGATCGCCAGAACGCTGACTTCCCCCATTGTCTGCAGCAACTTGCCGATGTTCCTTGTGCGTAAGCCCATGCCGTAGACTTCTCCGTATGGGGGGGCGGTGCAGATGTAGAGGATTTTTGGTTTTTCCATGTGTCGGTGGATGGTTCTAGTGGGATTCTGCGGCAAGATTGAGTATCTTGGACAGTTTCTCTATATAAATGTCAGCCGATAGTTCTTTGGTAGCATATTGTCGGGCTGCTAGTCCAAGTTCACGAGCGGAGCGTGGATTCTGGTAGATGTTTACCATTTCGCTCGCCATAGCATCGATATCTCTCTCGGCTACCAGTACGCCGGTCTTTCCGTGCTCGATGATTTCTCCGATGCCAGCGTGTCTTGTTGCGATTACGGGTGTCGCTGTCATCATGGCTTCCATGACGGCCACTGGCGTTCCTTCGCTGTCGCCTGCTGAGGTCCCGAAATCCGGAACGACCGAATGTTGCAGGAATGCGGTGCAGTTGCGCAGCTCATCAGCGACGCGATCAGGTGAAACCACTCCCACTAGCTGAACCGAATTGCGAATACCTAATGCCGTCGCAATCGAGTGGGTGGTCTCGAGCAGTGGACCGTCGCCGGCGAGAACGAGTTGCGCGTCCGGTAAGTCCTTCAGGGCTTTGTGGAATGCGAGCAAAGTGAGGTGGGGGGCTTTTTTGTCAACGAAGCGCCCGATGGCGAAAAACCTGGGTGTTTCATTGCTTTGGTCTGGGCGTTCCGCGAAGTGTTGTGGATCGACTCCGCAACGAGCTACATGGATCTGGTCTTCGGCGAATCCAAGCTCGATGACGGCTTGCTTCATTTTCTCTGATACTACGACGACTTGGGACACGTTGGCTGCGAGGCGCTTGTACCGATCTTCGAATTTCTCGATCGTCGCGAGCTGATGGGCATCATAGCCATGAAAATGAGGAACCAGTTTAACGCCTGCTTTTTGACACGAATCCAGCAGGGCGCAGGCGGTGGGCGCGAAGTTCGCGAGGACAACGCTAATACCCTCACGTTTTAACCGCCGTGAGAGCTCAGCGACTCGAGGCGCGATGGTTCGGTCGCCTTTGGCGGCGCTAACGATCGTCTCAATCAAGCCGCGCGGGTTTTTGATGGGGGCAATGATTCCGCCTGGCGAAGTCTCGCTCGCAACGGGACCTCCAAATATCCTCAGCTTGCAAGGGAGGCGTTCCATTTGCATCCGTACGAATGTCTCGGAATAGGCGGACTTGGATGATGTTGCTATGGCGAAGTTAGTCATGTCAGACGGTTGTGTTTTCGCGGCGAGGTGACACGTTTTTGAGGCTACGTACGTTTCATTTTTCCCAAAGGGCAAGTCCATCGATTCTAGTGGATTCCTGAAAATCGATGAACTTGCCTGCTTTCGAGGGGCCCCCTCGAGGTGGTGCGGGTGTGCGTTTGGTGCACTTGTGGTTACCTCTATCAGCTTTTGGGCACATTATCTTAGGAAGGAAAATTTGCTAAATAGCGGCACCGAGGCGACGAACCTCCGATGGCTTCTGCTGAATCGGGTTAGTGCTAAATTGAGCAGCGTCAAGGTTGGGAAAAAACACAGCGAATATCCGGCAATTTGGACCCATGGAGCGTGACCTTTGATTGAGGCGAGGTTGACAACGAGATGGGTGAGAATCGCGGAGGCAAGGCACAGGCAAACGGTGGGGGCAATTGTCGAATAGTATGAGCGTGGGGTTAGCCCTGATTCAGAGGAGCGGAACGCGATTGCCAAGTTTGGGTGGATGAGGAGGTAATTTGTGGCGCAGTAGGCTGTTGCGATTCCTAGTATGCCCCATTGTAGGCCGACGGCGAAGCCTATGATGGTGACTGTGGAATTGAGTATGCCCAGCTTGAGCTGGAGATTTGCTTGTCCCGTGCTGAGCAGCGCGAGACCGATCATCGCGAGCGAAGGTTGGATGAAGCCAACGATGGAGAGGATTTGAAATACAGGTGCAACGGCAGCCCAATCGTTGCCGAGCAATATGAGCACGACTGATTCGTTCGCGAGAAACAGGAATGTCATCAGTGGCATTCCGACAAACGAGACGACGAAGATGCACTGTTTGTAGTAGGAGGAAAATGTGGCAGGATCGTGTTGGAGCCTGCTCAGAGCTGGAAAAACTGCGGCCGAGATGGGATTGCGTAGATTATTGATGGGAAATAGCATGAGTTGGTAGGCTCTGTTGTAGATGCCGAGCGCGTCTGCGCCGATGAACCTACCAATCAATATGTTGTCCAGATTGCGCGAGAAGAAATTGATGATCTCGAAGAGGGTTATGTTCGCTCCGTACCTGAGCATGGAGCGCACTCCCGTACGGCGTCGCGGCGGACCGGGCTTCCAGGGGGATCCGAAATTGAAGGCGCAAGCAGTTATAATGCCGCTGCCGATCGAAGAGAGAACTAGCGCCCAGTAGCCGAAGCCATAGTATGCGAATGCAATGGCTATGATCAGGTTGGACAGCCCTCCGGAAAGCGTGGCGACGGCATGGCGGCCAAACTTCATTTGGCGGATCAGAAGGGCGGATTGCTGGGTGGAAAATCCGTTTATGAAAAAACGTGCGGAGAGGGCTAGCGTTACCCATGTGAGTTCGGGGCGGCCGTAGAAAAGGGAAACCAATGGGGCGCCTGTGGATACGATCAGGGTCAGAATTCCGCCCGCCGCGACATTGATCCAGTAAAGGGTACTGAGCTGTTCTTGGCTAAGTTTGTCGCGCTGTATTGTAGCGGATGAAAGGCCGAGGTCGCGAAACAATCCAGCGAAGGAGGTGATGGCTGTCACCATCGCTATGATTCCGTATTCTTCGGGGCCGAGCAGGCGCGCGACAGTGACGGTGGACGCCATCTGCAGGCCTATATTGGCAATCCTCGTTATCAGCGTAATCTTTCCTCCACGGACGCTTTTTCGGCGGATTTCCTTGGTGTCGGTATCTGTGTTGAGCGGGCTTGCTGGATCTTCAGGCATCAAGAGGGTGAAGATGGAGCTCGAATGCAGGCTATCAGCCGCTCAGTGCATTCGAATCCGAGGAGGCGGGCAAGCGTCCTAGTTGCAGTAGATGTGTCGTAGGCTCCATTCAGCCAGTTGGGGCTAATCTCTTTTGCGAGCTTGGCGTAGTGGGTGGCTTCCTTGTTAGCTCCTCGCCTGTGTAGTTTTCTTGCCACTCTACCTAAGGTCCCTGCGAGTATATCGGCATACTTTTTCAGTTCGGGTGGGTTCTGCTTTTTAAGTAGCTCCCATGCATCGGCCAGGATACTGGCGAAGTAGAGAGGCATTTTTACGTTTCCTGCCTTCCTGCTTACGCTTCCTTCGGTCGGACGAATGAGTACTCCGACTTCATTGTTGGATACAAATTCGATCCCATGGTGGATCGCAAGACGGAGGTGCAGGTCGAACTCTTGGGCGCAGGGGAGATGCTCGCGGAAGCCTCCCACGGCGAGGAACTCATCTCGCCTGTGTAAAGGGAGCGACGTTTGAGGCGTCCCTTTGGAGAGCATAAATTCTAAGGGCCATCGTTTTCGACTCCACCATTCTGGGGGCGAAAAGGGAACATCGTTCTCGATGCTTTTGAGCCCAGAGCAGACGCGTTCGTTCTCCTTTGTTTTGAAAGCGAGTTTGTCGGCTACGCAGTCAGGCGTGAGCAAGTCGTCGGCGTCGAGGAATTGTATCCAATCGCCCTGAGACAATTCGACTCCTTGGTTTCGAGCCGCGCAGCCTCCTCGGTTTGGACCGGTTTCCAATACAATTCGACTGCCAAAGGCTCTCAGTCTGTCGACACTTCGATCGGAGGAGCCATCGTCTACGACGACTACTTCTATGTTGCCATGGCTTTGCCCTAGCGCGCTTTCGACGGCCTCGGTTATCCACTTCTCGGCATTGTAGCAGGGGATGATGACGCTTACTGCGGGCGGATTTGATTTCACGCTTGTTGAGAATCGGAGGTTTTGTTGATGCTAGCTATGATGCTCTGAGCTCCCCCCAGTAGCAAAAAGAACATAATGTAGCTTTGGTCAAAATAGGCAATCGAAACGAACGCTAGTGAGTGTAGTAGCAAGGATGATAGTAGCGCCCATGCTCCTTTGTGGATATCAATACTAAGGTTCGGCTGCATCGTGGCTCTGTACAGTTTATTTATTGATCCGAAGAGAGTGAGATTGAAAAAGACAACAGCGGGTAGCCCCGAGAACACGGCGATGTACACGTAGAAATTGGTCAAATCCGAATGGTCAGGTGTCGACCGCATGCCGGAGGACATCCAATGTCGAGTATAGTCGGAACCCCATAGCCACCACTCGTACCAATGGAAAATGCACTGGCTTATGAGTTCGGCTCTATGCCAGCCGGTTGAGCCGCCTGTAAAGTCCATACCTGCCATGATGAACCATGGTGGTCGACCCTTGGCGACAGCATATACTAGGGATATGAAAATGAGGAATGCCAATGCGAGAGGTATGAGTCTCCTGAAGTTCCAAAAGACCACAAGCGCGAGCGCGGCGAATACTATAGCTATCGGACCGCTCGAGTTACTAGAGAGGGCGATGAGGATACCTGATGCCCCTAAGATAATTGCGAGAACTCTTTTCGTGTGTTGCCAAAGCAATAAGGCGAGGGGAATGGCGGAAGCTCCCATGCAGCCGGCGAGGATCGCATGGCCGAAAGGTCCAGCTGCTCGCATTTCTCCATCCCTACTTAACGTATACTGCCCAGACGCGCCTATGATCGAAAAAGGGTTCATGCCTGTGCTCGCTTGATGCTTCATGGCCAGTGCCAGCACGGAAAACGCGAAGGTTGAGCTTGCAGCAAGCCTGACAAGATCGTCTGTGGATCGCAGGTACGCTCGTCCGTAAAAATAAGTTCCTATCCAGTTTAGAAACAATCCTATTCGAAAAAGTCCTGGATTCGGAATCCAGTTGCTTGGAGTGTGGCCAACGGAGCTGAATATGACATATGCACCAAACGCTAGCGCAAAATAATCGAAGTTCTTGAGGTTGGAGAATGGTTTTAGATCCGCTTTTAAGGCTCTTGCTAAGCCGACAATGATTATTATTCGAGCGGGACTGAGTTCAGGTAAAATTTCGATGCTGGAGAGTAGTAAGCCAGTGGCAACTAGTGGGATGAATCCGTATCGGATTGGTACAAATAGTTGTAATACTATGAGGGCTGAACTGACGACGAGAAAGTTAGCGTTCATGTATGTATTATGTTATGAGTTTAAGTGGTTTTAGTGTTCTCATAAGATAGATGGTTGATATTGAAGTGATTGATGTTATTCCGAAAAGGATGTAGGCATCTCGTGTGATGGTAAGGCTGACGATGATTGAAATTATGCCGCCATGGATTAGGTAGACGCCTAGGAGCGTAGGAGCTGCATTTCTAAGGACACGCGGGCAGGGGAGAGGGTAGAGGATTGCTAGGATTGATAGTGAAGATCCAATGAGATGCGGAAGGGTTAATCCTTTGTCTTGATCAAATATGAATGCGTAGGAGCAGAGCAGTATGATTAAACTGAAGCCGGCGTTCGTTTGATGTTTACTGTTTTTGACTGAGGCCATGAGCCATCCGATCGGTATGGCTGGAGCGGCGTGTATCCACTGCGACCAAGGGGATCCAACGTTCATTGTCCGAATGACGTATGCGGCTGGTAGTGATATGATCGCTAATGTTATGCAAATGAAGATGTTGATTCGTTTTGGAATCTTGTATATCAAAGAAGATGTTATCGATACGCCGATTGCGAATGGTAGGAACCAGAGTCCTACCCATGGTCCGGTCAGTAGGAAGTCGAGTCTGGCTAGATCGGTGGATAATCTCAGTTTTCCGGTCGCGATGCCTAGAGTCAGGTAAATGCCAAACCAAGCAGCCCATGGAATACCCAGTCGAACTAGCTTTTCCTTGAGAATGCAGCCAATGGTTTTCTTTTCGCTGGATTTGTTGAAGTACGCTAATAGGAGTGTGAATACTATAAGACCAGAATATGCGAAGGTCCTACCAGGCAGTATTGTTATATGAAACCATATCACAGCACTGGCTGACAACACTCTCAGCGCCTCAATTGTTCCGTTTAGTTTCTTGTCGGACAAGTCTAGTTACTCGATGAGTTGTTAATAATGAGATTATCGGGCCCTGTCGGAGGGGTAGGTGTGGAATCGAGCACGTGCTTTTTCCACATCGCGAGTTCAAAGGTTCCCATGGCTGGAGAGCTCTTCGCAGATTCGATAGGCACGTAGCGGGATTGGTAATAGTCGAAGAATGGGGGCCAGTTCCATTCCTCTCTTAGTCCCATGAGAATTGCCACCAGGCAATGGCCGTTGGTTGCCTGTCCGCTCACGTTTCTGTAGATTACTCCCCAATTGGATCCGTCGGTCGTGCGGTCGTGGAAGTGGCTCGAGCCCCATTCTGCCATTCCCAGCATCTCAGCGGTGTAGCAGTCGCGCCTTCGTCCGTATTTTTCATTTTTGGGGCAATCGTCGATATCTCTCTGCGAGACGTAAAATGTCTGCTGGTCTTCTTGGAACACATTGTGGAGTGCAGCGTCTCCCCATTCCATTATATTTGGGTCGTCCAAAAGGTGCCCTGCAAATAGTAGAGGCATTTTCATGCCCTGGTTGTGCCCGCCATTTGCGTAGTAAACAGTTCCATTCGAAACTGCTCCGTATACATCTATCCCTATCTGAATCAGATTGATCGCAAGGGCTTTTCTTTCTGCCAATTCGTCGTTCAGGAGCAAGCGAAGCAACGCCTCTTCAAGGACGTTGGATAGGTCTCTGCCGTAGGCAGGCATATTGGAATGCGGATGTAGGTTTCGGGCGTAGGTATCGGTCGTATTGAGTAGCCATACTCGTTCAGTGTTTTGAAAGCAACTTGATAGGGATGGTATGGATGTGCCAGCTGGTGGAGCTAGGGATGGGAGCTTATCCCAACGGATTGCGTTAGCATCCCAATTTAGTTCTTTGTTCGTTCCACAATAGGGGGGGCGAAATGTCGTTGGGCTTGGGTTTGCTGATGCAGGTAAGACGGTCAGCACGGACGCGTCTTTTAGCACGGGGCGTAATTGGTTGGGATCATCTGGGCTCAGCGAGATGGAAGAAACGACTGAATTTCCGGACGAAACGTTGAGCGGAAGCTCTTTTGCAACGTTGCGAGCCGGTGAGTATTGTTCCGCTCGGGCATCCCAGCCCTGCCAGGCGAAAGATCTGGCCATCGGGTTTATTGCCGTACCGTTTACATCTCCAGCTGATCCGGCTGCCGTGCCTGGGTCGATACGGGTGATTGTGACTCCACCTCCATTCTCCTTCTCCTTTACCCAAGGATCGCCGTTTACAAACCTGCCAGTTTCGTAGTCCGAGTCAAAGTACCAAGTGATTTCGTGACGATCGATACTTTCGGCGGCCTGCAGTAAGCTGCAGCTTATGGTGGTGAATATTATGGCAGATGCTTTTATGATTTTTTTCATGTTTCCCTTTGTTGTGGCTTCCCGACCTGTGTGACTATCGACAGTGATGAGCTTCGTCTTTAATTGAACAGTTTCGCGCTTTTCCTAGGCTTTTGTGATTGGAATCACTTGTTTCGTTTTTTGAGGATATCGAGAAGCCAAATGCTGGTTATGCTCTTCTCAAAATCTCTTTTGTGCCGATTGGGGGCGAGTAGCTAAGTTTGGGTTGCGATTGTGCTTTGTGCATCCGTGGGGCTGCTGCCTGTCGAGAGTCGTGCTTTGCGTGTTGCTCTTTTGAATAATTGGTAGAGTGCCATCAATCTAGCCAAAACCACCGTTGCTTTGACCTGTTCGAGGAAAATTGAACCGCCTGGTACCCTAGCGTACGGGCTGGTTGGGATGTCCATCTCTCCACTCATTTCGGCGTTTCCATCCTTGGACCCATTGATTGTCGTTTTTACCCAAGAGGCCGTAGGCTAGGGCTCGGACTGCCACTCCCGTCTTGAGGAAGGCGACGGCAAGGGCTCGAGAGAGGCCGCTCCAGTGCTTTTTTATGAGGCTCACTTTTCCTCGGTGCAGCCAAATCATTTTCTGAATCGATGTGGAAGATTGGCCGACTTCGTGGATGGTTACTGCGTCAGGGGTTATGACCGGACGGTAACCCGCTTTTCGGGCGCTCATGGCGAGATCCACGTCCTCGCCGTAGAGCCAAAAGTGCTCGTCGAAGCCGCCGATGTTCTTCCAGGCGTCCTCTCTCGCCAGTAGGAAGCAACCGGTGATCACGCCTACCTCGCGTACGGAATCACGTTTCCAGGGGCCGAGGGATTCCGGATCGAAGAATGAGTTATGGCGGAAGAGCGTGCTCAGGCCGGTGGCGAAGAGAAAGAGGCTCCAAACAGTGGGCTGTCCCCAGCAGGAGGAGCGCTCAAGCGTCTTGCCGTCTTCCTTGAGCGTCTGCCCGCCGTAGAAGCCGTAGCGGGGGTTCTTTTCCGCGAAGGCGTGTACGCGATCGATTGCATGGTCGAGCACGACGGTGTCGGGATTGAGGAGCAGGTAGTAGCGGGCCTGGAATTGGGCAGCTGCAAGATTGACGGCTTTCGCGAAGCCAAGGTTCTCCTCGGGCGTGATGAGTTTAACGCTGGGGAACTCTTTACGGATGATTTCGACTGTTTTGTCCTGGGAGCAGTTGTCGACGACGATGATCTCTTGGGAAATGCTTTGGCGTTGCTCGATGACGCTCTGCAGGCACTCGCCGATCTGGCCCTCCGAATTGTAGGTTACGATGATGACTGCCACGTCAGACGATTCGCTGCCTGACGTGACGCTCATCGTCGATCGGTTATCTGCAATCGGTGACCGAGGACCGGAGTGCGTATTGCTGTCTTTTGTGTCTGGCGGAGTCATTTGATTCGAGATTGGTAATGCGTGATCGGGCTCAGCGTGCCCGTATTACTCTGGCGGGGACACCACCGGCGATGGAGTTCGCAGGAATGTCTTTGGTGACGACCGCCCCGGCTCCGACGATGCAGCCGTCTCCGATGCTGACTCCTGCGGTGACGACCACTTTGTTGCCGAGCCAGACGTCGTGTCCGATGGTGACATCGCGATCCCTTTTCGGTTGCTGACGGAAAGGCACGCCTTTCTTGAATTGGTAATCGGATGCGGTGATGAAGACGTCGGGGGCGAGCGAAACGTTGTTGCCTATCTCGATGCGGCCGTGGTCGTCGCCTGCCCAAAGGGCGCTGCCTTCGCCGATGTGGCAGTTCTCACCGATGGAAATGCGTTCGCCGTTTCTGAGGGAAACGGTGGGGGATAAGGAGGATCCGGAGCCGAGGGTGATCTGTCTCTTGGGGGCGACGTGGCTGTAGTTGTAGTAGTGGACCAAACGGAGCAAATGGAGATAGGGGCGTGGATCGAGCATCGAGCCGATCGCCGACAGCAGTCGAGCTAGCCGAGACTTGTCCTTGGGAGCCGAGCAGTCCTCTGGCGGCTGATAGTCGTTGCTGTCTGTTTGCAGACCCCGAGTCGGTGATCTTTGGTCGGTAGGAACTGTATGCTGCGGTTCAAGTGGCATGGTTGGTCCTAGATGGTTCGCACGAACTCGTTGAGTTTCGAGGTAAGCGATCTGGAAGCGAATTGCGAGATTTGCTCCTTGGCGGAAAGACATTCGCTAGACTCCAGGATGCTGAGAAGTTCTTTTTCGTCTTGAGCCACGTTAATTCTATTGAGCTCTTGAAGGTGCTTGGCGGTAGCGAGCTGGTGCTCGTTGCGGTGTTCCCCTTTGGCCGCGATACGGGGAATGACCACTAGCGGCTTTTGGTAGGAGAGGGAAGATAGGATAGTGCCCATGCCTGCGTGGGAGACGATCAAGTCGGAATCCTGAAACCGCTTCTTGAACTCGGGTGGTTCGATGAAGTGGGTGTAGGGAATGTTTTGGGGCCTGTAGGAGGTATCGCCGATTTGGGCGTAGATCTCGAATTGGGGATGGGAAGGTGCCCAATGGTCGAGGCTCTTGACGAGGCGGTCGAAAGGCAAATCGGTACCAACAGTTACGAAGATTCGTAACTTTGGATCCGATTTGATCGTGGATCTTGAATCTTGAATCTTGGATCGCTCGCTGCGCTCGATCTCGGATCCTGCTAGTTCTTGAGATTCTTGATTATTGATTGCCGATACTTGATCCTGACCTACGTCAGGGGATCCGTGATCACTGATAACCGATGCGTGATCTTGGCTCGGAGAATCGCCAAGCACATTTCCGTAGAAATGGGGCCCCGCTTCCCGAGCCAAGTGTTTCCATTGGGTGATCCAGTGGTCGACGTGTTGGCCAGCTCGTTGCCCAGATAGGGAAAGTTCCTCGGCGTTCGCTATGCTGTCGACCCAGATGGTCTTCTTGCCGAGGAGCTTGCCGAGGCGAATTGCGAAGTAACCGGGAGCTGCACCGGTTGATATAACGACGTCGGGTTTTTCTTTTAGTAGCAGCAGGAAGATTTTAACAGCGGCTTTTATAAGCTTGAACTTTTCCCAGCGATTACAGTCGGGCACGACGCAGAAAGCGGCACCGTCTTCTTCGACTTCGGCGCGGTAGGTCTCTCGGGTGGTAGCATATATCAAACGAGTCCCGGTAAAGGCCGGGTGAAGGCGTCGCAGTTGGATCCAATGGCCGCCAGCGGAAGCTATGGCAAGGACGACCTTGCGGTCGCTTCCGCTGGCGGATCGTGAATCTTGGATTTCGGATCTTGGATCTGCTGAACTGACTTTATCGGGGGTCATTGGTGATTGCTATCCCTGGAGGGCTGGTGTCCTTTTTTCAGGTATTGTATAAACCCACCGATCTGATTGCCGAGTTGCTTGAGACTGCGATTGGTTTCCGCTTGTTGAGCGTCCGTGATGTAATCAAGATCGAGTGCGAAATAGAGCTGGGCACGAACCTCTGCAACAGAAGCTTTGGATATGCTTAAGAAATGGGCGAAGTCTTTGTCTGTTGCGCGATCAAACCCTTCCGCTATATTACTGCCAACGGATACAATTGCTCGTTGCAATTGATCCCGCAGCCCACGGTCATTTTTGAATTCTTTCTGGTTCGTAAGCATATAGACTTCTTTGTTTAGCTTTCTGGCTTCCTGCCATACGGGCAATTCTTCGAAATCTTGGTAGGATGGCATCTATGAACTGAATTTGTGACTGTTCTTCGTGTTGCTTAGTTGATTTTTTGATCCGAGATTACCGATCCATGATCCTGCTAAGCAGGCTATGCCTGTGACAGCAAGTCTTGTTCAAGCTTGGCTCATTAGATCGTTCTCAAGCTTCTTTGGAACTCGGGACTTTGTCTTGTTGAGGATGCCTCCGAGGTGGGCTTTGGAGTCCGCCAGCAGTTCAAGTGCCTGATTGGCCGCTCCTCGGTCGGTTTCTTCCGATTCCATGACCATCAATACCACATCCATGAAGGAAGCGAGGCGGGGGGTGGAGCTAATGGGGCTCACAGGTGGCATGTCGAAGATTATGTAGTCGAAGTCGCTCGCTCGCAGTTTAGGCATGATTTTGTTGAAGCGCTGCGGCATTATGCGTGGGAGTTTTGTTCCGTTGGTTCCCTCTGCCACAACATACAGATTACTTTCTACCTTCGCGTTGCCTTCATTTTCAGACTCCAGAACCTCATCGAGATTTAGGATGTTCTTTCCATTGTAGAATTGTTGCGCCGTTTCTTGCCCGAGTGTCATGTCGACCAGAAGCACATTGCCTTCGCCTATTTTGGAGAGACTACCGGCTAGACCAGAGGCGATGGTGGTGACGCCGGATTCTTGTCCGAGGCCCGTCATGGCGATGAGCTTTGGTTTATGAGTTAGGTTTTTGCTTTCGAAGTAGGTAATGACTTTGTCGCGTAGAGCGTCGAAGTGGCCATTGAGGGCGTGCTGGTCGTCCCAAGGGGCGATTTCTCGTGAGCCTGCGTTGTCTCCGTTGCCATAGTCCTCCGGTTTGGATAGGGCTGCCGCTTGCAAGGTTGCAGACTTTGGTTTATACGCGTCCTTTTTCTTGCTGGAATTGAGCTGCTTGATCTTCGCTGCCTGTTGCAAGGCATGCCGGTTGGCCTTTTTGTTGATCTTGCGGTATCGCTTATCGCTGAGGTCCGGCAGGCTCATGAAAAGGGGAATGCCAAGATTGCGTTGGATTTCGGTGGGGCGTTTGATCGATTGGTCGAGCAGTAGATCAACGAGGAAGGCCCAAACAAGGCCTATGACGGCGATCCCAGCTGCTGTCCCGCCTGCGAACTTAACGCGTTCGTTTTGCGCGAGGTAGGCTGGAGATGGCGATTGTATTATACTAATATTGTTTATTCTTCCTTCTCCTATTTCTTCTCGAATTCGTGATTGCTCCATGCTTTCGAGGAGACTTCGGTATTTCGTTTCTTGTAGGTCCCGTTTGCGGGAGAGTTCGTTTATCGTGAGTTCAACCTCTTCGATTCTCGAGGCTTCTTTCATCAGTGCCTCGAGTTGCTCGGACAAGACCGAAAAACGTGCTTGGAGGTTCGCTCTTCGTATCCTGTTTTGGTTAAGTTCTGACGCTAGAAGCTGGGCTGTGTCCACGCCTTCATCGATAATAGTCGTAGATGTTGTATTTAGATCAGGGTTTTCTTCCCGAAGTGCTACCAGTTGCTCCTCGGTTTCTCGGATTTGTTTGCGAATGTTTTGGACTACATTGCTCTCAGCCGTGTATTTAAGTTCAATTGTCTTAACTCTATCTCGAAGTAGGTTGATTTTTTCGACGAGGGCCCGCTGTCGGCGGATGAGGTCATAGTATTCATCGCTTTGTTGTGTCTGGTTCTCGTCTGCGTCGGAGGTTGAGGCTGCGCTTGAGTGCCGCTCGAGGGTCTCCTCTTGGCGTGTAATTGTCATCGCGAGCTCTGCGAGGCTGGTTTGAGTATCTAGCAGACTTGCTCGTAGTTGCTTTGCTTCGTCTGAAATTCCGGATTTGGCTGCTGCTATCGATACTATGTTTGCTCTCGCTTTTGTGGCACGTATCTCTTCCTCCGTTTGCTGTAGACGTGCTCTCATTTGATCAGTCTCACGTGTCACGAAGTTTTCGAATGCCTCTGATTTTCTGTGAATTTTGAGGTGCAGATCCAGGTAGGTTTCGATGACTTGTTCTAGTGTATCGCTTATAACTTCCCTGTTAGGGTGTTGGAACGATATACTGATCAAGTTGGAGTATCGTGGCGTGTAGGTGCTAATGCCACTTTTAATCATCCCGGTCGCTGCAGCGAGTGACGGCTCTTGTTTCTCTGTAACGAGCCTTTCGGGACCGATCTTTTCTGCTACGACACTAGCTAGGTCGAGGCTTTCGATGATTTTTCTTTCGGCTGAGATTATATGCGAGGCACCTCTTCCACCAGGCGTTATTGTACGTTCTTGCTGGTCGAGCGGATCTCCTCTGTCCTCGGAAATGAACCGTATCATTAGCGTGGCGCTCGATTCGTAATAGAGTGGCCAGTACTTATAGACTGCTGCGCCGCATATGAGTCCTACTATTGCGAAAAATATAATCTTCTTCAGGTGACGGAATATGGTGTATACCACATCTCCAGGAGTGATTTTGAAGCCGCTGGTTTGTTGTTGTGGAGTGTTCATGGTGACTGAAATTGAAGATTGCCCGTGCTCCGTTCCTCGAGCTATGCAGGGTTCCTTTGGCAGGAATTTTAATTATTGATTTGTCGGTTTTACCCGCGGAGAACGCTGGGCTTTTGTTGTGGAATGCTGATTGTCAATTACAGATCCGCGATCATTGCTTGAACTTCCGCTCAAGCGATGTGGCGGTAGAGTATCTTTCCGGCGAGGCGGGTGAGGGCGATGGGCATGTTTTCGAAAATCTTATTGTGCCAGCCGTAGACGTCGTCGGACATTTTTATGATCTGATCGTTCTTTAAATCGTAGCGGTGGTAGTAGGTGATGCGCTCGTTGGGGCCCCAAGTGTTTTTGTATTTTCGGAGTCCTTGGTTATCGAGGGAGTTACGGCCGAGGTCCATGGCCTCAAATCCTTTTTCTGAATAGTGTTTTATGGCTGCCCACATGACGGAGTTGTTGCAGCGGGATGCCTGGTACCGTGGATCGGAGGCTCCATATTTGTAGTGCACAAGGTTTCCTTGTTCCAAATAGATGCTGCTGGCGGCGAGTTGCTCGTCGATATAAGCGGATAGGATGCTGCCTTTCCCGGGCTGGATGAGCTGGGTAAGGATGTTTTCGAAAAAGGAAAAGGGCTGCGGGGGTAGTCCGTGGCGCTTACGGGTGATGCACTGCAGGTGGTAGAAGCCTTTGAGGGCCTCGAGGGTATCGGATCTTTTGAGGACAACCCCTGATTTTTCCGATTTGCGGATGGCACGGCGAGTTGAGGAGGCGAGGCGCCCAAAGACGGCCTCGGGGCCGCCGCTGAGGTCGACCACGTGGTTGTAGAAGCTGAGGGAGGGGGCGGTGACGTTAAGCTTGCGGATGTCGCCG
>JBNKSG010000020.1:0-30918 GCA_050297195.1 Opitutaceae bacterium | reverse complement strand
GGGCCCGGGCAGAAGCCAAGGCGCTCGCGAGCGAAGGCCTTGCAGGACTCGCAGCGCACGCGCCGCACCTGGACTTTGAAGAGCGTTTTTTTAAACCGATGGGCAGTCCGCGCACGCAACGCGTCTGCGAGGTGGGAACGGCCTTGGTGTCGCGCGATCCGCAGCATGGGCAAGGCGGCCGACGCTCCGAGCTGACGATATGGTACTGTTCGACCGAGCCTTCGCGCTCGGTCCTTTTGTAGTGGAACCCGCGGATGCCTTGGGTATGGTAGAGGATGCTGGTTGCCATCGCTTTGTTGGTTGAGCTGTAGAAAACCAAACAGCAAAGCGGCAGCCAGCGCTTGATCAAGCCCCCCTCGCTCAGGCAGCGGCGGGGGCTCATTGCCGCCCCCACACCCCCGCTAGGGCAACTCAGGCTATGAAGGGAATCCAAGCCCACCTGTCCGGAATCCGTGAAGAGGCCAAAAAACCGGAATTTTGGGCGGGTTTGCGGTATTTTACGGATTTTTGGGATTCTGTCAGGAGTGAGTTAAGCAGCTGAGGGAAAGTGGGTTAGGTGTTTTTTAAAGAAAAACCTCGCTTGACAGGGGTTCATCGAGGCGATGATGTCGAATTTATACGAGTTTCAGGTCATAGTGTGTCTAGAATTGCCTCGATCGCGTGTCTCTGCGGTTCGGGAAGAGTCGCCCAGCTTGAGACCAAGCGGGTCAGGAGAAGATCGCCCGCGACTGTTTTCTGTGAGGCTATTTGTGGGTTTTTGCTCTTCCCATTTTCGTAAGGTGATACGGCTTCAATGTTTTGCGGTTTTTCGTCGTGGGGTTCGAATCCCCTACGGGGTACCATTTTCTTAAAACCGTCACTTTCACGAGTGGCGGTTTTTTGTTGTGGTGGGTTCTTTGGGGTTCGGGGGTGAGAAGCCCGCAGGAGGGGTTCGACGGAGCGAGCTTGCGAGCGGAGAGGGGCGACCGTAGGTCGGGGCGCAGCCCAGAGCGCAGCGAACCAATCCCCTAGGGGGTACCATTTTCATAAAACCGTCACTTTCGCGAGTGGCGGTTTTTTTGTTGGGCTGGGGAAGGCCTTGTGGTTTGGGGTGCCTTCCGAGGGTTGTCAGCATCTGAGAGGTGCCGGAGCCTTGCAACAAATTGCCCTTGCGCGTGAGGGGATACTTTCTAGTTATTGCGGCTTCTTGCTTGGGTCCCGTTCGTCTAGCCAGGTTTAGGACACTTGGATTTCATCCAAGAGACAGAGGTTCGAATCCTTTACGGGACGCCAGCTTCGCAGGAGCTGGAGGCACGGGAGGGGTGAGAACCGGAGAGGTGTCAGGCTTTCTCGCTTCGCTCCTGAACGACGGAGCGCAGCGGAGATGGGGCATGCGTAGCATGAGTACGCAGGATATGGAGCGAATGCGACAACCAATCCTTTACGGGACGCCAAAGATTTAAATTCTACGAACTCTGGTAGCGCATTTTTGAGAGTCGCTACCTGCTCGGCGCCTTAGGTGAAGCGAAGCTCCATTTCGTAAAACCATTTTCTGTGCCTGATGATGCACTTGTTCGGTCTCGCGTTTGCCGAATCAATTTTTTGAATACGTACTTGCTGGATCAGCAGCCCGAGAAGCTCCCTTTGATGTGGTTACTCCAACTCCTTGAAAATCGCTGAGAAGTTTGTGAGGGCTACCGCAATTGCTGACTCATTCGATCGGCTTGAAAGGCAATGATTTCTAGCCAGCAAAGTGATGATCAATCCTCCGGTGCGATTGGCGAATCCGTGTTGAAAACATAATCGACAGTTGCGGAAAAAGCGGGCGAGCTAGCTCCTGACGCGTTCCCGGCACAAACGCTCACCCGAGTAACCTCAAGATCGCGGTCGAGGCTTCCCGCAGCGATCCAAGTCGTACCATCTAATGAATAGTTCATTGTAAACTGATCTTCCTCTCGAAAAGCCTGCAGGTAGTAAGCCGATGAAACCTCTATCGTTTGATCGAATAAAACGACCGGATCTCCATCTACGAAATCAACGCCAAAGACATGCAAGGAACTTCCATTCGAGTAAACGTCGAAGCGAATGAAATTCGTTGCATCTTCTTCGATCAAAAGGCCCTGAAGCTGGAACTGCTCGGTTGGAGTGCTCTCGAATTTGACCTGAAATCCAAAATCCGTATCGGCAATTTCCTGTGTAACGCGAGGGGCTCGACTACCCGATCTCCAGATGTCATGTTCGCTATTGGTGGGTACTGATATAATCAGACCGCCGTCACTGACAGCGAAGCTGCTATCGCCGACGGGATCCAGGAAAGTCCACAAGCTCGTATCCAGATTGTCAGAACTGAAGTCGTCCGAAACTAGGGGGCCAGACGGAGCTATCTCCTTGCTAAGTACATAGTCGACAGCTGCAGTAAAGGCGGGCGAGCTAGCCCCGGACGCGTTTCCAGCATAAACGTTCGCCCGAGTAACCTTGAGATTTCGGTCGATGGTTCCCGCAACGATCCATGTCGCGCCATCAAACGAATAATACATCTCAAAATGATCTCCCTTTCGGTTCGTCTTTAGGTAGTAGGCCGATGAAACCTCTATCGTTTTATCGAACAACGCGACCGGAGCTCCATCTACGAAATTCGCGCCGAATACGTGCAAGGAACTTTTATCTGAGTAAAAATCGAAGCGTATGAAGTTCGTTGCATCCTCTTCAATCAAGAGTCCCTGGAATTGGTACTGCTCGGTTGGCGTGGACCCGAATTTTACCTCTAGACTGAAATTAGTATCATCGATTTGCTGAAAGACGCGTGGGGCTCGGTTGCCCGATGTCCAGATATCGTGGTCGCTTTCCGCAGGCACCGAAATTCTCAGACTACCGTCGCTGACTGCGATGCTGCTGTCGCCCACAGGGTCGACGAAGGTCCACAAGTTCGTATCCAAGAAGTCATCACTGAATTCGTCCGAAACTGGAAGGCCTGATGCAGTGGACCTGACGACTCGGTAGCGGATAAAACCGGGAAAGCCGTTCGTTATGCTGTCGGGATAGGCGACCTTGACCCTCTCAGTGCCGTCTCCCTTGTCTATGTAGCTTACCTCCAGCGAACTGTCGTCGAGCGCAACGCTTGTCCAATTGGCTAGGTCGCCGCTTGTCTCGATGAAAAAGTCTAGATCGTCGGAAACTGGCGAGCTACGGGTTAGCTCGAACATTAATCCATTTGAAATTCCGGAAAAAGTTCCCGCAGTTAGGTTTTCGTCGAGAACAGGAGCGGCTTGCACGGTTATGACGAGCGTTTCTTTGGGACCGTTGCCGATTTCATTGCTCGCATAGATAGAGACTGGGAAGACCCCAATTTCCGTAGGTTTTCCTGAAATAACACCGTCCGCATAGTTCAAGCCGCTAGGCAATTGACTTTCCTTCAGCGTGAATGAAGTCGGGTTGTTGGATGCCGATAATTCGAAGGCTTCGATGGATTCGAAAACGGTTAGGACGAGACCAAGCACATTGGTGATCTTCGGAACATCGCCACTGCCTAATTCCTGAACGGGTTCCTCGGTAGTCGATTGAGCGCATAGCATATGGATACCCAAAGCGACGCTCGCCAAAACACAGTTTCGGAAGATGGATGCTGCTGGATGCCTCTTCATGGGAATAGAGTTCAGAAGAGTTGAGGAGGAGCCGGAGAAGGAGGCCGTGGCTTGATCGCAGACCGTTTTGGATGCATTGTCTGACCAGTTGTAAGTTTGGTTGTTACTCAGCTTTTCCAGATGAGTTTTCCTGTTATGTTTGTTTTATACAAACCGTTCTATAAATTATTTGTGATTTTTAGGTATAGTACAACAAAGCAATCGTTTTTCCTGCCGTTGGAAATCAACGATTGCGCTAGCTAATTACCTCCAGCCGAGCCTCGACCGCAGTTGGCTCAACTACGTTAAACGACTTACCAATCAACGTTTTAAAGTCCTCAGGCGTCTTATCGTTCCACCCATCGGCTAGCATCTCGCTGCTAAGCTCGGGGGTTGATATAGATCGCTGCTGGAAGATGGAGCGTAATGGATCGGCTCTTAGGTGTTTCTAGCCCTTATTTTTCTACTCCAGTTTCCCTTTGGGCTCCGCACGCACACGCGCTTCGCGCTGAGTCCCGCCTCCCTTCTTAGCAAAGCTCAGGCCAATGGGCTTGTGAGGGGAAATTCGAACCACAATAACATCGTGTAGCAGGAAGGCGTTTCAGCTGGAGCATTTGGGACACGCGAGTCCGACAAATCCCTTCCTTTTTCGCGATGTCGGATTGTGTCACGGACGGATCGTTTCTCATGCGATCAGCCCACCTGTCGGCCTGCCTCAGAGCTTTTAGGAGGGCCAGGTGTTTCTTGCTTTAGAAGACGCCAAACTCGCGTGGGTTTGGCTTAGGCTTTTGTGGCTGCGGTCGGGTTTCCGATGGTGAGTTCGATGGTACTGTCTGCTTGGCTGTCGGGGGTCGCTTTCACGGTGGCTTTCATCGTCTGAAGGTCGATTGTCGTGGCGCAGTGGTGCTCTCCGTTGGTGTAGCTGAGTTTGAGTTCGTGATCGGGGCTGGGGTGGATCTCGAGTTCTCCATCGAAGGCGGGGTGGTTGTTGCGCAGCTTCATGAGCTGGAAGAGTTGCTTCACCACGGGGCGTTGGGTTTCGGATTCGATCTCTTCCCAGGTGTAGTCGTGGCGGTTGATGTCGCGGCCGTTGCGGGTGGACTCGACGAGCTGGATGTCGTTTTTGCCGGCGAGCATGCCGACGTAGTAGACTTGGGGGATGCCGGGGGCGAAGAATTGGATGAGGCGGGCGATGAGGTAGCGGGCGTCGTCGTTGCCGAGGGCCGAGTAGTAGGTGCAGTTGAGTTGGTAGATGTCGAGGTTGCCGAAGGAGGCGGAGTTGTAGATGGCTTTGACGTTGGCGCCTTGCTGGAAGAGGGCGTCTTTGGTGGCTTCGATTTCGGCAGGCGAGAGGAGGTCGGCCACGTCCACGACTCCGATACCGTCGTGGGTATCGAGGGTGGTGAACTGGTTGCGGGGGCAAATTTCGAACCAGTCCTTGAGGCGCTTGGCGCTGCCGCTGTAGAGGGTGTGCAGCGCGAGCATTGGAAGCGCGAAGTCGTAGACCCAGTAGCCTTTTGCGGCGAGCTTGAGCTGGATGCTGTAGTGCTCGTGGATTTCGGGGAGGAGAATCGCTCCGCCTTCGGAGGCGATCTGGTCGCAGAACTCGAGTACTTCCCAGACGTCGGGTTCGAGGAAGAAGCAATTGGTGCCCGGGCGTTTGGTGGTGTAGGCGAAGGCGTCGAGACGGATGATCTTGGCTCCGCGTTGAACGAGTCCGCCGATGGTCTTGCGGAAAAATTCCTGGGTGACGGGTTGGCGCAGATCGAGATCGATTTGCTCGTAGTCGAAGGTGCACCAGATCTTTTCGGTGGTGCCGTCGGCGAAGGTCGCCTCGAAGTAGGGGGGGCGTGGCTTGCGGGTATAGATCTTCGCAAGGTCTTCGGCGGGGGCGTCGCCGTCGGGCCAAAGGCTTTTGTAGCGCAGGAAGAAGTCTTTCCAGGGCGACTGGTCTTTGTTTTCGAGGAAGTCCTGGAATTCGTGGGACTGTTGGCTGAGGTGGTTGGCCATGAAGTCGACGGCGAGGTCGGCTTTGGAGGCGATGGATTGGACCTCTTTCCAGGTGCCGAATACGGGGTCCACTTCTTCGTAGGTGGTCGGCGCGAAGCCGCGATCGGCGCTGGAGGGGAAGAACGGCAGGATGTGGACGCCGCTTACGGTTTCGCTGCCGTGGGTTTCGAGGAAGCGGTCGAGTTGGGCAAGGTCTCCGCCCAGGGAGTTCGCGTATGTGATGAGCTGTATGCCGTTATTCATTTCGGTCTCGGGTGAACGTTGAGTCGCTTCTCTTGTATCGCCTTTGGCTGGAGGGTGGGCGGAATAAGCGGGATGATGCTGGGTTGATTCGTACAAGACTAGCGCGTGGGCTTGTGTCGGAAAGCGTCTTGACCAAGATAAATCACAGATTCCTAGCATAGAACCCCCTAGCACGTGCTTCACTTCCCTGAAAGACCCGCTTCGCAGAGCGAAAAATTACTAACCAGGTTTCGCGAAACCTTCCGCGGCCGGCAGGAATCCTTGAAGCGAGGATTGGCTCCGATCCGGGTTCCGCAGCCTAAGCGTTTGTATGAGCGGCAGAGCGAAATGGCGTACCACTTCAAGCCGGAGCTGTTCGTGCAGACGGGTGGCGCCACCTTGTTTCGCTGCCCGGAGGAGGAACTATTGGTGCGGGCTCCTGAGGTTTGTATCATGCCGATGGGGGTGCCTCATCATGAGACAGTGGAAAATCTGGATACGCCTTTCGAGAACGTGGTGGTTTGCTTCTACAGCAAGACGGTGACGGTGCACCTTGCTCGGGCTGACGAAGGTATGAAGCCTCGGGCGACGGACATCTTCTTTTATCAGACTCCCTATTTTTCCAACTTGGTATCGATGCTGAATCTTTCGGCTAGCTTGTACCATAGCTCCTTGCCTGATTCGAAGCTCGGCTTGCAAGGGGTGATGATGGGGGTGTTTTCGCTCTTGCTTAACATGATCGCGACGGAGGATGGGGCGGCGAGCGTCGAGTCGCAGCGGGTTTACCGTTGCCAATGGCTGATACGCAATCATCTGCAGGATCCTGAACTGTCGGTGCAATGGCTGGCGGACTCGCTAGGTTGCAGCGGCAACTATTTGTCCAAGCTTTTCCATGACGAGCTCGGGGAGAAGGTGACGCACTACATCATGCGTATCCGTTTGGATAATGCGCTTTTGGCTCTCAGGGATACGTCGTTAAGCGTTAAGGAGCTGGCTTTGGCCTGTGGTTTCAGGGATCCCAACTACTTCAGTCGCGTTTTTAGGCAGCGTTTTGAGATGACTCCCAAGGACTACCGGCAGGCCTTGATCAACGAGAGCGGCAAGCCCGAGCAGGAGCCGAAGCTGGTGCGTGGCAGCCACGAGGAGTATCATTATGGATACGACGAAAAGAACCGTCCCATCCGCGGTAATCTGAAAGAGATCAAGCGCTAGCCTGCATTATTCATGAGACTTCTACTACGCGGCCACGAATCCCGCACGGAAGCGTCCTTGCCTTGGTTCGCGACCGAAGCGGGGTTTCAACCCAGCCTCTCCCGCGAACCGGCGTCAAAACCGCTTCCGCACTGGGCTCGCGGACTCTCGCTACGAATTTCAGGAATAATGCAGGCTAAGCGGGTCGCTATATTAGTGTAGCAAGCAGTTTGATACTGCTCTTTGTCGTATGAGTTCGAACGGTTGGTTCGGCGTGGGGCGAAAAGGAATTTGCTGCGAAAATTTGCGATTTTTTCGCATGTTTTTCCCTTTCTTCGTAGATTTGTCCAGAGTTGTCCGGTTGCGAGGGATGCGGGTTGGAGCGAATTTGTTGGGAATACTCCAACAAGCTTCCCCAGATGTCCGCAAGGGCTTCTCAAGGAGCGTGGAATCGAGAGACTGATTCCCCAAAACGATCAACCCCCCGCTTAACAAAATGAAACCTAACTCAACTACCTCGGGCTCAGACAGGAACCTTTTTTCCCGCCCATTTATAGCTCCCGCCCTTAGCTCTCTGTTGGCATGCAGCGTTTTCGCTGCAAGCGCCTTGGCCGCCGATAAGGACAAGGACGACGAATATGCAGATGCTGAAGTTTTCCTGCTGGATGGTGTCGTCGTTACGGGTGTCGCGGCTGAGACAACGAAGGTAAAGTCCAGCGTAGCCATCAGTACGGTGGATGCAGGCGACCTCGCCCCTTCAGCTCCCCGATCCACTGCGGAAATCTTCCGCAACATTCCGGGCATTCGTTCGGAAGCGACTTCGGGAGATGGCAACGCCAACATCTCTGTACGCGGATTGCCAGTAGCCGCTGGCGGCGCGAAGTTCCTTCAACTACAGGAAGACGGGCTACCGATTCTTGAATTTGGCGACATCGCCTTCGGAACGGCTGACGGCTTTCTTCGTCCAGATTACACTACCGAGCGCGTCGAGGCCATTCGTGGTGGCTCCGCTTCTACCTTCGCCAGTAATTCTCCTGGTGGCATCGTAAACTTCATTAGCCGTACCGGTGGAGTCGAGGGAGGAAGTGTTGGCCTGACTACAGGACTAGACTATGATTCCCTGCGATTGGATTTCAACTACGGGACTCCATTGGGAGAGGATATGCAGTATAATGTGGGTGGATACTATCGTGTCGGAGAAGGTGTACGAGAGTCTGGATACGACGGAAACAAGGGTAGTCAGATCAAGGCAAACTTTACCAAGTTCATGGAGAAAGGCTATGTGCGCTTCTACCTCAAGCACCTGGATGACACCGCAATCACCTACATGCCGATGCCGGTCAAGGTCACCGGTACGAACGCAAATCCAAGCATGGGTGCCTTGCCAGGTTTCGATCCCCTTACCGATACGCCGCACTCGCCCGCTTTTACGGCAAACATCGGCACGGACGGTAACGGAAATCGCCGGGTAAGCGACCCTCAGGAAGGTTTGCGTTCCTTGTCGACTGCATTGGGCGCTGAGGTTTCCCTGGACTTGGGCAACAACTGGAAGCTTGTAGACAGGGTCCGTTACTCGGACAACAGCGGACGTTTTGTCGCTCCGTTCCCTGCTCAAGTAGACGCTGCTCAAGATATAGCAGACTCGATCGCTGGCGATGGCGCAATGCTCAGCTATGCCACTGGCCCGAATAAAGGCTCTGCCATCAATGCGAGCACTCTCAACGGAAACGGACTGCTCATGCGTGTCCACATGTTCGATACGGAATTGAACAATTTCGATAATCTGGTGAACGACTTCAAGCTGACACGTCATTTTGCCGACGGTGATGCAGCCACCTACGACCTCACGCTCGGCTACTACCACTCCACACAGAATATCGACATGGACTGGCTTTGGAATTCCTACCTGATGGAAGTTAAGGGCAAGGACGCTCAGCTCGTGGATGTTGCCGATTCCGATGGCGTTTCCTACTCCGACGCGGGTCTCATCGCCTACGGAACTCCATTCTGGGGTGGCTTGCACCGCAACTACGATACCGAGTACTCGATCAACGCTCCCTACATCTCGCTGGCGATGGAGAAGGGCAAGCTGAACGTGGACTTCAGTGCCCGCTACGATTTCGGGACTGCGGAAGGCTCCTATGCGGGTACTCGCTACGAGACCAACGTGGACCTCAACCAAGACGGTGAAATCTCGATACCAGAACAAAGCATCGAAGTGGTCGATAAGGCAAACCGTTCGCCCGTTGACTACGATTGGGACTACTACTCCCTGTCATTGGGTGGCAACTACAGCTTCACCGACGATTATGCAGCCTTTGCCCGCTATAGCCGTGGCGGCCGCGCCAATGCGGATCGCTTGCTCTTCGGTCCGAATATCCTGGCAAATGGTTCCTTGAGAGACGACGACGCGGCGGTCGATATCGTCGAGCAGCTCGAAGCTGGCCTGAAGTACGCCGATAGCGATTTCGCCGGCGGCCAGCTCGGACTCTTCGCCACTCTCTTCTATGCCGAGACCGAGGAGCAAAACTACGAAGCGACTACTCAGGTTTTCTTGGATCGCGTCTATGAAGCGGTTGGCATGGAGCTGGAAAGCACCTACCGCAAGGGTAACTTCGACCTGAAGCTCGGCCTCACTTGGACGGATGCGGAGATCACTTCCGATGCGCTTAATTCCTCAGTCGTAGGCAACACTCCACGCCGCCAGGCGGATCTCATGTACCAGATCAGCCCAAGCTACAACACGGATAAGTGGTCGGTTGGCGCTACTGTGATCGGCACGACTGATTCTTACGCCCAGGATGACAATGTCATGGTGATGCCAGGATACGATTACGTTAATCTCTTCGGCAGCTATCGTATCCAGGAGAACTTCAGCGTACTCCTCAGCGTGAACAACGCATTCGATGACTTCGGTCTCAGCGAATCGGAGGAAGGCGCGATCCCAGCCAATGGAATCATCCGTGCTCGCGGAATCTCTGGCCGTACTTCGAGCCTGACCTTCCGCTACGACTTTTAGTTTGCAGATCGAGATTTAGGACTAAGACAACATAGTGCCACTCGGAGGTTTGCCTTCGAGTGGCTCTTTTTGAAAGACTATACCCCGATGTGTTTCCAGCATCTTGAAATCGGCATAGTGTCATAACTGGAAGGAACGCTTACCCCCTCATGATAAACCAGAAATCAGCAACAGAGCCCTTGTCGCTCAGAGAAAAGGTCGGCTATGGGCTTGGCGATATGGCGTCGAATTTCTACATGGGATTCTTCGGCCTGTTCCTACTCTACTATTACACGGATGTGTGGGGTATTTCTCCGGGCGCTGCGGCCACGATGCTGCTGGTGACCAAAATCGTAGATGCCATCAGCGACCCTGCCATGGGGTTGATCGCGGACCGGACTCGGTCCCGTTGGGGGAAATATCGTCCTTATCTGCTCTGGGTCGCGATTCCGTATGCTCTGCTTGGATACTTGCTGTTTCTTGGTCCGGATTTGTCCGACTTTGGGAAGCTCGCGTTTGCCTATGTGTCGTACACTTTGGTGATGCTGGCTTACACGGCGATCAATGTTCCTTACTCTGCCTTGCTGGCGGTGATTTCTCCGGTGGCGGAAGAGCGGACGAAAGCGACTCAGTTTCGCTTCGTATTCGCCTCGATTGGTACTTTGACGGTTGGGGCGATGGCGAAACCGTTGGTTTCGTTCTTCGGAGGAGAAGACGAATTGCTCGGTTTCCGTCTGACCATTGTCTTGTTCGCTATTTTGTCTGTATTGATATTTTGGATCACCTTTGCGACTACGCGAGAACGCATACAGCCAAAGATTCATAGTTCGAGTGTGGGTGAGGACATGTCGGCTTTGCTGAAAAATGGTTCGTGGATCATTTTAATGTTTACGGGTATTTTGGTAGTGGTCGGCTTGATTGCCCGCTTCGCCTCGCTCGCCTTTTACACAAAGTACTACATGGCCGAAGAGGATACCCAGTTCTTCCTGTGGATGGATCGTACCTCTTTTATCGTTTCTTGCGGTTTGATCGGTCAGTTGCTCGGCGCCCTCGTTACGCCTATGCTGACGCGTCGCTGGGATAAGAAGCTCTTGATGATCATTGCGAATCTATTGCACGCGATCCTCTTGATTACCTGCTATTTCCTGTCGCCGGATGCCTACGCGTTGACGGTTGTTTTGCACACGGTTGGCATTTTCACCTTCGGCGTCGTGATCACTCTTCTCTTCGCGATGTACACGGATTGCTCGGAGTACGGAGAGTGGAAAACGGGCAAGAACACGGCGGGCCTCACAGTATCGGCCTCGATGTTCTCCCTTAAGTTTGGATCCGCTGTCGGCGGCGCTCTGCCGGGATATATTCTAGCGTGGTTTGGATTCGTCGCGAATCAGGACCAGTCTACGGATGCCATTTTGGGAATTCGGCTCATGACGAATGCGTTGCCGGCAATCTTCTTTCTATTAGGAGGCATGCTGATGTTCTTCTATCAACTCGATCGCATTACGCTCGATCGAATCGAGTTCGAAATGCAGCAGAGGCGGGCCGACGAGGATTCGTCCGATTGATCTGACTTTTAGGAAAGACTGACCATGGAAGGTGGAATTTGTTGTATAGGAGAAGTCGTAGTCGACTTCGTGGCTCCGGAAGCAAACGCGAGATTGCTCGATGCGAGTACCTTTAGGCGTTGTGCGGGTGGTGCCCCAGCCAATGTGGCGGTGGGGATCGCTCGCCTAGGAGGTCGTTCCAGCCTGATTTCATGCGTTGGAAACGATTGCTGGGGAGACTATTTCGAGGAAGTCCTGCGGGAGGAAGGCGTTTGTACCAAGGGGATGCAAAGGACGGCCGACGCATCAACCACGCTGGCCTTTGTTTCGCTTTCTGAGGATGGGGAACGTGATTTCAGTTTTATCCGTAGTCCAGGTGCGGATACAATGTTATGTGCCGATGAGCTGAATGACGAGACCTTGGATGCTTGTTCAATACTTCACTGCGGTACCTTTAGCATGAGCAGCGAACCCTCGCGCTCGGCCACTATGGCAGCCCTCGAGTCAGTGAAGGGGAGGGGTGGGATTATTTCGCTTGATGTTAACTATCGAGCGAGCGTTTGGAGCGCTCCGCAGGATGCGATCCGCTGTGTGGAAAAAGCGCTTCCCCGGGTCGACATACTGAAAGTGAGCGAAGAAGAGGCTCTGCTCCTGACAGGGCAGGCAGAACCAGTGAAGGCTGCAAAGCTCCTCCTTGCTAAGGGGGCTCGTGTGGTTCTCGTAAGTTTAGGGAGTGAAGGTTGTATTGTCGTTACCAATACAGTCAAAATCGCGGTTCCCGCCCGTGTGGTCGAATGTGTCGATGCCACTGGGGCAGGTGACAGTTTTATCGCTGCCTTTCTGCATAAGTTCCTCGAAGGTGGCTTGAACTTCGACGATGCGAAGCTACTCGAGGAGTCCTCTCGTTTCGCCTGCATGGCGGCATCGATCACAGTGACAGGCTACGGAGCCATTCCTTCGCTTCCGCGCGAGGTGGTCGTTCGCTCGTAGCGCGGGCAGACTCACTCTTTCGGAATGGAACGTATCTCGAGCTGGCCGTCGACCAGGATCCCGTAGGTTCCGGATCTTGTATCTAAGTCCCAACTACGACCCTTTTGGTGTGGCTCGGGGATGAGAGTGTGGCCGACGATTTGCGGCCAAGGGAGAGCGTCTTCGAATTCATAGAACCAGTCTTGCCAAACGATGCCTCCGTGTGGGTCGCAACCGCCGCGGGCGGTGCCGATGGCGGCGAGTTCTGCGGTTCTTTCGGAGGGGAGGTGAAGCACCTCTGGCTTGAGCTTGTCGTAGAGGGCCATCAGGCCGGAGGGGGCGAGAGAGGCAAGGTGTCGGGGATGGATTCCGGCGTGGGATAGGATCCAGCCTTGGGGGAAGACGAAGGGCTGGAGTTTTTGAAGGAATTCTGGCGAAAGGTGCTGCTGGATACTTGGGGAGAGATCGGGGTTGTAGTTTCCGTTGAAATAGGGATTTTGCTCGCTGGCGTCGGAGCGGCAGCTGTGGTGCAGGTCGTAGAGGTAGGGGAGGTCGTGATTGCCGACAAGGAAGGAGAAGGGGCCCTTGTACCGCTTCTCTAGCTTCGAGAGGTAAAGGCAGGTTTCGGCTACGTCGGCCGCGCATTCGACCTTGGGGTCGAAATAGTCGCCGAGCATCACGATGCGGTCGGCGTGGCTGGCCTCCTTTTGCAGGATGGCCTCGGCCCATCGGATGTTTTGATGGATATCTGGGATGACGAGGCAGTGGCGCGATGTATCGTTCATTTCTCTACTCTGGAGAGGAAATGGATGAGCCGCCTCGGCTGCAAAAGGAAAGCGGCTCGAGGGCGAATTTTAGGTGCTGGGCAGGTTGCGGCGAAGGGGGATCCCTGTCTATTTTTCGCCGAAGGCCCACTGGAGGGCGTTGGGGAGAGAGGTGGCCCAGGCTTCGGCGGAGTGGCCGCCGGAGAAGGTATCGAATCGGACTTCGTATCCATTCCTAGCCAGCATGTCGCGAAAGCGTTCTACGCCTTCGACTTGGGAGAGGGTTTGGATGACGTCTTCTTTATGCCAGACGTAGTCTTGAGTTTCCTGGTCGCCGACGTCTAGGAAGAAGGCGGGCGGGTTCTTGAGCGTTGCCCCTTCGAATTCCTTGGTGAGCCAGCAGTCGTTCGACCAGTAGGAGCCGGATTGGGAGATGACTTTGGTGAAAAGTCCGTCGTGCGAAAGGGCGGCGAAGGAGGCGGCGAGTCCGGTATAGCTCAGCCCGGCGAGGACGCGTTCTTTCGCATCTGCGACTTGCGGGTACTTGGAACGCACGAAGGGTATCAGTTCTTTGGCTACGAATTCCGCGAAGGGCGGATAGCAGGGGCATTCGATCCAGCGCGTATCCATGTTGACGCAGGAAACGTAGACGACGAGCACGTTATCGAGGTCGCCGGATGCGAAGAGGGACTCGATGATGGTGGGGGCTTGGACGCGATCGCGATAGAGTTCGGCGTCGAGAATGACAAGCAGATCGAGCTCTGGAGCCGAGGTATCGGGTTTGCGTATCCAGATTGCGCGTTCGTTATCGAGGACTTCGCTGCGGAGGGTATGCTGTTTTTCTGTCACGTCTGGGTGTTGTTGGGATCTCGGGGCGTTTGGTGTATCCATTTCTTCAGTCGTAGATCCTTTGGGTCATCGTCTCTTAATGATGTGTTCAGCTAGGTGTGCTGGGTGTCAAATAGGGATGCTGGGGTCGAGTAGGCGGGCGTTTTCGAGGAATAGAATGCGTTGGGCTACGGTGGGGTGGGAGCTGTTTTTGCTCTCGGTGACATTGTCGGTGGCGATCTTGAAGAGCTGATGCTCGGGGCTGGATTTCAGGGTGCGAACGAGTCGGTCGTATTCGGCTCGGTCGAGGCGCCCATCTGGGATGACGTAGTCGAAACGTTTCCAATCGAGCACCTTGAAGTCGCGGTCGAGCATGAGGCGGTCGATGGCCTTTTGGATCTCCTGGTCTTCCTTGGCTTGTTGCTCCGGCGTGAGGCGTTTGCGGATCTGCTGGGCGTCGTCGCTGGAGAGGATTTGGGTGACGAGGCGTTGCAGCTCTTTTTCGCCGATGGCCTTGGTGGGAAGTTGCTTTTCGCAGTGGGCGATAAGGTCTTCGAGTTTCTCGATGGAGAGTGTCTTATCCTTGCGGATACGTGTGAGGAGGGCCTTGTAGAGTTGGGCTTGAATCTCGGCGGTCTTGCAAACGCCGAAGAGTCCGTTGGCGATGTTGAGCACGCCGTAGCGTTTTGCGGCGGAGAGGTCGCAGAGGTGTTCGTGGTCGCGGGAGGTGCGGTGCAGCCAGGTGTTGACGCTGAAGTTGAAGATTAGGGAGAAGAGCAGCCAGATGAGGAAGGCATTCCAGAGCGAGATTTGACCCGCACTGAGGCTGAGGTAGAGGGGGAGGAGCGCGTTGAAGCCCATGAGGGCGAAGCGGACGCGATTGAGCGGCCGGATGTACTCGTAGAAGTGGGCGAGCTCGTGGGCGAGGATAGCCTTGATTTCTCCGGGCTTGAGGATCTGGAAAAGGTGGTGGGAAATGTAGACGGCGTTGAGCGGTTTGACGAAATTGAAGAGCAGGCTGTTGAGTACGAAGGCTCCGTCGTACTTTTGGAAGGTGATGTAGGTGCGGGGTTGCTCTTTGCTGCGGTGCGGGGCGAGGAGTTCGCGCATCATGAGGTAGATCTCGCCCGCTTGGTAGCGACCTATCTTTTGAGTGGAACCGAATTCGACGAGGCGGGCTTTGGGCAGCTTGAAGAGTCCGTGGGCAAAACTCAGGTGTATGGCGTAGGAGAGTCCGAAAAGTATGCAGGAAACGAATACGGAGTAGAGCGAGCTTTCGCGGATGACCAGGTAGGCGAGGACGATGTTTGCGATGAGGCAAAAGGCGATCAAGGCGAAGTCGAGGCGCGCGTACTTCTGGGAGCGAGCTTGGAGCTGGTCAGCGGTGGGGGATGGGAGGTGGGACATAGGAACGGCAAAAACGTATGCCGCGATCCTATCGGGTGGAAGCGCAAATATTTGGCGGGAGCTTGAGAGGGGTGGCTGCGGTGAGGACGCGGTATTGGATTCGGGAAAAGGAAAAGGGCAGCCGGTGAGGGCTGCCCTGGGGAGAATGTCGGAAGAGGTCGAAGCCTGGGGCTCCGGTTACTTGGCGTCGGGTCGGATCTTTATGAATTCGGCTTCGTTTTCCGTTTCGTTTTCGAACTCGATGCTAAAGGGGTGCTCGGTCCAGTTGATGAGGTCGGAGCTGCGGTAGAGAATCCAGCCGAAGCTCATGAGGTCGCCCTTGATTTGCACGGGGTCGCTGGCGAGGCGGTAGTAGAGGTTTGAGATGAATTCCTGCTGGTAGAGGCCGAAGGCGCCGGGGTTGTTCTGCACGTCTTGTTGCCCTTGGGAGCGAGCGTCTTCGAGCTGGGCAGCATTGTAGAGCTGATAGGTATCGGGGGTGGCCAGCACTTTCTCGACTCCCAACTGAACGGCCTCGGCGATTTCGATGTCCGATGCTGCCTCGTTCGAGAGGGTAGGCTCGGAGGATCCGGAGGTGTTGACGGCAGATACGCGGTAGATGCTGGCGTCGTTGTAGGGAGATGGCTCGTGGTAGTAGGTTACCGGGCTGAGCTGGCTAATAACGGTCTGCCAGGTGTCGCCGCCGTCTTGGCTGACATCTACGCGGTAGCTTTCGGCGTGGAGCGATGGTAGCCAGAATACGGTGAAGCCGCCGTCGATGGCGGACTTCGCCACCACGGTGAGTGGGGAGGCCGGTACGGGCGGAAGCGCTTTGCTGAGCTTGATGTTGTCGATGAGGAAGCGGTTTGCGTAGTCGGGCGCGCTCGAGTGGTAGAGAGAGAGGCGGCCTTCAGTGTATCCGCTTATCTTGGGGATTTGGACTGAGAAACGCGTCCAGTTCTCCTTCAGGGTTTCGGTCGCGGCGAGACTCGACACTAAAATTGATTTACTTTGGAAGTCGAAATAGACGAACATCTTGTTGTTCGTGATGTTATTGCTGGCGCCGGTGAATCGAAGATCGAAGCTTAGGGTACCTCCATCGGGGAGGCTCTGGAAATTGGTATTGAGCGAGCGATAGGCGTGTTCAGGATCCAGGTACTTGCCGATGCCGGGCGTCTCCGAGTCGAGAACGGTACCGCTGATTTCGGAGAAGTTGGTCGAGTTGATTCCGTTCGTAAAGTCTTCGACGAAGAGCGTCTGTTGCGGGATCACGGTGATGATCTTCGAGGCGGCGTATTCAGATTCTCCTGCCACATCGTAGGCGACGGCGGAGTAGACGTAGGTCTGGCCTGCTTCCAATCCGCTGTCGGTGTAGCTCCGATCGCTTGGAGATGGGATTTCGAGCTCGCTCCACTCGGTTTCTCCGGCGAGTCGCTTCAGGATTCGGAAGCTGGCATCGGGGTGGTTGCAGCCCCAGTTGAGGAGTACGGAGTTGTCGCTGTTTTGGCCGGCGGTGAGGAATGGCTTATTTGGCGGGTAGCGTTTGGGGGTCGTCACGGTTGAGGAGACTCGCGCTTGGGACGTTCCGGCGGGGTTCACCGCGAAGAGCCGGTACTGGTAGCGGCTTTCCTCTTCGACGGTTGTATCGCGGTATGGCGAAGCATATAAATCGAGGGTCGCGATGGGCTTCCATAGGTTCTCTCCGTCCAGATCCTTTCGTTCGAGAAGGTAGCTCAAGGTTCGTGGGTTTTGATCCCAGCTCAGCTGTACCGTATGGTAGTCGATTGGGCTGGATTGCAATTGATAGGGGGTATCTGGCTTCGTCAGGTTTTCGTAGAGAGTGATCGATTCGCTGTAGGCTTTTTGGCCGTAGGAGCCGTTGCTTCGAATTCGGAACTGGTAGAGCTCGCCCGGCTGAATGTTGATTGTTTGCACGGGGGCGTTTGTGGCGTATTGTTCGTAGAAGTATATGCCTCCGTTTGTGGAGGACTCCACGCCGTAGCTGAGAGCGTTCTCGGATGGTTCCCAAGTGAGCAGGTAGGTGTTGTCCACTAATTTGGTCGCTACGAGATTCGTGGCGCTGGTTGGCGGGGCGGAAGCGACGACGAGCGAATCCGAGTAGGCGCTTGGCGTGTCTCCGTTGGTGCCTTTGACGCGATAAGAGTAGCCAAGGCTACTGTCGATTCCGTTATCGGTGTAGCTGGTGGTGTTTGAGTCTAGCTCCGCTATGGTTTCCCAGGTGCCGATTCCGATTCGGCGTTCTAGCGTGTATCCAGTTTCCCCTCCGACGTCGGTCCAACGGATGACGTTCTGGTAGCTCGTTGATTCGCTGATCTGAATCTGAGCTGGCGCGGCGATCGTCTCTGGCGCCGCGACATCCAGATCGGTATCCAGAATGATGATCTCTTGGGCGCTGTAGTTGTCGCCCTGTACGACGACTAGATTGCCGTCTACGCTTTCGAGTAGGTAGCGACCATTGCGATTGAGAGCGTATGAGTCGGTGATTTCGTAGGTCGATGGATCATGTTTGCGAACTTGATTGCTGGTCAGTGTGAAGAGCTGGTCTCCGATCCAGAGTCCCCCGGTCAGGCTTTGGTTCATCGTGTGTAGTTTAGAGTAGGGCTGGCCTGAGTAGATGTTTCCCGAATTGGAGAGGATGAGCGAATGGTCGCTGTTTGCGGCGATGAACGTCTCGTAATCGCTCAGTGAATCGTGGCTCGATTCCAAAGACCAATCGGATCTGATCTTCGAGTGGTAGATCGACCATGAATTCGACCAGCTGTAGCTTGATTCGTCTTCGTCCCAAAGGATGAAGGCGCCGGAGTCGATGTCGTTGATGTAAGTGGAGCTAAGGAGCTGGCCGACGGGGTCGTAGAGAAGGTGATAGCTGGACTCGGTGATGAGGACGAAATCCTCCGAGGCTAAGTGGACGTATCCATAGTAGTTGTCGCTTCTATCTGCGAACTTGACGGGTACGAGTGGGGAGCCTTTGAGATTTACCTCGACGACGTTTCCATCGTTGTCTCTGAAGAATAGAGAATCGCGGGCCTCGCTGTAGAGGAGGTCGGAGGGTTTGTAGGGGGTGGGGATCGCCTCGAGCCAATTCTGTTCTGTCAGATCGTAGCGGTAGATTCCTTTGGTGTCGTAGATCGTTAGATACAGGATGTTGCGCTGATCCACGACTGCGGAGTTCGCGTAGCGACTGAGGGAGCTCGGATCCAATGATTCGCCCGCGACAGGCGAGCGACTCGTATCGATGGCCACGACGCCTGAATAGGCGGATTCGAGCTCTCCGTTCGCCGCCTTGACGCGGTAGTAGTAGGTCTCGCCGATGGCGATATCGATGTCGGCGTAGGAGCTGGATTCGAATCCCGTGATCGTGACTTCGGTCCAAGGACCGTCGCTGGCGGAGGCTCGCTCGACGGTGTAAGTCTGGGCTCCGCCGGAGGCGCTCCAATCGATGCTGATAGCGCCCGCGGTGATTTTTCCTGCCGAGAGTTCCGGGGTGGCGAGATTGTCCTTGGCTACGATCTGGTAGTCGGTATCGAGGATCGTGATACGTGGCTTTCCGTTGCTGCCGATAGTCACGAGAGCGAGGTTTCCTGCTGCGGTGCTCGTCAAGGAGTAGGCTCTGGCGCTGAAAGACATGCTGGCTCCTTCCGCGTAGGTCGGCAAGGTCCAGGTCTTGATGGCTCCCTTGTGCAAGGTGTAGAGCGTGCCGTCGATCCAGACGCCGCCCAGCGTGGATTCGGGGATCACACCGGCGATCTCGTTGACTTGCGGATCGTAGAGGATACCGCTGCTGGTCAGGAGCAAGGGATCGCTCGGGTGAGGGAAGAGAGGCGCGGCCGTGTTGGTGTCGTTGAAGGATTTCGAACCGTAGGTACCGGCGCTTCCGTCTTCCTGCACCACGTAGTTGTAGAGGTAGGAGCTGTTTCCTTTGGAGCTCACTACGCGGCGATAGGTCCAGACCGCGTCGAAGGTGTCGCTCTGGTTCTGGTTGAAGCCGGTGACGTTTCCGTTTGTATCGAAAATCTTGATGCCGCTCCAATCGTTGCTGTAGAGCGAGGTGTAGATGAAGGCGCCGGCGGCAACGAGCGAGTTGATGGTGCTCTCGGTGTCTACGACGAGCGTCTCCGATGGCGTGGGTTGGGAGGGATCGATTTTGGTGATGCGGCCATCGCTGTAGGCGATGAGGATGAGATCGGTTTCCGCAGCGTAGCGAATGGCGAGAGGCAAGCCCTCCAGCTCGATGGTCGAATCCCAGCCTTGAGTGGCGATATTCCAGGTGAAGAGCGAGCTGAGGTTGTGGTTTGAGAGGTAGAGCTTGTCGTTGGAGGCGGCGAAGATTTCGTCTGGCTCGAAGGCCAGTTTGGAGGGATCGATCGGGCTGGCCGGATCAGCGATGTCTAGATCCTCCAGGGCGACGATTTCGAGGGCGAAGCCCGAGGCTTCCTGGCTATTTGGGGCGAAGACGAAGGCGTCTTCTCCCTGGATGTGGACGCAGCCAAAAGCGTTTTGCAGCGGCACGCGACCTGTTTCCTGAAAGGCCTTGGAATAGGCGATGAGGGACTTGCCCGAAACGATGACAGGCAAGACGCCATCGACGAAGGCGATGCAATCCGTCTTTGCCAGCTGGGCGATGGGGTAAAATGTCTGGCGATCGTAGATCCAGCCGGTGGCTCCCACCATACGATCCTTCTCTGGCCAGGAGAGGAAAAAGTCGCCCGGGGCGGCATTGTTGGAGGAGCTCGAATAGGTGTTTTCGGTGAAGGTTCCCGTGTCGTCGTAGCGGATCTCGACTCGCGAATCGCTCCAACGGGTGTCGTAGATGCGATTGTTTTCGGGGTCGAGGAGGCAATCCGAGTCGAACGTGTAGTAGCTGGAAAAGCTGTCGAGGCGGGCGAGTGTCCCGATGTCGTAGGAGTCGAAGTAGGCGTTGTTGCTCGACGAGTGGTTAACCATCAGCAGGTTGCCGTCGGTGTGGAGCGAGACCACGCTATGAAGGATGTTGCCTAGATGGGTCTTGTTCCCGCCGTCGAGGTCGTAGCGATAGAGGATCTTGCCATAGGCGACGAAAAGGTAGCTATCGTTCAGCGCGAAGCAGCTCGCTGATTCGTCGATGGCAATCGGGTCGAGCCAGGTTTCGGCGGCGAGGTCATAGCGTTGGACCCGCTCGGAGCTGCTATCGAGAAAGTAGACGGTGTCGGCTATCCGCTGGCTTTTTTGGGCTCCGCCCGTCGCAGAAAAGGCGAGAGGCGTGCAGATAATAGCGACGAGGGTACAAATGAGGGAGGCAAGCTTCATAGCAAAAAAGGGGTTCCTATAGCCGTCCTTTTGTCAGAATCCTGTCAAGATCATCTACGAATATATGCGTAAAAACATTGGGGTTACTTCCTAGTCTAGGTTGTAGTGATTCTGGGTCTCTACTACCGCTTGAAGCTTAGGTTGGGATGCTCGTCTGGCTGTGAGGGTTTTCGCTTGCTGGTCGAAGGAGAAAGCGATCTCGGGCGTCCTGCCGGACTCGGTGAGGGTGAGCTCGACAAGGTTGTCGTTCTGCAGCCCGCTGTGGAGTCGTTTGGTTGGGACTCTGGCGAAGGATAGACTCGTGGTGGACGTGGCGGCGGGCGTGATGAAGAGGGCGAGTCTTCTGAGCATCGGGGGGGGCGATGGGGACGAGTTGGGGAGTGATTCGGTTGAGGGCGACGAGAATAGGGAATCTAAAGAGGTGGTTGAGCGCGTAGACTATTAGGTGTTATCCTAGCCTGCATTATTCCTGAGACTTCTACTACGCGCCCACGAATCCCGCACGGAAGTGGCCTTGCCTTGGTTCGCGACCGAAGCGGGGTTTCACACCCAGCCTCTCCCGCGAACCGGCGTCAAAACCGCTTCAGCACTAGGCTCGCGGACTCTCGCTACGAATTTCATGAATAATGCAGGCTAGTGGTATCGTTTCTTTCCTTTCCCTTCCCTCATTAACTCTCTCCAACTTGTTATGACGTCCTCTTTGTTCGTTCGTGCGAGCGGTCGTTTTGTCTCCGCTCTTTCTGTGAATCGCCTTCGTTTTGTTGGGCTCTTGGCGTTTTGCCTGGGAGCGAGCGGTGTAGTGGAGGCCAAGGTGAATCTGGGGGAGGGGCCGGATCGGCGGCTTTTGCTGGTGGGCGAACTACTGGGCATGGAATCGCCGCAGCGGTTCGAGGAAACGGCAGGTGGTGGGGTGGCGGTGACGTACGAGACGGGTCGCACGGTGTTCGATGCGGCGGGCGAGAAGGTGGTGGAGCTGGGCGCGGAGGAGGCGTACGCGGCGGCGACGGATGTATGGGTGGATCTTTCGGTGAAGGGGGAGGTGTCGGCGCGTCGAGGGACGACGGGCGAGCTGCTGAACCGGTATGCGTTTCCGGAAAACGACGCGCGGGCGTACGAGGTGTTTTTTACGGATGAAGGACAGGTGTGCCATGCGGTGATCGGCGGCGGCAAAGTCGTCAGTTTCGATCCGGTGACAGGCGAGGTGCTGTGGGTGAAGGAGAGTGATTACAGTTGGGCTCCGGTGGGGAGTGGACCCTTGGTGGCGCGGTACACGATATTGTTCAGCGTTCCTGAGGCTCCGGTGCCGAGCTGGCCGGTGGAGGAGACGCTCTATGACTCGCGCACGGGGGAGCGGTTGTTTGCCGAGGACGGAAATGTGGGAGACGGCCTGAATCCGGTGGAGGATGGGGTTCCCAACGCTTGGCTGTATCGCGGACCGTTTGCGAGTCGGCAGGCGATTTACGTGACGGACCAGATTCGGGCCTTGGATGCGGAGGGGGAGCTCTCTGCGAGTCTTTCGCTCGATGGTGGGCGGGTGATGAGGCCTTTGCTTGCTCCCTCGTCGGGGGGAGGCACCATGGCGGCCTTGGTCGGTTTTTTCGATGGCGAAGGGGTGACGGGCTTTCGATTGGGTGTTTGGAATATGGATACGGAGGACGTGGTGTGGATCGACTGGAACGGTAGCTGGGGAGATGTCTCGACGCTGCAGGGTCTAGCGGTGGCGGACTCGGGGGAGTTTCTGATGCTGTCGTTGCTTGATTCCGGTATCCTGATGGTCGATACGGAAACGGGGGAGGGTGAGTCGTTTTTCGAGTCAGGAGAGCGGATCTCGGAGTCGTTGGCGATTTTGCAGGAGGATGGCTTGTTGCTGGCGTTGGATGACGAGGGAAGCCTGCGTGTCGTAGAAGTGGATACGGGTGAGGAGGTGTTTGCTCGTACCGTTTCGAATAGGGGAGACGAAGAGGCTCGGCCCGGCCTGAAGCATTGGAGGCTTTCTGAGGATGGGGCTGTTTTGTTTTTGGGGACGGATGAGCGGGTGTGGCGGCTGGATCTGGGTACCCTGGAGGCGGAGGCGTTGGCTCCGGCGGAAAGCGCTCGGGTGACGGCCGTCTTGCCGGCGAACGGTGAGGGCTTGGCGACGGTGCTGTTTGCGGATGGGACGGCGCGGGATCTCGATGTGGTGACGGGGGAGGCCGTGGGGGCGCGCCGGACGGTGGCGCCGGCGCATGACGGGGTGTTGACCAACGACTTCGATGAGCAGTTGGCGGTTCTCGATGATGGGCGTATAGTGGATTTGGATACGGGAGAGCTTCGCTTCGATTTTCAAAGCCTTCTGGATCGGGATGATCTGGAGGAGGGGCAGCGATCGATCGTCGCCCGTTTGGCTGCGAGCGATTCGCTGGGGGCGAAAATCATGGAGTCGGGGAGGCGGGTCGCGTTTTTCGATGGGGAATGCGCGGCGGTTTTCAGCTTGATCGCGGATCTGGTGATCGATGCGCGGGCGCGCTCGTGGCTGGAGTTGGTTGAAGGGGAGTCTTTTTTGGTGGCACTGGAGTCGGTGCCGGAAACCGAGGACGAGTGGGACCGGCGTTTGGCGGTTTACGATCTGTGGACTTACGAGGAGCTGTATCGGCTCGCCATACCGCAAGGGGTGAAAGTGAGCCCGGATGGGCGCCATTTCGCTTGGGTGGAAGAGTCTGTGGAGAGTGTTGGCGAAGGGACGGACGAGTACGAGTGGCTGTTTAGGCTGCGTCAGTTTGAGATGCAGCCGATGGGGTTTCGGGAGATCGAAGCTCGGGAGTGGGCTCAGGTTTTTCCGGCGGGGGAGGGGCCGCAGTATGGGACGCCGAAGTTGCTTCGCTACGAGGGTCCGGAAGGGGTGGCTTTAGCTCTTGTAGGGCGCGAGCGGATACTGGAGTTTTCGTCGGGTGATTATGCGGAATGGGAGCGTCCGGACTATCGGGACGGACGGGGAACGCAAGTGGTGCAGCGGACGGAGGCGGGCCGCTTGCTGTTGCGGGACGAGCTGAATCGAGTGGGCTTGTACGGCTATTTTGTGCCGGTCGAGCGTTCGGTGGATCTGACGCTATCGAAGGACGGAAAAGTGGAGCCGGAGCTGTCGGGGTATTCTGTGGATCGAATCGATGTCTGGCGATCGAGCGATCTGGTGAACTGGGAGCTGTGGGACGGGCGTCCGGTAGTGGTGGACGTGGAGAGCCCGATCTTTTTTCGGGTGATCGAGTGGATAGCGGAGTGGGACGTTTTTTGGGGGAAGAAGGGTAGGTTTGCCTTGAGGTGATCCGCAGTGGGGACATTCGTCGGTTTCGATCCGGTGGACAGGGGGAGGTGCTGTGGACGAAGGAGAGTGGTTATGGTTGGGTGCCGGCGGCGAGGATGACGGTGGCTCTGGTATTGAGGGCACCGTTTGCGGCGGGGAATTCGTTGGTGGGATTGTGGATGCCCACAATGTAGCCGAGGTTGGGTGGACTATAGCTGCCTCCGATTATAAAGAACGACAGGAGAGGCGAGCGATGTGGGGCATGCTTCCTGTTCCTGATGCTGGCTCAATGAGTTCGAGCCTCAATAGAGGCCAATGAGCTCGAGCAGGGAAGAGGAGGAGCCGTTTTGGGAGCCGAGGACGAGGCCGACGTGATGAACGTCGGGAAGCTCGAGTGTGGCGGAATGGAACGTGTGCCAAGTAACTCCGTCGGGAGACCATTGATAGACTACCTCGTTTCCTTGCCGTTCGAGGGCCAAGTAGCAACCGCTGGGAAGTGAGGGGCCGCTACGGGTGGACACTCTTTCGCCGTTTCGGGTTCGTGTAAGGGTTTCGATTCTTCCGTATCCATTGAGTGTGACTGCAGCGACCGCGGAGTCAGGCTCGAGCGAACTACGGAGAGCGAGGCCGGTGCGAGCCCAAGAACCATCCTCTTCGAAGGCGTGGATTTTGGTAACGATACGGCAGGTTTTCGCACCGGTCCAGTAATTGAAGTTGATCTGGTCGCGGTAGTATTCGAAGCCGCGGCCCATTGCGGTCAGTTTATAGAGGCCGGTTGTTGCATCCTGTTCGCTGGAGACTTGGGAGCTCGAGAGGCCAATGGCGCTCTCTTTCCCCAAGTTGCGGTAGTAGGAGCCGGAAGGGGGCAGCAGGGGCTCGGTGCTCTCGAGGACTTCGATCACGGCGATGGCATTGCTTTCCTGGGAGGAGGCCAAGAAAAGTCCTAGCAAGGGGGTGGGGCCGAGATCGATAGATGCTTGGGCGTCGGGCGACCAGTCGTATCCGTTGGGAGAGGAGCTGAACCAGACTTGGGAGCCTCGGTGGCGAATTTTCAAGTAACGAGCCTGCGGGGACGTACCAAAAAGTTGGTGGGTTTGCGAAATGGCGGCCTTTGTAGAACGCCAGCGAGCGTGGGTGGAGCCGGTACCGGAGAGCAGGACTGCGGCGAAGGGGGAGTCTGGGTCGAGGCTTGATCGGAGCATGATACCGCATTTGCTCGTTGGGCTTTCCGATGAGTGCTCGGTCACTCTTGCCACGATTTGAGAGGTTTCGTCAGTCGGAAGGTAAGTGTAGCTGAAATTGTCTTGGCGTTCACCGAGTCCGTTTCCTGAAGCTGACAAAAGGTGCACGCCCATGCTCTCGTAGTAGGTGTGCGGACTGGAAATGGGGGAGCCGCCGATTACTTTGCTTGGCAAGTTCTGAGGCGAGAGGAGTTGCAGGGCGGTGGTTTCGTTCGTCGAGGTGCTGGGCGTCTGGGCGATGGTGTCACGAGCATTTTCGATGATAGCTTTGATCGTATTCGTGTAGCCTGAATGTCCGAAGGCGTTGAAGGCGCGTACACGGTAATGGAACGTATTCCCTTCCGTTGCGTCTTCGTCGGTGAATTCGACGACGTTGGAGGCGACGCGGGCTATTTCCTGGAAACGGTTCCCGTCAGAAGAGCGCTCGATGGAAAAACCGTGTTCGTTGCTGGAGTTGTCTCTCCAATTGAGGGTGACGCTGGCTTCAGTCAAGGGTGCCAAGAGGGCGAGGATGAAAAGCTGGCCGCGACGGAAAAAGGAGGCGGGCAGGCGGGTCATCGAAGGTTGGGAAGTCAGTGGTCGTTTGCGTAGTCTCATAGGAACGCATGCCTTCTGGGCGCCTAGCTTAGCTATGTCTCTACCAAATTTACCCTAGATGTTAAGTATACGTGTGTACACGTATGCTATTGGCCAAAACCGTAAGGGCATGGACTGATCGAGGCATCCGTGGACTACGTACGCAAATATTGAGGATCATCGTTGGGGCGCAAAAAAGGGCAGCCGGTGAAGGCTGCCCTGGGAGATTGGGTTGGGGGAATCGCGTGACAAGCACGCTCCCACAAAATTTGGCTTAGATGACGGCGAGGATGCTGTTGAGCGTGGTGCTCGGGCGCATGGCGGCGGAGGCCTTGGCGTCGTCCGGGTGGTAGTAGCCGCCGATGTCGGCGGGCTTGCCTTGCGCGGCGATGAGTTCTTCCACGATCTTTTCCTCGTTCTTGGCGAGGGCGTCGGCTACTGGCTGGAAGGCGGCGGCGAGTTCCGCGTCTTCGGTCTGGGCAGCGACTTCCTGCGCCCAGTAGAGGCAGAGGTAGAAGTGCGAGCCGCGGTTGTCGATGCCGCCGAGGCGACGCGTTGGCGACTTGTCGTTCTCGAGGAATTTGCCGGTGGCGGCGTCGAGGGTCTTGGCGAGGATCTTGGCCTTGGCGTTGTTGGTGCTTTCGCCGAGGTGCTCGAGGGAGACCGCGAGGGCGAGGAATTCGCCGAGGGAGTCCCAGCGCAGGTAGTTTTCCTGGAGGAACTGCTGCACGTGCTTGGGCGCGGAGCCGCCGGCTCCGGTTTCGAAGAGGCCGCCGCCGCTCATGAGGGGAACGATGGAGAGCATCTTGGCGGAGGTGCCGAGCTCGAGGATGGGGAAGAGGTCGGTGTTGTAGTCACGCAGCACGTTTCCGGTGACGGAGATGGTGTCGAGTCCCTTGGCCATGCGTTCGACGGAGAACTTGCAGGCCACGGCTGGCGGTAGGATCTGGATGTCGAGGCCGTCGGTGTCGTGGTCCTTGAGGTAGGTGTTGACCTTCTCGATGAGCTGGGCGTCGTGGGCGCGGTCGCCGTCGAGCCAGAAGATGGTGGGCATGCCGGTGGCGCGAGCGCGGGTGACGGCGAGCTTCACCCAATCGCGGATGGGGGCGTCCTTGGCTTGGCAGGCGCGCCAGATGTCGCCGGCTTCCACTTCATGGGAGAAGAGGGTGTTTCCGTCGGCGTCGACGACGGAGACGGTGCCGGCTTCGGCGATTTCGAAGGTCTTGTCGTGCGAGCCGTATTCTTCGGCCTTTTGGGCCATGAGGCCGACGTTTGGCACGGTGCCCATGCTGCGCGGGTCGAGGGCCCCGTTTTCCTTGCAGAAGTCGATGACGGCTTGGTAGACGCCGGCGTAGCTGCTGTCGGGGATGACGGCGAGGGTGTCGGCTTCCTTGCCGTCCTTGTCCCACATGATGCCGCCGGAACGGATCATGGCGGGCATGGAGGCGTCGACGATGACGTCGGAGGGGACGTGGAGATTGGTGATGCCCTTGTCGGAGTTGACCATGGCGAGGTCGGGTCCGTTGTCGTAGGCGGCCTGGATGTCGGCTTCGATTTCCGCCTTCTTTTCGGCGGGGAGTGTTTGGATCTTGGATACGAGATCGCCGAATCCGTTTTTGAAGTCGACGCCGAGCTCGGAGATGGTGTCGGCATGCTTGGCGAGCAGGTCCTTGAAGTAGGCTTGGACGCCGTGGCCGAAGATGACGGGGTCGGAGACCTTCATCATGGTGGCCTTCATGTGGAGGGAGAAGAGCACGTCTTCCTTCTTGGCGGCTTCGACTTGTTCGGCGAGGAAGGCGTCGAGAGCCTTGGCGGACATGAAGGTGCCGTCGAGGACTTCGCCTTCTTGCAGGGCGAGGCCGGACTTGAGGACCTGCTTCTCGCCGGACTTCGTGTTGAGAACGATGTCGACGGTGGTGGCTGCGGGGAGGGTGACGGACTTCTCGTTGGAGAAGAAGTCGTTCTGTCCCATAGTGGCGACGCGGGTCTTGGAGTCCTTGCTCCACTTGCCCATGGAGTGCGGGTTCTTCTTGGCGTAGTTCTTTACGGCGCCAGGGGCGCGACGGTCGGAGTTGCCTTCGCGGAGGACGGGATTGACCGCGGAGCCGAGAACCTTGGCGTAGCGGGCCTTGATTTCCTTTTCCGCGTCGGTCTTGGGATCGGCCGGGAAGTTGGGGATGTCGTAGCCGTGCTCCTGGAGTTCCTTGATGGCGGCGCCGAGCTGCGGGATGGAGGCGGAGATGTTGGGGAGCTTGATGATGTTGGCCTCGGGAGTCTGGGCGAGGTCGCCGAGCTCTGCGAGGTAGTCGCCGATGCGCTGCTCCTCAGTGAGGTTTTCCGGGAAATGGGCGAGGATGCGTCCGGCGAGGGAGATGTCGCGCGTCTCGACGGAAACGCCGGCGGACTTGGCGAAAGCCTGCACCATGGGCAGGAAAGAGTAGGTGGCGAGCGCGGGCGCTTCGTCAGTCTTGGTGTAGATGATGGTGGATTTTTCTGTGCTCATTTTTATCGAGACCTCGGATTATTTCCCCTGCAGTCTATTATAGGGGAGTTCTTGCGTATGCGGATTGGCGGAAGGGTCAACAAGATAGGGGGCGGAGTCTGTCTGTTGGGGCCAGCGTTTGAGATGCGCTAGGCTCGTTCGTCCTTCTTCGCTGCGTTGAAGTGGCGCAAGGTGGCGCGAGTGGCGATTGCTTGCAGCGATCGTGGCAAGCCTTGGGCTAGAGCATTGTTCGTTTGGCTGGACGCATCATTTTCTAGAGGGCGCGGGAGAGGCGTGTTCGGAGAACCCGCGCCACCTTTTACGACTTGGCGAATGCATTAACTTTGGGTCCTGTTAGTCGTTATGCTGCGGGAGAATTCAGGCTGGTTGTGTGGGGGGGCAATTGGGGGAAAGTTTGGAGGAACCCTTCCTCGTCTTGCCACGGCCTCGCTAGCGACTCTTGCAGTGGTGCGAAGGATGGTTTTGCTTAACGATTAAACACGCTTAAGCGCCATCAGCGCTGATTATGCTCTACATACCTGTTCTAATAAGTCTTAGCAATTAGACGTACTGAAAGGTCCTCTAGGGGGATGCGCTCAATCCTTCGCTGTTCATAGACATGCAATTCAAGACATATTCACCACTAGCGATTTTGGAGCGGCTTCTTGGCGAAGTCGGTGGTCTGACGGAAGCGCGTCACGGGGAGGCGGAGGCGAACAGGCATGGTGGGGACGCAAAATTGCAACCGGCTCGCTTGGCTGGGTCTAGCGACGAAGGGGTGCCGATGGAGTTTGAAGAAACGGGTTTGCATCGTTCGCGAAAAACCTTGTCTGTGCTGGTGGTGGACGACGAGCCGCTGATTCTTGATTTGCTGGAGGCTTATTTCGAAGAGTGGCCAGTAGCTGTGCAGCAGGCGACGAGCTGCGTGGAGGCTTTGAACTGCCTGCGCGAGCAGCGCTACGATCTGGTGATTAGCGACTACTTTCTCAAGGAAGGCGATGGAGTCGGCTTGTTTTCGTCGGCGCGCTTGATCGATCCGGGCTATGGCGAGCGATTCCTGTTCATGTCGGGCAGCCAGAACGATGCTCGGGTGAAGCGCTTGACCAAGCGTCACTGTCTACCGTGCCTAGCCAAGCCGTTCACGTTCAGCGAGTTGAGGGCTGCGGTTGATTCGATCCTCTCTCGTTCGCATGGAGCGAATGCGGAGGGATCCGGTGGGCTGTTGCCGATTGAAGCTGCGATCGAAAGGGGGCAAGCGGCAAATGGGTGAGATGGAGCCGCAGTCGTTCATCTTGCTGCTGGTCGTCCTGGCGGGAGCGCTGGTCGCGAGTATCCTGTTCCTGCTGCGTCTGTGGCGCATGGTGAAGGCGCTTAGACAGCTGAACACTCAGCTGACCGCCGAAAAGAAGGAGCTAAAGCGATTGGATGAGACGAAGGACGCCGCTATCGACGCTGCTGGAGTCGGTGTCGTGGCTTTTGAGCCTGGCGGGCTTGTCTCGGTTTTCAGCAAGGAGGCGGAGGAGACGCTAGGCTATCGGCGCGAGGAGGTGATAGGACGCCTTTCGGGGAACCGTTTTGTGGAACCCGCCGCGTTGGAAGCCTTTGCTTCGGAGCTGTCGGAGCAGTCCGGTTTGAGTGTCGATGCAGAAGACGTTTTCGCGCATGCAGCGAGACAGGGTGTAGCGCTTGACCACTGCCTGAATCTGATAAACAGGGAGGGCCATAGGGTGCCTGCTCGGCTCTGTTTGGTGGGGAACTCCGAGGGCGAGTCTGCGCGAGTGGTGGCTAGCATCGCTTTGGGGTCGGTCGCGTCTTCTCGGTCGTCGACGAATGGAGTGGCTTCCAAGCCGTACCCAATTCGTGAGAAGCATTTCCGTGAATGGTTCGATCGGGCGCCGATCGGGCTTTGGGCGCTAGACGGCTCTGAAACGAAGCTGATCCTGGATGAGCTACGGGAGCAGGGAGTAGAAGATTTGGTGGCTCATTTCGTCGAAAATCCAGAGATTGAAGCGCGCTGCATGAAAGGACTGCAGCTCCTTGAGGTGAACCAGGCCGCGCTCGATCTGTACCAGGCGGCGAGTAAGGACGAGCTGGTGGAGGCGATTGAGCGCATGGTGCTTGCTGAGGGGGTTGTACGATCTGTTCGCGGATTGCTGGCGAAGCTTTGGAAAGGCCAATCGCTGGCTCTATGCGAACGGACTGAGGAGACGATTCGGGGGGAAACGCTGCACTTGAGTGTTTGTTTGATGGTCATGCCTGAGCACGAATCCAGGTGGGACCGGATTCTAGTGTCGAGGGTGGACATCACGGCGCAGCGGAGTGCCGAGATGGCGTTGCGAAGCTCCCGCGAACGTTTGGCGACGATCTTCAATGTGACCGAGGCTGGACTGTTGTTTTTCGACGCCGAAGGGAAGCTTGTGGAATATAATCCGGCGATCGAACGGATCTTCGGTCTGACGCGTGAGCAGATGCTGCGACCGGAATTACGAGATCCGAGCTGGCAGGTGTGCAGCGAAGACGGAAC
>JBNKSG010000019.1:0-30935 GCA_050297195.1 Opitutaceae bacterium | reverse complement strand
CTGGGCACCCAACAGTGGGTAGAACGCATCCTCGGCGAAACCGGAGCCCACCCCATGCTACTTCTCGCCCTCAGCACCGGCCTCATGGCGGTCGGCCGCCAATTCGCCGGTCCCATCATTCACAGCCTCAACCCTATCGGCGTTTTGCTGTTGTCCTCCGTCATTGCGACAATCGGCCTGTACATCCTCAGCATCGCTACCGGCGGTCTCGTTTACGTCGGCACCATCGTTTTTGCGATCGGCGTCTGCTACTTCTGGCCAACCATGATCGGCTTCATCGGCGAGTACCAACCTAAGACCGGAGCCCTCGGCATGTCCCTCATGGGAGGAGCCGGTATGTTCGCAGTCAGTATTTGGAACCCCATCATCGGGGGCTGGATCGACTCATCCCGCGCCGAAGCAGTCGCCGCAGGAGTCGCTCCCGAAAAGATCGAGCTCGCCGCAGGACAGGCGACCTTGGGCAACATGACGCTCTTCCCGATCATCCTCATCGTGGCGTTCAGCATCCTCTTCGCGATGCGTAGCAAGGTGCAAAAGGCCGCCGCAGCCTAAGCCGCCGCGAAGAAGCTTTTCCTGCAAGCCCTCCGTTTTCTAGCGGAGGGCTTTTTCGGGCCGGTACATAAGCTTGCCTCCCGTCGAAGAAACGGGCCTGAATCAAGGCCATGTCTAAACGGCGAATCATCACCCTCGCGACTACGCTCCTCGCCCTCGCCTTTCTCGTATTCACGATCTGGATCATCCACGAGGCGGACATCGGGCGAGACAACATCATCTTCAAGACGGTGAGAGCGACTCCCAACGGCGACAAGATCGGGCACGTCCTGCTCGCCGGATGCCTTACTCTCGTCGCCAACTTCCTTTTTCGCCACCGCTGCTGGCAGCTCGCAAAGCTCCGACTCCCCTATGGATCCCTCACGGTATTCGCCATCGCCGCCCTCGAGGAAGCCAGCCAATACTTCCTACCCACCCGAACGCTGGACATCATGGACGCTTTGGCGAACTTGACCGGGATCCTCATCTTCTCGATCCCCGCCGTCATCTGGCCGCGCAAACCGAAAAAGACAGAGCCCTTAGCTGACAACTGACCCAAATCGCCGTCAGCAACAGCACCACCCCCAGCAAGCGGCTCAGCAAGACGCCCCATCCGAGAGCGCACGCCCACAAAAAAGCGCGCTTCCCGAAGATAGCGCGCCTTTGTCTAAAATAGCTTGGTCAAGCGCGACCGCGCTTACGCTCCCGCTGCCGCGATTGCCTGATCGATGTCAGCGAGGATGTCGTCAATGCTCTCGATTCCGATGGAGAGACGGATCAGCTCGGGAGTGATGCCGCCTTCGGCCTGCTGCTCTTCGCTTAGCTGGCTGTGCGTAGTCGTCGCTGGGTGGATCGCGAGGCTCTTGGCGTCGCCCACATTGGCGAGGTGGCTGAAGAGCTTCAGCGAATCGATGAATTTCGAGCCTGCTTCCGCTCCGCCCTTGATACCGAAGACCACCATAGAACCACCTTTGCTACCGAGGTACTTCTGAGCCTTGGCGTAGTTTTCGTTGTCCTCAAGTCCTGGATACTTGACCCAAGTGACGGCGTCGCAGGCCTGCAGGTGCTTGGCCACGGCCAAGGCGTTTTCGCAGTGGCGTTCCATGCGCAGGTGCAAGGTCTCGATGCCTTGCAGGATTATCCAAGCGTTGTCAGGGGAAATGCAGGCGCCGAGGTTACGCAGCGGCACCGTACGCATGCGAAGGATGAAAGCGAGCGACGCGAGCGGTTCGGGAAGGTCGTGTCCCCAGCGGAGGCCGTGGTAAGACTCGTCCGGCTGATCGTAGAGTGGGAAGTTGCCGTTCGCCCAATCGAACTTGCCGGAATCGACCACGATTCCGCCGATGCCTGCCCCGTGTCCGCCCAACCACTTGGTCAGCGAATGAACCACGATATCGGCGCCATGCTCGATAGGACGCGTGAGGTAGGGCGTGGAAAAGGTGGCATCCACGATCAGGGGCAGTCCCCTCGCGTGAGCGACCTCCGCCCATTCTGCGATATCGGTCACGTCGAGTGCGGGATTTCCTACGCTTTCGCAGAATACGCCACGCGTGTTTCCGTCGATCGCATCGGCAAGCTTTTGCGGATCGTTGGCATCGACGAACTTCACCGTGATACCGAGATCCGGCAGGATACTCGCGAACTGCGTGTAGGTGCCGCCGTAGAGATTGTTGGCGGAAACGATGTTATCCCCAGCCTTGGCGATATTGATGATCGTGTAGAAAATCGCGCTCGTTCCGGAGGCGAGAGCCAAGGCGGCCGCCCCGCCATCCAAAGCCGCAACGCGCTGCTCGAGCACGTCCTGAGTCGGATTCATGATGCGGGTGTAGATATTGCCCAGCTCCTTGAGAGCAAAGAGATTGGCGGCGTGTTCGGTGTCGTTGAAGACGTAGGAGGTCGTACGGTAGACGGGAACGCCGCGTGAATTGGTTGTCGGATCTGGCACTTGTCCAGCGTGCAGGCACTTGGTTTCGATATTCATTTAGGGAATCGATAGGTTTTATTGGTTAACGCTGCCGGCATTCGGCGGCTACAGGTCACGAAAAGCGGGAAGCTTGTCTAAACATAAGGCCTTCTACAACAAGGAATCCGCTCGTTTGAAAGCGGGAGCAAAAAAAACCGCAGACCGCATTTGTCTTCCCAAAGAGAATGGATTCCCTAGGTCCATCCTTAGCAATGTTTGCAGGATTCAAAGCAAGATGGTTCGAAGATGCTGGGTACCGCCAGCTTCTCAAAGTCGCCTTCCCGCTCATATTGAGCTCCGGATCGACCTCGATCCTGCTCTTCGTCGACCGCATGCTGCTCAGCTGGTACTCGAACGAGGCCATCGCAGCCGCCTTGCCCACCGGCATCCTGAACTGGACCTTGGTTTGCCCCTTCTTCGGGCTCGCGATGTACACCTCCACCTTCATCGCCCAGTACACTGGGGCTAAAAAGTACGAGCGCGTCGGCACCGCTTTCTGGCAAGGTATCTACCTCTCCCTCATCGGCTCCATTCTGCTGCCCATGGTCGCCCCCTTCTCGGAGGAAATCTTCGCAGTCGTGGGCCATGCGCCGCGAGTGCAAGAGATGGAGGCGAGCTACTTCAAGATCCTGAACTTCTGCGCCTTCCTCTTCCTGGCGAACGCCGTCTGCTCGAGTTTCTACTCGGGACGAGGCAAGGCTTGGACGATCGTCTGGGTCAATGTCTTGCTCACGATCTTGAATTCGATTTTCGACTACGCCCTGATTTTTGGCAACTGGGGCTTTCCTGAACTTGGGATCGTGGGAGCGGGCTACGCAACTTTCGCAAGTTCGGCCATCGTCATCGTCATCTTCATGGTCCTCATTCTCAGCCGCGAAAACGAGCGGCTCTATAAAACGCGCTCAGCCTGGCGGTTCGACCTCGACCTGAGCAAGCGCATGCTACGCTTCGGTTTTCCTGCCGGCATGCACTTCTTCTTGGACGTGATCGGGTTTACTGTTTTCACCCTTCTGGTAGGCCGGCTTGGCGTTCTCGACATCGCGGCCAACAACATCGCCCAGCAAATCCATCTGCTCGGCCTGCTGCCCTTGGTGGGGCTGGGAATCGCCAACACTATCCTCGTGGGCCAATACCAAGGGGCCGGCCAAAGCGAGCTCGCGGAAAAGGCGACCTACTCCGCCATCCACCTCGCCTTCCTCTACAACTTCGTAGTCTCCCTCGCCTACCTCATCTTTCCCTACCTCTTCATCGCGCCCTTCTTCCTCGCCCGAGAAGTGCCACCTTCCGCAGAGCTGATTCAGCTGATCACGAACCTGCTCAAGCTGGTCGCATTCTTCGCCTTTTTCGAGAGCGTCGTCATTCTCTCGAGCGGAACGCTGAAAGGCTCGGGCGACACCAGCTTTGTAATGAAAACGCTCGCCATCACATCCGTGACGCTGGTGATCATTCCAACCATTGTAGTGGTAGAAGTCCTACAACTCCCCCTCATCTCCGCTTGGGCCGTCCTCACACTGAACCTCATCTGCTTAAGCATCATCTTCTTCACCCGCGTGCGCAGCGGCAAGTGGAAGGAGAATCGCGTCATCGAATAAACGAGCGAGCTAGAAACGCTTGCTCAAGCCCATGCTGATCAGCGAGACCGACGCATTAATCTTGCCATAGAGTCGCTGTCCCGCGGAGTGGCTGGAGTTGTCGATCATCGGGTCGTCAACCAGGACGTTCACGTACGCGAAATGTAGGTCGAGCTTCTGGGTCGCCGCCACCGTCAAGCCGAGAGCGATCCACTTCCGGTCCTCATCGGGAATGCGGGGCGAGCGCACGTCGTCATTGGGCACCGGCGACTCGTCGTATGCGAGACCGAAGCGGCCGGTGATACGGTCGTTGAATCGATAGGAAGCCCCCACGCTGTACTTGCAAACATCCTCCCAGAGCTCAGGCACCACGCTCGCGGGCGGAGAGGGATTCTCGAATACGATGCGCAGTTCCTGAAACTCGCTCCACGAGGTTTTCGTCACATCTGCCATCACAGAAAGTCGTTCGTTCACGTTTCCAAAAAGCGAAAGCGAAAGCGTATCCGGAAGCGTGAGATCCACCCCGCCTCCTTGATCCGCGAAGGCCGCACCCAATACGCTGTCCAAGGCCCCCACCGTAAAGTCTGTTCGGCCCGACAAAGCGAGGTCCACCTTGGAACGATAGTGAACGCCGCAACGCCAATCGTCATTGATTTCGTAGAGGGCCCCCAAGTTACCCCCCCAACCATCGCCATCTCCCTCGAGGCGGATACCGCCGTCGTACTTGGAACTGCCCACATTGGCTTGGACGTCGCCCGCGAGGGCCATGGTCTGAGCGTTCACGGGAATGCCTCCCGCCTGATATTGCTTGAGAAAGACGAGGCCCATATCGATGGCGTTGCTCAGAACCGCATCCGATTTCACGTAGTCGATGCCTCCTCCGATCGAAAGCTTGTCGTTAATCCGATAGGCAATCGAAGGATTGACCAACACCGTCTTCAACTCCGTTCGCCGGGCCACGTAGCGACCCACCCAGTCATCGTCGTAATCCGTCGTCAGGCCAAAGGGAGCCGAGATCCCAAGCCCCCAAACCAAGTCGTCCGTTAGCGGCGCAACATAGTAGAGATTGGGCACCAAGGCCTCCTCTTCAGAAGTAGAGTCGGCCCCTTGCGTGGGAGCTCCCAGCGTGGTGGACCCAAAATCGGTAAACTCCGCTTTCGGCAAAATGAGATGTACCCCCGTGTGCAGCTGCGGCTTTTCGATCAAGGACATGCCCGCCGGATTGAAGTAGACGGTAGCGGCATCCTCCGCCGACGCGGCTCCCCCCGCGTACGCGTTGCCAAGGCCTGAAACGCTTTGCTCCTGAATGGCGTATCCCGCGGAATACGCTACCGGAGCGCAGAGGCTAAAAGAAAGAAATACGCTGACGCAGAGGGACTGGAAATGACATCTCATAGGGTAGGACGTGAAGTGGGGTTGTTATGGGAGAGCGACCCTAGAACGGTAGCCGCAATTCGAGGAAAGAATTACTACGTGTCCTCCCGTATAATCAAGAACGTAGGCAAAAAATTGGACGTTTTCGCGGTCTATTGAGCTGGTGAGAGCACAAATTCGCACTCTTCCAGCAATCGCTCCGCCAAAACCAGCCCTGCCCGATAGATCCTCTGCTGCTCCTCCCGATACTCTTCCCGACCTTCCGCAGTTTCGATATAAATCGCATCATAGCCGTATTCAGAAAGGTCGTACGGACTCCCACGCATGTCGAGTTCCCGAGCTTCCATGGCCAGCTCAAAGCAAGAACGTAGCAGTTCCGATCCCAGCCAAGGACTTCCCTTGTAGGTCCAACGGTAAAGATCCATATTGAAGTGGATACAGCCAAACTGCTCGTTGAGCTCCCGCTCCTCACGGCCTGGACATAACTCGTTTAGCGGACGGGCTTCAGGAGTGAAAAACCGGAACGCATCCCAATGGGAACAGCGAATGCTGCTCTTTTCCACGACTTGGGCGACTTCCTCGGGACTCAGCCTCAAGGGAGTCGTCTCGTGACGAATCTCCTTCGCCTTGTACACCATGGCCCATTCATGCAGGCCAAAGCAATTGAAGCGCGGCGGCCGATTCCGGGCCGATTCGATAAGGGACCGGACCCACCGGATCCTTTCCCTCACGCTCTCGTCCATTCGGTCCAAGTTCAAGCCGACCCCGTATTCGGTCTCAGAATACCGGTCGTCTTTCAAAAACGCTTTCGCCGATTCACCTTTAAGAAACTGGTTTGCCGCTGGCCTCCAACGCCTCAGCACGGCGCGATTCGTTTGGTAGTACGCAAATAGGAAATCATGGACCGGGTGCTTCTGGCGACTGTCCCGACGCTTGCGATAGGCATCGATGTAGGGCCCTACCCCAGCCTCATGAGCGTCAGCAAGCGCTTGCCACTCGGATTCTTCGAGAACCTGTATCCGAGAATCCGCTACAAAACTTGCTTTGCGATCCACTCCTCGACCTCCTCATCAAAGTAAACGTCTTCCAATGCCTCCCGCGCCCAAAGCTCCGTTTTCCCCAAATGGTCCAACACCCGAGCGGCCACCACCTGCACAGCCGGGACTTCGCTCCAGACCGTCTGGGCCGCGCAACGCCAATGGGCGACGTCGATCCGCTTCGGGTTCTCTAGCTGCTCGCGACAGGTATCGCAGGCGAAGACGCACGTTTCCACTTGCGGATCCTCCTCCAAAGGCGGCACGGGATAAGGATAGAGCGAAACTCCCGACGTCTCGCACAGTTCGCACTTCGCCCCGGAACGTCGCGTTAGGTCTTTGCCAAGGGAGCTCAACTGAGCGAGCTTGGCTTGGTGTTTCTCTAGTCCTTTTGCCATTTTTAAATCGGTTTCTAGGCAATGCCCAGAAATCTCCGGGCTGGCAATCCTTTGAATCAAAACCCTCAAGAATCCACCTGCACTGCATACTAAGAGTGCTCCCTGCCGCGATGATACAAATAATTTACGGCAAAGCGCAAAAATGGCGTCCAACAGCCACGAATCGCTACTGAACAAGCCCAATATCTAGGGAAAAACTGAAATTCTTCCCGCTTTCCCCCTAGCGTTTTAGGCAATTCAGGAATTCTCCCCAGAGCGCGTCCTCTATGCGCTTCCTGCGCTGATAGAGACTTCCCTCTACTGGCAGTGAATTCTGTTGCGGCTCCTGCTTAACCTGCTTCAACATGCATAAACTCACAGCAAGGACCAACTCAAAACAGTGCGGAACGTTCGCCTATCGCCCTGTTCCCAGAAAGTTAACACCGCAATTCCCAACGACGACTGATGGACCCGATCAACTCGAATCCCTTTTTCAACTCCGCGAGACTCTACCAAAACCGTCCAGCGCAGCAAACCCCGCCCCCATCCGTCGACAATGCGAACCCCGCAGCCGAGACCGGCCGCAACACAGCGGTATCGGGAAGCGAAAGCGAATTCTCTACCCTCTTCGACGACGACGCGCTTCTCAAGCTCCAGAGCAATCTGGAGGCGATCGCCCAGATGGCAGAACAGTCGTTGAAGAAGATCGATAGCTAGGCTCAGCCTAAACGTAGCTCCCCCGCCCCCTTGCCCAAGCTTTTGCGGCAAAAGCATTGCACATCGCCGCGCGAGCAGTAGACCCTTCTCGCATGGCAGATCTCGGCGACTTGAGGGAAGAATACGGTCACGATTCACTGAGCGAAGACTCGGTGCATCCTAACCCGATCGAACAGTTCCGCATCTGGTTCGACCACGCCGTCGAGCAAAAGATTCCGGAGCCCAATGCCATGAGCCTCGCCACGGTTGACGAGAACAGCCAACCTTGGCAACGCACCGTCCTTCTCAAGGCCTACGACGACAGAGGCTTCGTCTTCTATACCAACTACGAAAGCCGCAAGGGCAAGCAACTCGCCCACAACCCCAAGACCTGCGTCCTTTTTCCTTGGATACAACTCGAACGCCAAGTCATCGTGACAGGCAGCGTCGAGCGCGTCTCCACAAGCGAATCGCTGAAATACTTCGCCAGCCGCCCCTTCGGAAGCCGCCTCGGAGCGTGGGTCTCCCAGCAAAGCTCAGTCGTTTCCTCCCGCTCCATCCTCCTCGCCAAGTTCGATGAGATGAAAAAGAAGTTCAAGGACGGCGAAGTCCCCCTTCCATCCTTCTGGGGGGGCTATCGCATCGTCCCCGAAACCATCGAATTTTGGCTCGGCGGAAAGTCCCGCATCCACGACCGCATCTTCTACGACAAGGCAGAAGACGGAAGCTGGGCCATCAGGAGACTCGCGCCCTAGCCAACCCTTCTCTGGTGGCACGGCTCGTCCCGAGGCTCTCAAACTTGCACGGCGGGCGACCAACAGGTCGTGCGCCCGCCAATGGTATCACGGAGCAAGGCCTCGCCCGAAGCGGGACAAATCCCGCCATCCCGCCAGCGATGGGTGAAGAGCCAGCTTTTCGGCGGATCGCTGTAGTCCGCACCGATTATCCGAATCGCCTCCCGGCAAACCCAGCGCAGCTCCTCGAACAAGGCATTGCGCTCCGCCTCCGCCAAGCTCCCAATCTGCGATCCGGCTTCAAGCGAGCCCGCCAGAGGATTTCGTCCGCCATCCAATTGCCCACCCCCGGGAAAAGCTCTTGCTGCAAAAGCAAGCTCTTCAGGACCGCCTTGTCGCGCCGCAGCAAAAGCCCATCGAAACGCTTCCGGGTAAAGGCTCGATCCTGTGGCTGCGGCGGCAATGCCTGCCACCAATCCGGAAGCTGCCCGTCCTCCGTCTGGTGCAAAGCCAGCCTCCCGAACTGACGCGGATCGCGAAAAACCAAAACCGATTCCGAACTGCAAAGGGCTAGGTGGTCGTGTTTCTGCTCCTCGTAATCGGGATCCAATCGGTGCAGCGAACCCGTCATCCCCAAATGAACCTCCAAGAAACAAGCTCCCGAGAACGCAAACAGCATCCGCTTCCCATGCGTGTATCCAGAAAGCAAAGTCGCGGACTGGCACCTATCGGCAAACGCTGCCACATCCAGGTCGCGGCAGCAGCGCGTTTTGTCATGCAGCCATGCCACATCGAACCGCTGCCCAACAGCAGCTTTCCAATGCGAGCTATGGAAATAGACTTCCGCGAGTTCCGGCACTACTTGATCTGCCAGCGATAGTGATACTTACTGAGCAATTCAGGACCCTCGTCCCGGACCGCCACCACATCCTCGATACGGCATCCACCGACCCCAGGATAATACAAGCCCGGCTCCACCGTAACCACCGCGTTTCGCTTCAGCCTATTCGAAACGATCGAGACGCGCGGGGCTTCATGAACTTCCAATCCTAGACCGTGTCCTGTCCCGTGGATAAAGCCTTCCGCCCCTTGTTCGCTGCGACGGGTTTCGTATCCAAGTTTCGCAAACGTTTCGAGAACGGAGCCATGCACATCCTTACCGTTCACTCCCGTCTTAACCTTCAGGATAGCATCTTGCTGAGCCTTGAAAACCGCATCCACAATTCCCTTCTGAGCCTCGTTCGCCTTTCCTTTCAAAAAGGTTCGAGTCATGTCGCCATGGTATCCAGTTTTTGATACGCGTGGAAAAACATCCACGATAATCAACTCATTCGCGCGCAGTGGTCCGTGCCCCGCGCAATGCGGGTCGCAAGCCTGATCTCCCCCGGCCGCAATCGTATCCATGGAGAGCGATCCCGCTTCCAAGCAAGCGATTTCTATGATGCTGCGGAGGCGCTCCGAAGTAAGCGTCTTCCCATCGAGAACAAGCTTCCCTTTCTTGATCACGCTCTGGCGAATGGCTTTTTCCGCCGCTCGGATGCCAATCGCGCTGCAACGATTTCCCTCGCGGATCATAGCGAGCTCTTCTTCGCTCTTGATTTCCCGACGCGGAAACAAGCTGCCCTCGCAAACGTCGATTTTCACGCCGAGCTCTATCAATTTAAAGGCAAGGGAACTCGGGAAGTCGCCCGGCACCTTGAAGCTTTCGATCTCGAACTCCTCGGCCAAGGCCGCAACGACTTCCGCGTAGCCAACCTTGGCCCGCTGAAATTTCTCTCGGGCCAACTCCAGACAAAGCTCGAGCTGGAGGATCTCGTCAAAGCGCGACTCCTTCAGGGCTCGGGCGTACTCGAGCTGATTGAGCACCGCATACCACTTGCGCCCCTTTTGGAAGGAGAGGAAAGCATCCGGTACATTGAAGCCTCCAATGTAGAGCTGGTCGGCGCTCTTTTGCGTGTCCGCAAAGAGCAATGGAGATGCGGGCACCCTCTTGGCGCGCTTGGCAGTCGCTTTCTTCTTTGGCATCCACACATGCAACGTTCGCAGCTCCCCATTGTAAATGTTCGAGTGCGCGATATCCGCAGCTGCCGCGAAATTAAGACTCAGCCAAAAGGGCCTATCCTAAACCCATAGAAGCCACTAGGAGCGAAGCCAAACATCCCCCAAGTGGGCTGCTAGGCGCTAGCGTTCATATTAACAAAAAACACGGACTTACCCTTGATTTGCAATCAGGTCCTGCCGATGGAGCCCAAAACAAGCTGCACCGTCGCTCCATCAGCATGAACTCCGTCAAACGAATCTTCCAAACCGTCGCGCTCGCTAGCGGTTTCAGCCTAGCCGCCGTTTCGCTCCACGCCGTAAACGTCAACCTCTCCGAAGCCGACGGTTACAACCTCGTCACCTGGGGCGACGCCACGCTCAAGAACTCCGACACCGAAGGCCGCGCCGCGATCGGAGGCAACGCCACGTTTGGCTCCTACTCCGTCGGCAACGCCACGGGATTGGCCGATCCCGCGCGAGCCCAGCTCACAGTAGGCGGCACCCTGGACGCTTCTGGCGGCGGGCAAGTTAAAAACGGCAGCGTCTACGTAGGCGGCAACTACACCAGCCCCGGCTACAACCTCCACTCCGCCCTTGGCTCCTCCACTCAATCGAACCTCGGCAAGAGCAACCTTCCCTTCGACTTCGACGCGGCCCAGGCCGCCCTCATGACCAAATCCACCAATTGGGGAGCTCTCGACGCGACAGGCAGCGCCACCATGCAATGGGGCACGTTGACCCTGGAAGGAACAGAAAGCGGCCTCAACATCTTCAATATCGACGCAGCGACCCTGAGCCTCGCTCACACGTTCAACATCTTGGTGCCCACCGGAGCCAAAGCCTTGATCAACGTTTCCGGAGCAATCGCCGACTTCAGCAGCAAGGGAATCTTCGGCACTCACACCGCAGCAAACACCCTCTACAACTTCTTCGAGGCTAACCAACTCGACATGGCGGGAATCGGAGTCACCGGATCGATCCTCGCCCCTCTCGCAGACCTCAACTTCACCAACGGTCAGGTCAACGGCCAGGTTATCGTCAATTCCTTCCAAGGAGCGGACTGGGGCAGCGGCGAGATGCACAACGTGCTTTTCGAGGGCGATCCCGATTCGCCGTCGCCAATTCCCGACACAGGCTCAACGCTCGCCATGATCGCCATGGCCCTAGTCGGCATCGTAGCCATTTCGCGAAAGCTGAAAGGTTAGGCTGGCGCCCTACTTATCCTTGTCCGCCACATAGGCTTCCAGCATCTCGCGGGAAACCCGGTGCTTGGCGGCGCAGCGCGGGCAATTTACCTCGATCAACTCTTCACCGAGGAAAAGGTCCTCCGGATCCTTTTGGAAAGGGCCCGACAAGGCGCCCAGGATGCGATCTTGGTTGCAGCCGCAATACCAGCGCACGAAGCGCGTCTCCAGGTCCACCACTTCCTCCTTTTCCTCGATCTTGCGGATATCGTCGAGCGTGACCGTCTCGAACCAATTTTCATCGTAGTCCGGGTGAGCCGCCAAAATGGCGAAAACATCGGGCTCGAGCTGGAAGAAGCGGGCCGGTCGTTGCTCGCTGAACTTGTAGAATTCCTCGACCGCATGGATCAGGTCCGGACCGTTGAAGCCGACGATCGAACGATGGGGGTCGCGATTGTGACGCACCACGTCTTGGTAAAAGACGTTCTCTTCGGCTTGCTTGACGCCCTCCGTGTAGATGCGCCCCGTCACGTCTCCCGTTCCCGTGTCGCCGGCGAGAAACAAGTTATGCAGCGGTTGCTGGAAATTCACCGTCCAGGCCAAGAGGTCGTTTCGCGGGCGCGAGATGCAATGCAGGCTGAAGAGCGCGAGCGCCTTCTTTAGCCGCTCGTCGAACTCCGGCGTAAGGGAGAGCCCATTGTCATTTTGATGCAGGTAGTAGTCCACGTAGAGCTGGCTGAAGTCCGCTTTCGCGAAAAGCAGGTTACGGCCGCGCACGAAGCGAGACTTGATGGAGAGTACCTCTGAATCATCTGGAGACGGATTTGCTGGCATCCCACGGTATTGGGCAATCCATTCGCAGATCTCAAGCCCGAGATTAAAACCGCGCCCTTACTTGGAATCCACCGGCGTCAGCCTAGCCCGAAGCCGCGCCGCCGACTCCGCAAACTCGGCGAAGCGCTCGTGCCGCGGCACCGAACGCACGAGCTCATCGTAGGCGAGCAAGGCGCGCTCGTACTTGCCAAGCCGCTCTCCCAAGGCCCCGATCCGCTCCAGCACCTCGATCCGGATCGAGCCGACTGGAATCCCAAGCCGATACGCCTCGAGCATGTGTTCGTAGGCCAACTCCTCATCGAGCTCGAAACCGAAGTAGGCCTCCCCCATAATGCGGTGAACATTCTGACGAAGCTCCGGGATGCTGATGTCGTTCACGATGGGTTCCAGATTCTGGATACGCTCCCAAACTTCGTCGCCGCTCCCGTCATCATCGTAGATATGCAAGGTCGCGTACTTGACGAAGGCCATTTGACCAAAAAAGCGCTCCGGCCACTTCTCATAAAGGTTCCAGTAGAGCTTTTTCGCCGCCGCGATGTCCTGCTCGTAGGGATTCGACTGGGTAACGCGTGCGTTGTAGTAGGCTGCGGCCAGTCCGATCGCATCGCTGTCGTTGTCCGCGATGATCATTCGAAAAATTCGCTGCGCCACGCGGTACGGTTTTTCATCCTCCTCGACCGGAACCTTCCCATGAAGGGTGTCGAGAGCCGTGGTGTAGAGCGATAGCCGCTTGTTCTCCTTGCCGAGCGAACGGAGACGATTGAATTCCGTAGATCGATCGCTGTAGACGAGCATCACTTCCTGCTCCCAGATGGGCCGTTCCTCGTCTTGGGCCACGACCCTGAGGCCGGACGAGGAGACGAGGGTGAGGACGACAAGGATCCGTAGGGTCAGGTAGTTCATCATTTGTCGGTCGGGGTAAACTTAGGGCTAGCGACATCCTTGGTCCAAAACGCCAAACGTGCAACTCAGGATTGAATTCACGGTCTTTTCCAAGGGTACGAAAAGCAAAAACAGCCGGATTCGCTGAGTGCTTGCTAAATTACAGACGGCGAGGATACTTATTCCCTACCCCACTGTTTGCTGCCTGACGCGACCCCGAACTGTAGTCCCACGAATGCGAAGAAAACGCCTCATCCAAGCCCTCTTCCTTGGTTTCACCCTATCCCTGCTCTCCGGCTGCGTCTACCTGCGCCTGCTCAAGTTCAAAGGTCAGCTCTACGACTTCGACGAACACGTGCTCGTCGAGCTGGACAAAGGGCTTTCACTCAAATTCCCGGAGCCCGTGGTACGCGACGAGGACTTCGTCTTCATCACCGAATCCCAACCCAGCAGCATCACCGAGATATCGCAGCAGCCTAGGATCGAAGACTGGAATTGGCGTTTCGAAAAGCAGATCCAGACGGACGACGGCACCCCCTTCAGCATCGTCTTCCGTACCCGTTTCGAAGAAGGCCTGCTCACCCGCATCGATTTCGACGAGAAGCTGCTCGAAGCGATCCCCGCCGACTTCATCGTGGAGCTCTTCCGCAGCCTCGGCGACGCCAAGATCAACAAGCTCCGCAAAAGCGCCACCGCCGCCATGAACCGCGAGACGCTCGACGGCGTTCCCCTTCCAACCCTCACCGACATTTCGGTCGTAATGGGCCAGCCTACCGACAAAGACAAGAAGGAGAAACGTCGCCTCTGGCACTACGTCTTCAACTTCTACAACCCGAAAAACAAGAACCTGTCCGGCCAATTCGCCATCGTCTTCCAAAGCGACTCCGAAAACCCGGACAAGGAAATCGCCGGCTTCGAGCTCACCGGCAAAGCTCGCTAAAAGCCGCCTACTGCTTGATTCGGAGCATCTTCCGGAAAATCGCGATCGCGCTTTCGATCCCCGCATCCCGAGCCCTGGAAAGGCCTTCCGTATAGAGCTCCGCCGCTTCCGGCGTCCGATCCAGAGATTCGAGCATCTGACCATAAAAGAGGTACGCGTCGAGGTTGTTCGGATTCGTCTCCAAGATCGCCTTGAACGCAGCTTCCGCCTCCTCGTATTCGCCTAGCTCGTTGAGAAACGAAGCTAGGGCGACTTGCGATTCCGCATTCTCCGGATCTACCTCGAGCGAGTCTCGAATGCTGCGAACCGAGTGACTCAAACGGCCGGCCTGCGATTCTGCGTATGCGTAAAGTTGATACGCGCGCACAAGCATTTGCTTGACGCTTTCCGAATCCGGATGAGCTTCCAGCAGATCCTCCAAGAAGCGAACCCCGGCGCGTCGCTCTCCTTGAGCCAACAAAAGGTCGCCCTTCATCAAGTACACCTCGAGGATTTCCGTTTCCTCCGCAATCAAGCCATCGATCAGCTCGGATGCGTCATCCCACTTTTCCTGCAAGCGGTACGCGTCCGCGAGGTGGTAGCGATACTCTCCCTTTTCAGGCTGGAGGGCCAAGACCTTCTTGAGGTTCGAAATCGCCGCATACGGCTTGTTCAACCCGATGTACGCCTTGCCGATCTCATAGGTCAGCAATTCCGAATCCGGGAACTTTTCGAGACCGACCTTGAGCGCGTTTACCGCATGCTCCGGACCTCCTACGATCTTCATCACACGGGCGATCTTCACGAAAAGCGCTTCCGACCCGCCGAAATCATTGATCGCCTTTTCGAAAACGAGAACAGCTCGTTGAGCGTCTCCCGCCTGCAGGTAGAGGTCGCCGATCTGCTCCAGTTTTTCGAAGGTCGCCCCATTTTGATCCACATCCTGCAGCAGAGCGTTGAGCTTTTCCAGGAGCGCCTCGCGTTCCGAGTTCGAACTCTCGGAAACGTTTTCGGGTTCGTCGGACGAAACCGAAGGGACATCCTGAGCTGAGCCCAGCGAGACGAAGGACGCTCCGAGGAGCGCGCAAAGGGATAGGATAAAACGAGACTTCATGAAAAAATGGGGACCTGCTGTTTGGGGACGGCTACACTGGGCAAAGCAAACGAGCTTAGGCAAGATTTTCTGCGGATCGAATCCCGCGACGAGCGCGTGCTGGAACCGGGCAGGTCGGTGATCAGCCCATCGCAGTATCCAGACATGCCGGCCCGGTGGTCCATGGAGCTCGATCTCCGGAAGCCCGCTGCAAAACGTCGGCAACGGTCGCAGTAATCAAATGGACGTGAGCAGGCTTCACCTGCAGCGAAGCCACCTTTTCGGTAAAGCCCAGACCTACTTTTTGTCCGCGATCACTTCCTTGAGCGACCGGGTGGTAAGCAGGTAGTAAACCTCTTCCGCAATGTTCTGGGCGTGATCCGCTATGCGTTCCATGGATTTGGAAATGAAGACCATCTCGGTGCCGTAATCGACCCGATTGCTGTCGCTCTTCATCATATCCAAAAAGTAGCGGAAGTTCTCGCGATTGAGCGAGTCAACCTCTTCGTCGCGCTCGGAGATGGCGATCGCACGGGTCGAATCTTCGTCGATGAAGCAATGCAGCGCATCCTTGAGCATGCCGACCGCGAGTTCGCACATGCGCGGTAGGCGACCTAGGTTATCCGTCGAACCGCCGGTCTTCAGGATCTTTGCCGTGCGTTTGGCGATGCTTGTCGCCTCGTCGCCTACCCGCTCCAAATCATGGCTGGCCTTGATGGCGACGAACAGCAGGCGCAGGTCGCGGGCGACCGGCGCGCGCAGTCCGATGTAGCGAGCCACTTCGTCATCGATCTGCTTCTCGATTTCATCGATCCGGTCGTCTGCCTTGCGGACTTTTTGAGCGGTCGCTAGATCGGAATCGAGCATGGCTCGCATGGCGAGATTGACGTTAGCAATCGCTTTTTCACCCATCAACATCAGGTGGGATCTTACGTCTTCGAGCTCTTCGTGGAAATAACGCTTCATGGCTAAACTATCGTGTATTGAAAATCCCGAGACAAGGCTCGGACTTGAAAGCTAAAGTTTGAAAGTGGGGACTAAAATCGGGCCAGCTAAAAGGCGATATCAACCGAAACGTCCGGAAATGTAGGCTTCTGTTTGCTCGTTCTTCGGGCTCATGAAGATCTCGTCCGTCTTCGCCATCTCGATGAGCTTGCCCAAGTAGAAGAACGCCGTCTTGTCCGAAACGCGAGCAGCCTGCTGCATGTTGTGCGTTACGATCACGATCGTGTACTCGTCTTTGAGCGAGTGGATGAGCTCCTCCACCTTCGCCGTCGCAACCGGGTCCAAGGCAGAACAAGGTTCGTCCATCAGCAAGATATCCGGCTCGACTGCCATCGCTCGAGCAATGCAGAGGCGTTGTTGCTGACCGCCCGAAAGGCTCAAACCGCTCGTATCCAAACGATCCTTCACCTCGTCCCAAAGCGCCGCTCCCTTGAGGCAACGCTCCACCGCTTCGTCGAGGACGGACTTCTTATTGATTCCTTGGATACGCAAGCCGTAGATCACGTTTTCGTAGATCGACTTCGGAAACGGGTTGGACTTCTGGAAAACCATGCCGACCCGCTTGCGCAGCTCGATCGTATCAACTCGCGGATCGTAGATATCCGCACCATTGACCTCGATCTTGCCGCGGCCGATACGGGCCACCTCAACCAAGTCGTTCATCCGGTTGATGCAGCGCAGCAAGGTACTTTTTCCGCAACCAGAAGGGCCGATAAATGCGGTCACCTCGTTCTCCTTCATATCCATGTTGATATCGAAGAGGGCCTGCTTCTCCCCATAGTAGAAGTCGAAATCGGAGACGCTAATGAGCGGACGGTTAGGTTCAGGCTTTTCTTTGGCCATGGACGATGTGGTCTTGGAGGAAGTGGTGATGGATGGATTGTCTTTAACGAGTGCCATATTACCAGCGATATTTTTTCCGCATGCGGATTCTTAGCAGGATAGAAACGAGGGCTATACCGGCGACGATGAACAGGAATACGAAAGCCGTGCCGTACTGCATCCTCTCCGTGTATTCGTTTTGTGGAATCTTGGCGCTGACCACGTAAATGTGATACGGCAGCGCCATGACGCCTTGGAAGAAAAAGTCCGACCATTTTTCCAGGCCTTCCCAAGGAAGCTGGTCGCGCATGGCGTAGGCAGCGGTGAACATGATGGGAGCGGTCTCGCCCGCGACACGCGCCACGCCGATAATCGAAGACGTCAAAATGCCCGGCATCGCGTACGGGAGCACGTTGGTGCGGATCGCTGTCCACTTGCTGGCGCCTAGGGCCAACGACGCCTCGCGCAAGCCTTGCGGAATCGCTCGCAGCGACTCTTCGCTGGCCGAAATCACGATCGGCAACACCATGAAAGCGAGGGTGAAGCAACCGGCCAGCAGCGACACGTTCCACCCGGCAAAGCCGAAATAAATCGGTAGCGGCCAGAACTGGAAGTCGTAGCCTTCGAAGGGCGAAAAGGAAAAGATCGGTCCGGCCAGCACGAAAAAGCCAAGTCCGAAAATTCCGAATACAACCGAGGGAACGCCGGCCAAGTTCAGGATGGAGAGGCGGATCGCATTGAGCACCTTACCGGGCTTGGAGTACTCGCTGAGGAAGATGGCGCTGAGAACGCCAAGCGTCAGGGCGATAGTCATGGCCCCTACTACCAGCAAGACCGTGCCCACGATACAGGGCCAAATCCCTCCGCCGGAGTAAGCGTAAGTGGTCGACTGGATATCGACGCCCCGCTCCGCCTCGAAAGCGCGGAAATTGTTGTCGCTGAGTTCGTACTTCTCCCCTTCGTATTCAAAAACGTGCAACGTCTGCGGAGCTTCCGTGAGGAATTCGACGTTGACGAATGGATACTCGGTTTGGAATACCGTCTGGCTCCCCTTGTAGAAAATCGTCAGGAAGATGACCGAGGCACACAGGAGGATGAAGTAGGTGCCGAGGCGAAACAGCCAGAAGACAGCCTTCTCGGTCGACTTCGCCTTGGACGGTTTCTTGTGAAAGCCGAGCCCCTCTGCAGGGCGCTCTTTGCGTAAGGTTGCAGTTGCAGACATCTTTCTAAACTAGCCTCGTGAAATCTGGTACTTCAGAACGATCTTCTGCGCCAGGTAGTTGATAAGGAGAGAGAGCAGGAAAAGTACCATACCGACCATGAACAATGCCCGGTAGTGGATGCTTCCGTTTACGACTTCGCCCAACTCTTGGGCAATGATGCCGGTCATGGTATGCACCGGCTCGAAGAGCGTCGCGACTCCGTCGGTGAAATCCGGAATCTCGATACGGTTACCCGCGCAAAGCAGCACCACCATCGTCTCGCCAATCACGCGGCCAAATCCCAGCAAGACCGCGGAGATGATTCCCGATAAGGAAGTCGGTACGATGATGCGCAAAGTCGTTTGCAAACGCGTCGCACCCATCGCCAGCGAGGCTTCCTTGAACGCCTTCGGCACGTTGTTGATCGCGTCTTCGGCCAAGGTGAAGATCGTCGGGATCGCCATCAGGGCAAGCAGGCAACCAGCCGTAAAAGCGGTCAGTCGCTCGCTGATCGGAAACGCGTCCAGACCGGAAAAGATCGCCCAGCCGGAGGCGCGCCGAACGAATTCCCCAAACACCGCGATACCGAAAAAGCCAATGACAACCGAAGGGATCGCCGAAATGAACTCGATGTAGGGCTTGATGAAGTTTTGCTCCGCAGGCGTTGCGACCTGGTTGATGTAAATCGCGGCGCCCACACCCAGCGGAATGGCGATCACCATTGCTATCGAGGCAACAAGGAGCGAACCGGTGAAAAGCGGCAGGATTCCGTACCAGTCCTGAATAGACGAATTCGTGACCCAGTCCTTACCGAAAACGAACGAAGCGAACGCGGTGGACATTCCCACCGGCTCCTGGGAATCCCACGAGGCAAGCCGTTCTTCGTATCCTTCCATTTCCGACACGAACATGAGAGCGAGCCGCTTGAAGCGCTGCATCTTCGCGTCCAAGGCTTCGACTCCGATTGTCGGGAGGTCGCTGGCCAACTCCTTGATACCTGCCTCCAGCTTGTCGTTGAGGGCGAGGAAGTCGGGCTCCCCATCTTTGAGCATTCCCACGAAAAGGCTGAGATCGACGTCGAGCACTTCCACTTCGGCGGCCTCTTCTACACGGCCCAGTTCCAGCAGGTTTTCGCGGTGCTCCCGATAGTTGGCAGCTTCCACGAACATGTCGCGAGCCCCGATCGCGATCTCGTTCATCTCGAGCACGTATTCGCTGAGCGGATAGCCAAGGTCCTCGAAGTTATAGATGAAGTCTTCGTAGGAGGATAACTGCGCCTTCGCTTCAGCAAAAGAAAGCCCCTGCTCCTTTAATAATGTAGCGCGCTCCCCCTTGATGGAATTGAGGTAGCGGTTCAGCTCCGTGAAGGAGCTGCTCTCCTCCTTCATGATTTCAACGTACTCTAGGCCAGACTTGCGGTAGAGCTCGATGTCGTGGCGGTATTGGCCGAAGAACCCCGCACCCTCCTTGAAGAGGAAGAAAGTGATGAGGGCGAGGACGATGATGGACACCAGCGCATTTCCGCCAAACAAGCCCTTCAGAGCCTGGTCCTTGTCCAGCCCGAGGAAGCGCTTGCTGCGGGAGTGCAAGTCATAGCGATTGGTCTCTGCTTCTTTAGTCATGTGAGATCAGGTATGGAAGCGGTCAGTCGTGTTGGTGCAGCCGCTCGAATCAACCGAATTTCGCCTTCGTAACACAATTGCGCCATTCGACCGATCGGTGCCTAGAAATAAAAGCGGCGTCCTCAAGGGAGCTCGAGAACGCCGCGACTACAAAACTCAGATCAAAAAGTCTTAGAGAATAGAGATGAAGTGCACGTCCTTGACGATCTTCTGGCCTTCCTTGCTCAAGCAAAAGTCAACGAACTCCTTCACGATCGGGCGCATTTCCTTGTTGCCGTCGTAGTAGTAGTAAAGCGGGCGAGCGAATGGGTAGCTTGCCTTCTCAGGAGTGATCCCGTCAACCGGCAGGGTCTTAATGCCTGGAGTGTCGAGGTAGGCGAGACCGACGTAGCCGATGCCGTTCGGATTCTTGCCGACTTCGGAAGCGATCTGCTCGTTGCCTGCCATCTTCTGGGAAGAGGGAGCGTAGTCGCGCTTGCGGAGAGCCATTTTCTGAAAAACGGCATAGGTACCCGAAGAAGTGTTGCGGGTGTAGATCGAGATGCCGCCGGAAACCCCATTGATCGAGCTCCAGTCTTCCACGTCGCCAGTGAAGATCTTTTCAACTTCGCGGGAGGAGATCGCCTCCATCGGGTTCTTCTCGTTCGCGATGACGGCGATACCGTCCTTCGCAACTTCGATCGGAGTCATCTTCACGCCCTTGAGAAGCGCCTTGGACTCTTCAGTCTTCTTCGCCTCGCGGGAAGACATGCCGATGTCAGCCGTGCCGTCGATGACCGCAGCCACTCCAGTGGAAGAACCTTCAGCAGCGATTTCGAAGATAACTTCTACTCCCTGCTTGGACTTGATAGCCTTAAACTCTTCAGCGAGCTGCGGGACCATCTTTGCGCCAAGAGTGTCAGAACCCTTGATTACAATCTTTTCGGCGGCGGATGCGAAAGCAACAACGCCCAAGGCGATAGCTGCAAGCGTACTTTTTTTAGCGATACGGGAAACGTTCATATTCGTGTGTTTCTAAATTTCGTTAGGGATTACTTTTTCGTATTCAGATTTAGAATACTATTTCAAGCAGACAACAACAGCAAATCCAAGAACTCTGTTGTCACTTTTAGGTTACGGAAAGGTCAGGATAATCGCCGGCCGCACGTCGCCATGCGACCGGCATTAGGATGTCAAAAAAGCGAACTAGAACTTGATCGCAGCGTCGATCTGGAGGAGCTGAACTTCGTCCTTGGCAACAACGTCGGCCATGTAGGCGTCGTCGATTCGGGAGCTATCCATGTATGCGCCGCCGATGCTGAAGAAGTCCGTCACCGCGTACTTGTACTTCAGCACGAAACCGGAGTGGTTGAGGCTGTTCTTGGCGAAGTCGGAGTCCGAAAGGTTTGGAGTGTAAGAAGCTCCTTCGATATAGCGGTACTCGATGGACGCTTCCCAAGTGCCAGGCTTTTTGGCGGAACCGTACTTGTATCCAACATTGAAGAACAAGTCTTCGTCGCCACCATCCCAATCGTCGCCACCGTAGTAGACCGTGTTAGGATTCATGGTGTCCGCTTCGAGGTTGATACCAACCGTACCGAAGATCTTGCCACCTTCGACCTTGTAGGTCATCGGAACTTGGAAAACGAAGAAATCGTCGAAGAACGTGTTCGCGTTCTCGCCAGCGAAAGCTCCAGAAACTTCAGGATGACCAGCATTGTCGCCAGTAGTGGTTAGAAACATTGGAGAGATCGAAAGGCCGCCGAGCTTGAACGCAGCCTGCGCGCCGAGAAGGAAAGCATCGCTCTCGCTGTCGCTCTTGTCTTCGCGTTCGTCGCTTACGATGTACTGACCAAAGGTATAGGTCACGTCGCCAGCAGTGAACGACTCGCTGATACCCTCTGGGTTGATGTCACCATCCCAGAACGCCTTGTCCATGACGAAGGGATTCTTGTGCTTGCCGAGGCTGATTTCAGCATTGTCGCCTTCCCAGTTCATATAAGCGAGACCGACGAAAAGCTCATCGCCGGCCTTGTCGAAGAAGCCGCCCAAGGTGGCATTGGTGGAGTCGTTGGCCTCAGCCGTTTCGAGGCGAACACCCATTGAAAAGCCGGTATCCTTAAAACCAGCATCTACACCAGCGCGGAGGCGGTAGCGGAAACGAGTACGGGTATCCTTGTTGTCAGTGTCTTCGCCTTGGAAGCGGAAACGCGCGTCGCTGTAAAGCTTGAGGCTGTCGAGCTTGCTCGGCATCGGGATGTATTCCTCGGCCTGGGCAGTAGATGCAAACGAGCCAGCGAGAGCTCCAGTTAGTAGGACTGAATAAGATAGTTGTCTTAGGTTCATGGTAGTTTGTGGTGAAATGATCTGCCATCGCGGAATCCGCGGATGACGATTGGCTAGATCGAAACAAAACCTACGTATAGCGAGCCGATTTTAGGCCCCTAGCAGAGCTTTCACCGGGGCGTAACATTGCCGTTGCAAATCCGTAACATTCGGGCATTTCAGGCGGGATTCCGTAACCGCCCCGTCACAATCCACCCCCTTTCAGCGACCCTCGCCGCAAGGCTTTACAACGACCTGGAGAGCTCATCGAGCAGCTCTCCCATTTCCCCCGAAACCTCGTCGGCTCCCAAGCCTAGCTGCACCGCCCTTTCGATCAAATGGACCGCGCCTTCCAAATCTCCATCCAAGCGGGCCCGCCGGGCAAAATCCATCAATCGATCCGTATCGAAACAGTATTCCGGCAAAAACTGCAGGTGCTCGTCCCGCACGTGGTAGATCAGCTCCCTCGCCTCCCCGGCAAGACGCGCGCGCCTCGACGACTCGACATCTCCCAATTCCATATAAACCTCCGGCAGGAGTTCATAGGGCAAGGCTAGCTGCGGCATGGCCGCGCAAGCTTTTTCGAGCCAGTCGCGCGCCCCTTGCAAGTCGTCCTGCAAAATCGCCAACTGGCCCATGCGGGCCATCGCCCAACCGTCCTTCGGAGACCCCAGCAACCGATAGCCATAAACCGTTCGCGCATCCTCAAGCCGACCGCCCTTCCGGTAGGCATCGCCCAAACGCAAGTAGGCCAGCGAATCGGTCGGATCCAGCTCCGCCGCCCGCGCGAAATACTTCGCTGCCACCGATTGATCCCGCCGATCGCTCTTCAAAATCCCCAGCAAGTACGGCCACTGCGGATTCTGCGTTTCAAACGACTCCAGTCCGAGATAGCACGACTCCGCTTGGGAGAAAAATCCATTCGTGTGGTAGAGGTAGGCCAGCTCCACCAAAGCCTCCCGCTGCAGCTCCCCGACCTCCAAGTTTCCGTGCGCCCGGACGAGGCTGTCGATCAACTCCGGCGGTCGCCCCGTCAGGTCCGGCAACTCCGGAAGCGCCTCCACGATCAGCCGGTCAAACGGCCGCGGCGCCTCGCGCTCGAACTTCCTCACCATCAACGACAGCCCGCCCATGATCACCAGCGAGATCAGCAGCGGGGTAATTTGCCTGAGGAAGCTTTTTCGTTTCACAATGATATCCTACGCTCATCACGCTCGCGAGGATGCGCCCGCCAAGCAAGCCTCGCCTTGACAGATCCAGCTCAGCGCCTACCGTGCAAAGTCAGACGATGAACAACATCAAAGCCACCACCATTATTATGATGACCAAAGCAAACACGCTTCGGGCCGGTGGCATGCGTCGATACTAGACTGTTACGACGAACATCACTTTTCAATAAAAGCCCGAGGCCAAACGCCTCGGGCTTTTTCGTTTTCAATACTCTCAACAACAAGTACTCACGCCATGCCACTCGCAACCAAAACATCGCCAGCGCCATCCTCCTCCACAAAACCGTCCAAGCAAGCAAGCCTCGACGAAGAACTCGACTCGCTCTGCCAACGCGTACTCGCCTACGCCAGAAAAGCCAAGGTCCAGCACTTCCGCTACTGCAGAAGCCCTCACCGACCGCCATCGCCCTACCGAAGTATCCAACCAGCGATCCAAGCCCTCCGCCAACAGCTCGACGAAGCCGCCGCATCTAGCCTCGTCTGCCAAAGCCAAGCCGTCGATTTCCTGCGCGAGCTCGCATCGCTCGCCCACCAACCGCCCTGCGAAAACGCTCGTCAGCGAAAAGCCGTCGCCCTCGCCATCAACACCGCCCTGCTCGAGTTACGTTAACTCAACGACCGCGCCCGCAAACCAAGCGGATCGTCAAAACGCAAACTCGCCAAACAGTACCTACGCTTCCGCTTCCGACTTTTCGCCAGCAGCATCTCCACCATCGCTGCCGTCGCCATCGTCGTCCGCCCCGTCGACCAGGAAGGAAAGCTTCTCCTCGTTCTCCAAGAAGAACTGCGGATCCAGGTCCACCGCCGGCACCAAGAACTCCCGCTTGGTCGAACGATGCACGTAGCGGGTGTACTTGCGCGTCCGCGCCTTGACCCGCAGCACGCGGCGACGCTCCAGCATCAAGCCGAGAAAATGCTTCAACTCCGCGTTTTCCTCCGAAAGCGTCCCCTCCTCCTCGCCCTCGAACAGGCTGATGAAAAGGTTGTCCGCCGTCAGCTTCAGGGCCTCCGCCTCCTCCTTGCCATCGGTTGGCTTCGGCTTGAAGATCTGCGTCCAACGGCAAAGCACCTTGCCGGGCATCTCGACCTTGTTCGCCTCCGAGATCAGCACATCCACCCGCACCAACTCGCCCTCTTCGGTCTTGACCAAAGCGCAAGCGATCGCGTCATCCTTCGCAAATTCCACTTCCGAGTGAAAAGACTTACGAGCGATAGGGGTGATATGCCATTCCATATCCCACCCACTATTATTCCCCACGCCCAACTGGCTAGAAAATTTTCGGGCTTCGGATTGATTATGCGAGCAGAATGCTCTTTAAGGTCAGGCTCTTACTGGACGATCCCGTCCCGAAACTCAACCGACACCAACCAGGCATGCAACTAAACCGCAAGGTTCGCCCCGAAATCCTAGACTCCGTAGCCCTTCTCGTCATCGATGCCCAAGACGTTTTCATCGACACGATTAGCGACAGGGAAACATTCAAGAAACGCGCCGCCTTCGCCATCGAAGCCGCCCGCTGCCTCAAGATACACACCCTCTTCACAGAGCAAGCTCCCGAGAAGATGGGCCGCACCAACAGCGACCTGTTCAAACTCGCCCGCAACCCACGCGTCTTCAGCAAGCAAACCTTCTCCGCCCTCGGCGCCACCGGCATCGACCGCTTCCTCCGCGACAAGGAAATCTACAACCTCCTCGTCGTCGGACTCGAAACCCCGATCTGCATCTACCAAACCGGACTCCAAGCCACCGAGGAAGACATCGACCTGACCTTCCTCAGCGACTGCCTCGGAGCCCGCCGCCCCCAAGACGAAGCCCCCGTACTCGACGCCTTGCGCTCCATGGGTTGCCAAGTCCTGCCCTCCGAAACCATCTTCTACTCCCTGCTATCCGATACGCAGAATCCCTATTTCCGCGCCTTCACCCAAATCGTGAAAGCCTTCGGAGCAAAAGACTTCAAACTCGAGACCTACCTCGAAAACCGTCCCGCCGAAGTCGACGAAACGCCTGAACGCCCCGAAAAACCACAGCGTTCCGAACGGCCAGAAAGACCTCAACGCGACGAGTCCAGCGAACAAAAGCCAGACCACCAGCAGAGGGAACGCCACTCGGACCGCCGCGACGACAGCAGCGACAGCGACTCCGAGGAACGCCGCAACCGCAAGCGTGGACGCCGCCGCGGACGCGGACGTGGACGCGATCGCGAGCGTAACGACGGCGACTCGAGAAACTCCGGCGAAAAGCAAAGCGACAACCGCCACGAATCAGGCGAACGCTCCGACAACCAGCGCAAGTCGCCTCCCGCAAGATCCGATTCACAAAAAGCTCCGAACCGCGAAGATAAACCGACCGCTTCCAAGCCAGAGCCAGCAGAAAAGTCAGAGCCAGCAGAAAAGCCCGCTCCAGTCGAGAAACCGGTAGAAAAGGCTCCCGCCAAGAAAGCGGCGAAAAAGGCCGCCAAAAAAGCTGCTAAGAAGGCGACCAAGAAAGTCGCCAAAAAAGCGGCAAAAAAGGTAGCCAAGAAAACCGTTAAAAAGCCGGAAACCGAATCGTCGCCTAGCGCCGAGTAACACTCAAAACAGCGCCCTCCGTAGCGCTGTACCGACCGCAGGGACATCACCCACTTTAGCCAGCGACCGCGGAGGACAGTTCCACCTAAGCCAAAGCGTCGAGCTGCAAGCTCGGCGCGATATCGAGCAGTCCCGGGTCACGTAACCGTCCTTCGAATACGTGACTGAAAGCGATCATCCCCGCATTGTCGCCGGTATGGCAGCGCTGCGCCAAAAAGCTTTTCACCCGCCGCTTTTTGCCCAGCGCCTCGAAACGCGAGCGAAGCACCCCGTTGTTCGAAACTCCACCCGAAAGGCCCATGCTTTTAAAGCTTCCGCCTTTCAAAGCCTTATCGCTCTTTCGTATCAAAGCATCCACTACAGCCTCCTGGTAGGACGCGCAAAGGTTCGTGATGTCGGCCGCAGCCGCCTCAGGTCCCATTTTTTCCACCTGATAGCGCAAGCTCGTCTTCAAGCCCGAGAAGCTAAAGTCCAAGTGATCCTTCCCCACCAGCCCTCTGGGAAACTGGTACGCTTTCACGTCGCCTCCCACTGCTAGCTTCTCCAGCTTAGGACCACCGGGATAGCCTAGGGCCAGAAGCTTCGCCCCCTTGTCGAGAGCCTCGCCCGCCGCGTCATCGATCGTTTGACCTAAAATGGACAAAGAACGGTCCTTGTTAATTCGGGCGAGAATCGTATTTCCCCCGGAAACAATCAGAGACAGGTGGGGCAGCAACTCGTCCGCCAAACGCGTATCGAATTTATCAGGACACTCTTCGTATACCGAGACAAACGGCGAATGGGCATGGGCCCGCAGATGGTTTACACCGAAGACCGGTACTTTCCACGCCAGCGAAAGCGCATTCGCTACCGCCAAGCCCATCGCCAAGCACGCCGCCAATCCAGGCCCCGTCGTCACCGCGATTTCCGTCACTCCCTCGAAACCGACTTCCCGACGCGCCGCTTCCAGCAAAGGAGCGAAATTGTTAAGGTGCTCGCGGCTCGCGAGATCTGGAACAACGCCTCCGTATTCAGCGTGCAACGACACCTGGCTGCTAATCCACTCGCCACGCAGGCCGACCCCACGCTCAAAAAGAGCAAGCGCTGATTCGTCACAGGAACTTTCGATAGCCAACAACATCTCTCCCCACTGCTTTACGACTCCCGCTCGCACCCGCAACAATAATAGGAAGCATCAAAGTGCGTGACTCTTCCAGCCAGATCTGTCTCGTTCCCAAGCGTCACTTTCATCGATGAGCGATTTGCCAGAACAGTCTCCCGAAATGTTATCCGCCCTCGCGGCCAAGGCCGGACCGGACGGATTTATCGAACTTCCCGATTTTATCGAGACCGCCCTCTACCATCCAGAACACGGCTACTACTGCCAAAAAAAGAGCCGCGTCGGGAAAAATCCTCAATCGGATTTCTACACCTCCATCACCCTGAAAGAATCCTTCGCCGAAATCGTGGTCGAGGCAGTCACCTCCCTTTTGGCAAAAGCCGAACTCTCCCCCGCCGAAACAAGTTGGGTCGAACTCGGCGCCGAACCGGGCAGCACCCTTCTGGACGATAACCAGAGCCCTTTCAAATCCGTCTCCACCATCGGCATCGGGCAAGCGATCGAAATTCCGGATCAAGCCATCGTATTCTCGAACGAGCTCTTCGACGCCCAAGCCTTTCGACAAGTCCGCTTCGACGGCTGCCAGTGGATCGAATACGGGGTCAAGCTGGACCAAGGACATTTCACCTGGACCCCTCGCCCCCAACCGAGCGAAGAAGCCCTCTATAATATAGAACGTCTTCCCAAGGATCTCCCCACAGGCTACACCGCCGACCTCCCAACCGGCTCCCTTTCGCTCGCACGTACCCTGGTCGAAAAAAGCTGGACCGGCGCCTTCGTCGCTTTCGACTACGGAAAGACCTGGCACTCCATCTCGGAGGACACTCCCCAAGGCAGCGCCCGCGGATACTTCCGGCACAAGCAACTGCCAAACATCCTCGAAGCCCCCGGATCTATCGACATCACCCACCACATTTGCTGGGACGACCTCGAAGACACCCTGAAAAACGCAGGCTTCCGCGAGCTTTCCCTGCAAAGCCAAGAAGCGTTCATCGTGCACCGAGCCCCCCAATTCCTGCAAAAAGCCTTCGATCCCAGCCTACCCGCCTTCGCGCCTATCCGCCAGAAGCTCAAGGAGTTGATGCACCCCGCGATGATGGGGCAGAAGTTCCAGGCCCTCTCCGCCCTCCGGCTCTCCCATGGCTAAGCAATCGCCCTCCAATACCCTGAACCCAAATAATTCCATTTGGTTCTTGCCAAGCCCCCGCCCGAACCATTTCTTCCCCGTTTCTCAAACCAATTTCCGACATGGCAAGAATCTGCGCAATCACAGGCAAACGTCCAACTACTGGCTCTATCATCCACCGCAAGGGTCAGGCTAAAAAGAGTGGCGGCATCGGCACGCACGTAACTAAGACTACCAAGCGTAAGTTTCGTCCAAACGTACAACGCATCAAGGTACGTCTCGCTTCCGGACAGGTAAAGCGCATGTGGGTCAGCGTGAAGGCGATCAAGGCCGGTCTCGTTGAAAAGGCGTAAGCCCCTACCAACAAACATTTTATTAAACCGCTCATCCGATTTCGGAGAGCGGTTTTTTCATGCCCCCCCCGTAGCGCGGAGCTTTAGCCCGCGTCCGCACTGCAAGATCCGCACAAAAAAAGGCCGACGCCCCCATCGCACGCCAGCCTCCCAAACTTAGTTCTCGCTCCAGCAGCCTTCCTTAGATCTGGAAGTCAGACTGACCGGAAAGCTCGTGCAGACCGCACTCGCGCTTCACCCCGCCAAAGCGGGTATCCGCTTCCGTCATGCCGGGCATCAACTTAGAGGTACTGTGCCAATCGCCCAAGGACACATAACCTTCATCCCAGAGCGGATGATAAGGCAAGTCGTTGGCAGTCAAATACTCATGCATCTTACGATTATCCCAGTCGATAATCGGATACACCTTGGTCATCTTGTTCTGAACCTGCAGGGCCGGCCGCTCGCTGCGAGTCGCCCCTTGCGAGCGACGCAATCCCGCCAGCCAAGCCTTCGCTCCCAGCTCGCGCACCGCCCGATCCATCGGTTCGACCTTATTGAGCAGGCCGTACTTCTTGAGCCCCTCTTCCCCGTTTTCCCAGAGCTTTCCGTAAAGCGCCTCCTGTTCGGCAGCGGAAATCTTGGCTTGGTACTTCTTAATGTTAAGGTTGAGGCGTTCGGTCAGCGAAGCGGCGAAACGATAGGTTTCAGGAAAAAGATAGCCCGTATCGATGAAGACCACCGGAATGTCCGGCACCACCGAAGTCACCAGATGCAGCATCACCGCCGAGTGTGTCCCAAAGCTCGTCGTCATGATGAGCTCATCGCCAAACTGCTCAGCTGCCCAGCGCACACGCTCCTCAGCCGACACCCCTTCGAGGTCGATGTCTTTCAAGTCCATGGTATCAATTGCGGTACTCATCTCTTTATCTTTAGTAAATTGGTTATCTTATGCATGTTTATGCAGATCAAGCACGATTTCCGGGAAAACTCGACTGCCATGGCGCCGCGAAAAGCCCGGGTTAGGAGCTATCGGGATTCCTTACCTAAGTCCCAATGAGATACCATCTCTATATATTTCCGAGGACATGAGCAGTTTCCGCATAAAGACATAGATTAAGCTGCCGATGTATACGCACCACTCGAAAAACCAAAAAACAGAGCTGGCCCAAGCCCTACCGCTTTTCGCGCAAACAAAAAACAAGCCCCATCCTCATGCTTAAAAATGTCTCCATTAGCGTTCGCCTCTTCATCCTGATCGGCACCCTCAGCTTCTTCATAGTCGCCACGAGCCTCGTGAGCATGGTCTGTTCCTCGCAAATCACCTCTGCGGCAGAAAAGGTTCAGGCCGCCCAATCCCTCGAACTGGCCCAAGCTCAGCTGAACGATCTCGCCTCATCTGCCGGCCAATACTCGACTACATCCGTCGCCCTGCTCGTCTCAGGACTTGTTTGCGCCGGATTCTTCGCCTTCACCGCCATCGGAGCCATCACCAAGCCGCTCAACGAAGTGGAAACCACCTTGCTCGCCATGTCGCAGCAAACCGGCAGCGCCGCCGCTCAGGTTTCCGCCTCCAGTCAAGGCCTAGCCGACGGCTCCAGCCGACAAGCCTCCTCCATACAGCAAACCTCCGCCGCCCTTTCCGAACTCTCCAACACCACCTCCCGCAACGCAGACAACGCAGCCAAGGCCCGCACCATGGCCAACGAGACGCGCTCCGCCGCCGAAGACGGATCCGAGGGCATGCACGAAATGTTCGAAGCCATGAACGCCATCAAGGCATCCAGCGACAACATCGCCAACATCATCAAGGCCATCGACGAAATCGCGTTCCAAACCAACATCCTCGCCCTCAACGCCGCCGTCGAAGCCGCTCGAGCTGGCGAAGCCGGAGCCGGATTTGCAGTGGTCGCCGACGAAGTTCGCAACCTCGCCCAGCGCTGCGCTGCGGCCGCTAAGGATACCGCCTCCCAGATCGAAGACTCCATCCAACGCTCCGAACGCGGAGTCGAAATCTCCAATCGCGTCGGCGAAAGCTTCGATAACATCCTTGGCAAGGCCCGCAACGTGAACGAGATCGTTGAAGAAATCTCCACCGCCAGCCAGGAACAAACCAACAGCATCTCCCAAATCAATTCCGCAGTCAGCGAACTGGATCGCGACATCCAAGCCAACTCCGCCACCGCCGAAGAAACGGCCAGCACCTCGGAAGAGCTCTCCTCCCAAGCAGAAATGCTGCAGCAAACCGTGCTCGAGCTGCAACGCATCCTCAGCGGCAAAAGCAAGCTACCTCCCGCTTCGTTCGCTTCCAAGCCTCGGCCAGCCGCCCGCCAGCAAAATTCCGACTGGAACGATTTCGACCTAAGCTCCGACCGCTCGAAAGAAGCAGCCCTT
>JBNKSG010000018.1:13390-31184 GCA_050297195.1 Opitutaceae bacterium | reverse complement strand
AAAAGCCCCTTCGATCACCGTGCCGCGCCGCCTGCCAACACCGCCTCCACGCCCGCCCACTCATCCACGGTCAAGGCCCAGCGTTCATGGTCCCGCCACTCGCCGCCTATCTGCAAGTACTTCGGCGAGAAGCCCTCCTTCCGGAAGCCCAAGCGCCTCGCCAGACCGATGGACCGCTCGTTGCCGGGCTGGATGTTCGCTTCCACGCGATGCAGGGCATGACGCGAAAAGGCACGATCGACCACCTTCGCCAGACCTTCCTTCATCAGCCCCCGCCCCTCAAATCCCGCGACGCCCCAGTACCCCACATAAGCGCTCTGAAGCGCGCCCCGGATGATATCGCCGATGTTGATCACCCCGGCGATCCGATCGTCGCTCACGCAACAAACAAAATACCCCACCTGGCTCTCATCCTGGATACGCTCCAAATAGTCGTAGTAACCACGCAATTCCTGGGTCGGAAACACCCAAGGCCGATGCAAGGCCTCGCTCGCCCTCACCCCAGCCACAAACTCGATTCCGTCCCGCCGCTCCGGACGCCTCAGATACACCTTCGCCATTTGCAGTTACGCTAAAGGCGCTTATTAGTAACTCAACTAAACAAGACGTCCCGTTCCCGAGAAGACGTCCACAAACCCTCAAGTCGTTGCAAAAGCAAAGCCGATCCCTTCACTGCCCCCACATGGCCAAGCAAAAAACCACCGCCCTCCGCCACGCGACCTTCGGCAAGCCCGAGCAAGTCCTCCGCCTGGAAAGCGTCGAACTCCCCGAGCTCGCCCCCAAACAAGCCTTACTCAAAATACTCGCCGCCCCCATCAATCCCGCCGACTTCGGGCGCATCGGCGGCACCTACGGCAATCTCGCCGAGCTGCCCGCCACCGCCGGCCTCGAAGGAGTTGCCGAAGTCGTCGCAGTCGGCAGCGATGACTGCGCCTTCCAGGTCGGCCAGCACGTCTTCGTCCCCAGCGCCCTCGGCTCCTGGCAAAGCCATGCCGTCGCCAACTGCGACGAGCTCTTCCCCGCCCCCGAAAAGCTCCCCATCGAACAAGCCGCCATGGGCTGGGTCAATCCCGCCACCGCCTGGAAACTCATGCACGACTTCGCCAAGCTGCAAGCCGGCGACATCATCGTGCAAAACGCCGCCACCTCCGCCGTCGGCAAACTCGTCATCCAAATCGCCAGCCACCTCGGCATCAAAACCATAAACCTCGTGCGCACGCTCGACGCCGCCGATTCGCTCACGAAGCTCGGCGCCAGCATCGTGCTCGTCGACGACCGCGAGGCCGCCAAAGCCGCCCTCGAGTTCACCAAAGGCAAGAAAGCCAAGATTGCCCTCAACTCCGTAGGCGGCTCCAGCGCCCTCGGCATGTGCAAGCTGCTCGTCGACGGCGGCACCCTCGTCACCTTCGGCGCCATGGACCGAGACCCCGCGCCCTTCCCCACCCGGTATCTAATATTCAACGACATCCGCCTCCGCGGCTTCTGGGTCAGCAAATGGTACGCCACCACTCCCCGCGAAGAGATACTAGCCCTGCACAACGAAGTCTTCACCTTTATGGAAAACGCCAAGATCGGGGTCGATGTCGCCGCCACCTACCCGCTCGAAAACTGGCAAAAAGCCCTCGAACACTCCAGCCAAACCGGCAAACCCGGCAAAGTGCTCTTCAAGCCCTAGCAGCGCCTTCCGTAGGGCGGCGCTTTCCCGTCACGGAGTAGCTTCAGCGAAGACGGAAGCCCGCGACCACAGAGCAGGATCCCACTAGGGCGGGCTCGCTTGAGCTCCGCGTTGAGCGGCAGCGTGACTTGCCACCCAAAAATCGCGATGGAAACCAACTCCCCGACATCGGTTCCCTGCAGTTTCCACTTCACTCCCCGCTCTTCACGCCTCACTCTTCCACATCGTGGCCGAACAACCCTACAAATTTCGCAAAAGCGTCGAGCGACTCATCGCCAACTTTCGCGGCATCCCCGAGAACTACCCCGGCGAAGCCCCGAAGACGGAACGCCCCATGGCCACCGTCCTCGATCGACTGCTCAAGAAGTACAAGATCGGCCAAGACTCCCTAGAGGACCGCATCGTCAAGAACTGGACCCAAATCGTCGGCGCCGCCAACGCCAAGAACTGCGCCCCTAACCGCATCGAGAAAGAGCGCACCCTTATCATCGCCGTATCCAATCCTGTGATACGCCAAGAGCTCGAGTTCAACAAACGCCTCATCCTGCAAAACCTGCACAAGGTCGAAGGCGCCAAGAAGATCCGCAACATCTTCTTCAAGTCCGGCTAGTCGAGTTGCTCGAGTATTTGCAAGGCATCCGCTCTCTCCAAATGGCGAGTGAGCGCTTCGATCGTTTCCTCGCTGCTATCGAAGACTAACAAATCTTTGGTCAACTCAACCGCCTCCACCCAGCGCTTGGCACCCGCCAACAGCTCTATATCCGAAGCAGCGGCCCGCAAGGCGTACTTCCGCTTGCGTCCCCTCACCGCGGCGCGTCGCTCGCCAGTAACATTCGCCGGCGGCTCCATATTCATCACCATGGCCAACCGAAACTTCGCAACGCCTAGATACCCCGGACGAATGGCGTCCTCGTAACGCTTTTCCTCCATCAAATCGTCTTTAAGATAGATGCGCAGAGAGCCCTTCATATGTCCCTCGCCTATCTGATCAAAAACCGCGAGCGAACGCTTCGACTCTCCCAGCAACCGATTCACGCATGCCCACGCCGCGACATCGACGTCGACGTCTCCCGCATCCTCGTCAGCAACCGTAAGAATATTAGCTTCCGCCTCGTCGCGTCGTTGGCGCAATCCCGACAAGGCCTCAGGAATGGTTTGCCCAATCTCTACGATACTCTCCAACACAGAAGATGTCCTCAAGCCCCCAAACCCCTGTCGCTCACGCTCTCCATTGTCGAAGAGCCAAAAGTACTCCTCCAGGGCTTCCTCCAAACGCCCCTCCTCTTTCCACGCATCCGCTCGCTTCAAACGAGCCATCACCCCCAGCTCCTCTTCAACTCGTGGGGCATCTTTCGAAAGCGCCGGCGACTCCTCGTTTTCGACCTCGAATACACTCGCTTGAGCAGCTGCCAACTTTTGGCCAAGCTCGACAACCTCTTCGGAATGCGCTCCGTGCCCTCCCTTCAACGCCAAGATCTCTTCGCGCAAGGCCTGATTCTCTCGAGACTGCTGAATAGCAACCCCGATGCCCAAAGCCGCCAAAGCCGCAAGTCCCATCCCCACAAGCTTACTCGTACCCAGCATCCCGATACTGGCAGCTGAAGAAGCAAGGGCGGCTCCCGAAACGCTCGAGGCCAAGCCAGCCGGAGCGGAAATCATTTGATGCTGGGCAAACACCGCGCCTAAAGCGGCGGCCGTCGACTTCACTCCGCGTTTTTCGAGGATCCCTTGCAGTTTCTCGACAGCGCGGTTCACCCGCATCCGCGCTGCATTCTCCTTTAAGCCCAAGCGTTTCCCCAAATCCCCAAAGGAACTCTCTTCGAAAAACCGCATGCAGATCGCATCACGGTCCTCCTCATTCAATTCCCCGATCGCCTCGTCTAGAAGCTCTCCCGCATCGTCCCAGTCTAGTTCCTTCATCACGCTCACCTCTGTCATTTCAGCGCTAGCTAGCTCCCACTCTCGGTCTTTGCGGCGACGCTCAGATCGAACGAGGTCACTAGCTGCAAAACGAGCCGCTCGAAAGAGCCAACCATTCAAGGAAGGATGCCTAGTGAGGGTTTTCGCCTTGCGAGCAAGGCTGGAGAAAACCTCTTGGCAAACGTCCTCCGCCAAATGAACGTCACCGCCAACCTGTCGGAGGGCCACCGTGTAGACCCAATCAAGATGCCTTCGCACAAGAGCCTCAAAGGCATCATTTGCTCCGGATTCACAGAAAGCTGAGAGAAGTTCGATATCCGTTTTCATTTTTTACCCGAAGGCAGTCGCCGAACCAAGAAACCGCACAAAGAATCTCAAAAAAATCTGTCTTTCTTACTCCGCCAAACGGAACCTAATGGACCTGCCAAGGCAGAAGCCGACAACGAAGCGAAAAACAAACCGAGCCCTAACGGCTCCTCAGCTTCGACAGCAGGCGCAGCAGCTCGATGTAGAGCCAAATCAGCGTCACCAGCAGCCCAAAGGCCCCGTACCACTCCAAGTACTTGGGAGCTCCCTTGGCGGCACCGTTTTCGATAAAGTCGAAATCGAGCACCAAGTTCAGGGCCGCGATCACGACCACAAAAAGGCTAAACCCGATCCCCACAATCCCGCTCTCATGTATCAAAGGGATCGATACGCCGAAGAACCCCAATACCATCGAGATCATGTAGACCACGAAGATCCCGCCCGTGGCAGCGACGATGCCCAACTTGAAATTCTCCGTCGCCTTGATTACGCCCGTCTTGTAGGCGAGCAAGAGCGCCAGCAAGGTACCGAAGGTCAGCAGCACCGCCTGGAATACGATTCCGGGAAACTGCATCTCGAAAAACGCCGAAAGCACGCCCAACACCAAGCCCTCCACCACCGCATAGATAGGAGCCGTGATCGGCGCCGCAGTTTTCTTGAAGATTGTGATCATCGCAACGATCAAGCCCACGATGCTACCGCCGATCAGCCAAGGATACAGCTCGGCGGGATTCGCCGCAGCCATGGTCTTCTCCCACGTAAAGATAGCGGCCACCCAAAGCAAACAAAGCAGAATGCCGGTTTTGTTGACCGTTCCGTTAATGGTCATGACCTCGCCACGACTGGCCGCATGGTCGACATGAAACGCTTTATCATTCAGAGCAGGATTCGATGTTCTCATAATCGCTAAGTACAGTGAGGCTATAATCCATAAGCGAGAAAAACTCGCCTAATCCGATTCCCAAACCGAACTCAGCCCCTCGGCAAGCTCAGCCTCCCAACCCTCCGGCTTCAAAGCGTTCACCCAAATCACGGTTTTGTAGGTCGCATCCGTCAAAGTAACGTCCGGGGCGGAGCCAGCGATGTATTCCTGCGAGTCGTCGGACTTGAAAGTCACAACCGTGGTCAGCCAAAAGAAGCGAGTCTTCCCATTGATCCTTCGGATAAACGGCCGTTGCTCTGCCGCCGTATTCCGCGTCCAGTCATAGTTCTTTCGGCTCTCCATGACTTTTGGCACGATCGCTGAAACGCCCGTCAAGGCCTCCCCTTTCTCGTGATGACGATAAACCTTGATCGCGCCAATCCCGTCAGCAGGGGCGAACACGCTGGTATTCAACCCTTGCTTGTCTTCCTGGAATGGCTCCAAGGCGAAGTAGTGATACAGTTTTCCTTTGTCGCCAAAATTAAAATACGCTGTAAACGGCTGGTCGTTGAAGTCGCCCGGCAAGTCAGGAATTCGGATATCACCCAAATGGTAGCCAGGCATCGGAGCCCAGAATCCTTGCTGGAATCGAAAGCTGTTCGCCACGAAGCGGGACACTTCCTGCGGAACGATATTCTGCCCTTTCAAAAATTCATGCTGCCCCACCTCGCTCGGACGTATCCACTCTCCGGTTCCAAACAAGACATTGCTAGCCCAGTCCATGACCCCATCGCCATGCTGGCGGATCACCACCACGCCGCCAAAAACCGGTCTCGGAAAAAAGAAGCCCTTCCAACGCGTCAGCGAAACGAGCTGCACCCACTCTCCCTTCTGGTCTTTGGCGTAACGAACGTCGCTCGGCTGATAGTTAAAGTATTTCCAAAATCCGAAGCGTTTGATCGTTGCGGTCTTTACGTTCCGGCTCAGCAAAAGATCCTCCCCCGTGAGGAAGGAAACCGGGCTGCGATTCTCCTGCGAGAAATTCGGCGACGGCGCGGAAGAGGAAACATGGATCACCTCCCGAACGCGCCCTGTAAGCCGGCGCACCGCAAAGCTGGGCTCCACCGCCATCGTCCACGAATAGCCATCTCCCACCCGAGTAAAGCTGGGCTCCGACACCTGCTCGACCTCCGTCATCGCCTCGCCGGCAAGGGCACGAATCGAATTCAAAGGCTGGATACGCTCATAGGATGTCGTCGGAAGCTCATCGATCTCTTCCTTCTGCAGCGTCTTGTAGCTCCAGTAGAGCCCTAGATATTCCCTAGGCTTTCCCTCCAAAGCGACGAAGGCCAAAATCCCTCCCAGATTCAGCAATAACAAAACGCTGCCCAACACTGCCCGGCTTCGCTTGAACAGGTAGAGTGCCGCGAAAAAAACAAGCCCCGACAACAAAATGGGAAAGGCATTGATCCGCAGCGCCAGTGCCACCGGCTGAATCCAAGCTCGGCCAACGAATAATGCCAACAACAAGAGCAAGCCCGCTACTAAAAACTTAAAACGGTTCCGCTTCGCCCAACTTCCCAAGGTGACGCTCACGTTCTTAAACAGCCAATACAATTGGCTGGAAAACGGCGTATCCAAAACCTCTGACTGCGAATCCACTAGTTTGCGTTTTTCATCCATAGCCTGCTAGCGCTTCGTGTATCTGCGTATCATCTCCCGCGGGTCGATATCGTCATCGTCGTCATCCTCCTTGGACGCAGCTTCAGGCTTCTCTTCCGGAGCTTTTCCCTTTTCCGCCTTGCTGAAGACATCGCCAAGGTTCTTTTCACCGCTTTCCAAATCGTCAATCGCGTCGAAAACCTCGTCCTTCCGTCTCCAGATGCCAAATACCCATGGGCCAATGGCGAAGCCCAGCAATGTCACCGGAACTTCCACGATCCACAAAATCAGCTCAACCAAAAGGTTCGGCTGGGCCACGCTCACCACCGCGACGATGCTCTGAGCCGTGGACAACAAAGTCGCCATCAGGGCCTTATGCCTAGTCTTGCGGTTGTAGACGAAACCGCGTTGCACCGAATCAGGCAGAGGCTTCTCGTGCGTCAGGCGATACCAAAACCGATACATACCCTGTCCGTACTTACGATCCACCACATACCAGAACGCTCCCAAAATGAGGAACATCACGATCCAAAAAACGAGGTACGATGTCATATTTGCCATGGTGGTGCTTAGTTAGGGTTGGGAAGGTTCCTGGCTTTCAGGAAGGCTATAGTCCACTTTCGCCGGTGCTCTGGCCAGCTGGCGTAGAGCCTATAAAATTGCTGTTTGCTGTGGCTATACAGCATTTCCAAATCAACCGGCCGCATCTTCATCAGCAACATCCAAACCAGCGACTCCATATTCTCGTCCAGGTCACGATGCGGCCGGGCAAGGTAACGCTTGAGCTTCTTGGAAAGATCCCCATCGCCGAGCTTTCCCTTATCGGCCAAGCGCTTCGCGTCATCGATTTCGAAAAACTCGTCTGGTAGCTGCTTGCGCACCGAAGAGATCGCCCCCTTTTTCTGGGCAGAAGTAGCCGTCGACAGGTCGAGCTTGACGTTTACGCCACGGCAAATCGCCTCTGCTAACAGATTATCCCTGAGGTCGTCCAACATACTTGGATTTTCGGATACATAGTCCGCCCTCATCTCTATGAGCTTAAACTTCTCTAAAACGTGATACAGGGACGGATCGTCAATACCCAGCACGCTGCGTTCCTTGTCGATCAATCGACTGTGCTTGCGCGTGTTTTCCAAGATCAGCAATCGATCCGAAAAGAATCCCGGCAAGTCACGAAATACGAATACACCATCAAAGGCCCTCGTAAAAAAGCTACGCACTCCCACAAACGGAATCTCCGGAATGATGCATGGCTTAAACCGCAGATCCCCAAACTTTCGAGAGCTCTCGATCAGTTTCCCTCGAGCTTCCGTATCCATCCAAAGATCTACCTCATCACGAAAAGCCGCCACCATACCCCGCTGGTCCCGGGCCCCTTGGATGATTCGGTCGATCGAGGTGGAGCGCACCGTGATCGCCTCCAGCATCAACAGATCCAAGGGCGAATGATAGTGGTCGATCTGCTGGTCGATATCCAGCCAAAGGGCCGTTTCCGTTGTTAGGTTAGCGATCTGAGGACGAGCTGTTCGAAACACTTCACCCATTAACTGAAAATCGAAGGAATGGGTCGGGGTGTATATCGGCTTCCCCTCTTGGTCTGGAGTGAGGATGATCGCGAACTGGTTCGCCTCGCCATGGCTCAAGTAATTAAGGTTCCCCTTCTCCTCCGCAATCTGCGGACTCCAGCCAACGCCATCGATTTGGAAGGTCTTACACTCGGTCGGGGCGATACCGATATCCGCTAAGCAACGATTATAGCGCTCGACCATCGGAGGCGTAAAAACGGGCACTAAACCCGCTCCGAAGAATCCTTCCTTCTTTAAGATATCCATAATTCGGGTACAGGACTATACGCCTGACTTCCTCTCCAAGCGGCGAGCCGCTTCGCCTTGATACTCCATCGAATGCATCAAACGCTCGATTTCGCGCTCACGATCCGCGTTCGCGATTTCCGCAAGGCTGTTCAGATACTTGAATACCTCACGCTGGCGAATCTCCGAGAATGACAGCCCCTTCATGTTTTCCCGCATCAGATCGCGCAACATCTCCACGCGCCGTTCGTAGCTTTTCCCCAAAAACAGCTCCGTATCCTCGAACCAGTCATCGGGCATGTCGAAATCGGTTATGCGGTTGCTGATCTGCTGCTGGATATTGCGGACGTCGCGAGACGAGAAAAATGGATACACCTCCAAAACACTCTGGTAAAGCTTAGCGAAATACTCTTGCTCTCCCACTCGATGGTCCGCCTCCAAAGACGCTAAGCGAGAAGCAAGCCGTTCATCGCTCAACCCCAATTCTTCACCCTGCGTCTTCTCAAGATCCCCCAAGCTCGCGAAACTGCTCTGGGCGCTCAAGTACTCGTAGTCGGCCGGATCCTTCATCGCAACGAAGCCTTCGCGAATACTCTCCAGCTTCCGCCACCAAAGGTGATCCTGATCCAAGAAATCCTCGCGGCTCTCCGCCCCGTTGATCGGGAAACGAGCTTGTACTCGAGACAGCACGGCCCGATCGATCTGCTCCGGCAAGTTAGTGAAGAACTCCAAAACCGCATTTCCCCTGCGGATCGCATACGCGCCTTCCGTATAGCGTAGGAATACGCCAATCACTTCCCGCACTCCAGCGGAAACACCTTGGCGGGAGCGCTCTTCGAAATTGTTCTCAGCGTCATCGATCGGTGCATAGATAACCTTATCCGGATCTTGGATACGCTTCATCCAAGAAACCGCACGTTCCGCCGAACCGCCCTGAAAGGTGGAAATCAAATTATCCGGCAGCGGCCAAAAAAGGAATGGCAGCCCTAACTTCTGACAGTATTCGTCCAGCAAGGTAGCAGTCGCGGCGATCTGCAAGCTCTTGCCCGTTCCGGGTTTTCCATAGCCCATACGAACGAGGGACATGCTGCCGAGCTCCATAAACGGGTTTCTCCCTACCGCCGGATCGTAGCACGCCAAGCGTTGAGCCAAACGCTTCGCTTCGTGCTTTGCCGCTCGGTTGCCTACGATATCGTCGAAGCGAACCCGATTGAACTCGACGGTCGCAACCGACGCGCTCGCCATGTCGGCAAATCCTTCCAAGACAAACTCAGACCCCTCGAGCTGATAGGAAACCTCCGTAAAGAACTCGCAGTGGCGCAGCGAATTTACCCGCGAGCGCACTTCCTCCGCCATCGCTTCGAAGTACAGGGACGCAAACTTCACAAGGTCTAAATCCGTATTTACGATTCCACTACTCTCGACCATGGATCCGAAATAGAAGACAGCGCACTCCATCGACTTGAGCGGGTTGGAAAGGTCCACTTCCGGAATTCCCGGAAATTCCATCACCTTGCCCGCCAACTCTTCGCTCTCGAACTGCTCAAGCTGCCAACGAATGAAGGCCGATGCAGAAAAGAGCCCCACCGCAGAACTAGCGTGATGCTTGTCGTAAAACTCCGTTTGCTGGGCCTGAGTGAGGCGGCCCAAACGATTTTGCTGCACCAACCGCTCCAGTCCCGCAGCCTGCCCGTAGGCACGGGCGACGTGCAAGCCGAGCATGATTCCTCGACGCACTACCGTGAGCGTATGGTTCACATTTTCCGTCAGCAAGAGCGGGTCTTTGCTAACATGCTTCGCGATCTTCACCAGCGAAACACTGCTTTCAGACGAGGGAGAGCTATAGTCCGTAGAAGGACGCCAACGCCCTTCTTCACTTTTGGCAACAGAGCTGCTGGGCTGAGCCTTCGGCTTCCAAGAAACCTTGGTCAGCAACGCGTTGGCATGGTCCGAGTTCTTAGACAGGTCCTGTTCAGTGATGGGGAGGTGAGAAGAGTCTCTAGCAGGCATGGGACAAGGGGATGGGGCTAAATCTGATAAACGGAGAGCTGATCGTCGTAGGCATAGAATTCGTGCTGCTCGTAGAGCTTCCGAGCCTCGGGATCACTGGATCGCAGATGCTGCATAAGGTGATGCGGTAAAAGTAGGTATTTATGGATACGAGACGTTTTCGCCATAAAACACTCCAAGTCGTTTTCCGGGATAGCGAATACCTCCCGAACTTTGTCCGGCCGCAGCCAGCCCCCTTTTTCCTTGATCTGCTCCGTGGTAGAAAAAACGGTTTCCGTAGTGATCTCTACGCTGAACTCGGTCGGCTTGGCCAAGCCCTTCACCATCAGAGCAATCGGGCCTTGGTCGAAGGTAAATCGCGGCAAGGCAAGCGGACCGATCTTGGTACGCTTGAGGATTTTTGGGTGGATGCCCTCCAAGTGGTTGTCGATCGCCATCGCCAAAACGGCCAGTGGCGGAACACGACGCCCTTCGTTACTGATGATGGACTTGAGAGCTTCGTAGCTATCCCCCTGCTTCTCCAATGCTGTCTCGCGCGTATCTTGCTCGAAGAGCATAGTGTGCACATAGGGCAGGTTATCGGTAGCATTGTAACAGCTCCATGCGCAGAGATAGTGCCGCCTCCGACCTTCCTTGCCCCGCAGCTGGACTCCCGCAAACCGAAAGGGCGACATGAAATCTGCAGCCCGCAAGCGCTCCAGGTAATTCCGCTCTGCCATCAGACCAAGCGTACCCAGCGGCTCCGCTTTGGTTGCGAACAATTCGTTGAGGGCGTCCTCCTTCAAATTGTTCATCGAAGGCAGATTCTTAAGACGTTTCGCGCTGCCCAGGAGGTCTGCGTTAAGTTCCTGCAACCCGATCAGGTGTGGAAATCCAGACTCGTTCAAATCGATCTTGAGGTTCTTGTCGGGACGGAAACGTTGCCGCTCACGCAGAAGCTCAATCGTATTCAAAAATCGTGACAGGAAGAGGCGGAGCACCTTCGACTCCTCCGCTCCGCCAGCAGCCTGCTGCTCGCACCACGCGTCAAGCGCGTTGCAAACGCGCTTGATCTGCTCGAAGTACAAGAGGTAGTCGTCCTCCCTAGGCAGGGATACGAAATCCCCGCTCTCGGCCAATTCCTTGGTCAGGCTCATGTAATTGGAAATTGGCTACAATTCCGATAATTAGGATTCCTTGGAAGTTCCTTCCCCATCCGCGTAGGTGAAGAACGAGGAATCCATTGGATCTATACCATAGCGTTCGCGGAATTTCTCAAGGGCCTCGCGCTCGCGCTCGCGGATCTGGGCTTGAGCCTCCGCTTGGGCGGCGCGGGCTTCCTCGATACGCTTGATGCGATCGGGCTGGCTCTCGATCATTTCCATGCGGCGTTGGTCGGATGCGGATCCAACCTTTGCCATGAAGTCTACATTGCTTTTGTCGATAGCAGTGCCGAGGTTGTCCAAGTTCTGAGCGACGTCCTGATCGCTCATCGCCTTCATCGCTTCGAGACGCGAACGGAAAGTGATCAGGCGCTCTTCCGTATCGGACTTGAGAAGCGTGATCCAAGCTCGCTGGTTGTCGCGCAGCTTCATCTGAGATTTCTCGTGCACGTCGAGCTCGGCCGCGAAACGTTCCTTGGACTGGAAGAGCACTAAGGCTTCGTTGCGTTTACCACGCGTCTCTTCGACTGCGGCCCGAAGGGCGGACAAAGCTTTTTCCTGGGCGACGTATTCCGACGAACCATTGGCAAGCGATTCGATCTGCTCTTCCGCAGAACGCATCTCCGCTTCTTGCTGGTTGAGCCGCGTATCCAATTCTTCGAGCACCTTGGCTGCCTCTTCCTTCACGCGGAAGGCTTCGGCCTTGCGGATACTGACCGCCTCCAGCTGCTTAACGATCTCGACGGAGCGATTTTCCATGATCTCGATCGTCTTCTGCACCTTGAACATGAATTCCTGCAAACTCTCCTCGATGTCCGCCTTCATCAAACGGTCGCGGGCCATCGCCTTCGCCTTGGCTTCGGCAGCGGTCACACCTTGCTTGGCGGCATCGATGCCTTCCTTCGCCTCGCGGAGCGACTTTTCACGTGAGGAAAAAATGAACTTCCAGCCAGGAGCGTCCTCGACCTTGCGCAGGGCCGACTCAGCCTTGGCCACACCTTCCTGAGCTTCGTCGATAACCCTCTGCTCCTCGGGAGAGAGCTTTTGCAGGTCCGCATATTCTTCGCCCATCTCGTTCATGAGGGCGTTCAGGCCGAGAACCGCTTGGGACAGGTCCGCCTCCTCGGCGTTGAGCTCGGAACGAAGCTTGTCAAAGTCTGCCTTGAGCACGTCCATGCGAATCGTGCGCTCTTCCGTGTTCTTGATTTTGGCCGCGTCTTCGAGCTGGGATTCCAGCTCGGCTATTTTGTTGGTAAGGTCTTGGCCACTGCGTTCCTTGATACGGGAAAGCGAACTTTCGGTTTCGGAACGGAGGGACGCGAGGAGGTCTTCGGAAGCTGTGCTAGCTGTCATGGGTATGAATCAAGGGGTTAAGGACTAATACGAAGGCGGTTGCCAATGCATCGGTATAACTCCGTAGATGTACTGCGGTCAAGGACGAGAAACCGTAAATCCGCAAATAGATTGAACGAGCAAGCAGAAGGCCTCCGTCCCGCCTACTCAAAATCGGCTAGCACGCTATCGATGGAGCGGATCTTTTCGGACGGGAAGAAGCCATTTATCCGGCAAATGATCTGCTGCAAAATCCCGTCCGGACAGGACGCGCCACCAGTCACCAGCACGCGGATACGTTCCTTCTCGGGCAAAAACGGGCGCGTCTCCATGAGCCCTTGCTTCGGGTCCTTCGGATCGTAGGGAAAAATGAAATGCTCGATCTGCGACTTGGACAAAATGTTCGCCTCGCTCTGGATATAGAAAGCCCGCTCGCCAAAGCGCTCCTGGCAGAGACGGAATAGCTGGAAGGTATTCGAACTGTTCTTGCCGCCAACCACGATCGCCGCATCGATGTCCTCGTCGAGGGCCTTGGCGAGCGCGTCCTGGTTCACTTGGGTCGCGTAGCAAAGCGTGTCGCCCTTGCTGCTCATGGCAAGATGGTCCGTGATTTGCGCCTCTCCATAAGCCGCCGTCAGAGACTCCTCGAGATAGGCGATGATCTTCAAGGTCTCGTTGCGCAAGAGGGTGGTCTGGTTAACGAGAGCGAGGCGATCGAGGTCCTTGCTCGGGTCGAAGCCGACCGAGGACCGCGAGAGGAAGGGTTCGAACAAGCGACGCTTTTCCTCCGCTGATTCGGCGCGAATCACCGCGCCGAGAATGGCCGCTTCCTTCATGTCGCGGATCACCACGGAAGGCGCGTACTTGGCGCTGTTGGAAAAGGTCGCCTTCGTCTCCTCGTGCTCGGCCTTGCCGTGAATCACAACGGTATAGCCTTGCTGGCCGTAGCGGCGGGCCGCCTTCCAAACCTTTTCCACCAGCATGCAGGTCGCATCGTACTGGCGGATCGGCAAGCCGCGCTCGATCAGGCGCAGCTTGTCCTCGTCGCGAGCCCCGAACGCTGGGATGATGACGATATCCTGATCGCTCAAGCTATCCCAATAAGGCCGCCCCGTCTCCGATTCCACGAGCGGTACCCCTTTGTCGCTCTGCAAGTACTTGAGCCCGCGCGACTGCAGGTCTTCGTTCACGAAGGGATTGTGGATCAGCTCGCTGAGCATGAAGACGCGCTTGCCCGGATTGGCCGCCAAGGTTTCGTAGGCCCGCTCGATGGCATTCTGCACTCCGAGACAAAAGCCGAAATGGCTGGGCAGGAGAAACTCGGTGGCTCCAAAGTCGAGATGGGCCGGCGTGGTGGCGGAGCGCTCCTTGGCTCGCTTGACCGCCTTGATCGCGTCGCACAGGGCGCTGTGGTAGAGGGCAACCGAAGTGTCGTCTACTTGGTAGACCTTGCGATTTCGCTCCTTCTCCGCCCGGAAGCGGTAGATGTATTCATTTGTGTTGAGATACAGGTAGGGGATGCGGATGGCATTGGCTCGCAGGCCCTCCAGAGCCTCCGTCGGAAGCTTGTTCTCCTCGTAAAAGTCGCGCAAGGGGAGGGCAAACCAACCTTCGTCCGCCAAGGCCTCCGGCAGCTCGTTCTGGTCGAGCGCCGCGAAGTAAAGCCCCGGAGCCACCTCCACCAGATTCTCCGCACGCCCGAGCTCCCGCAGGCGCGAGGCCGCCTCTTCTACCGCATCCTCTCCCGTCGCGAACGCCTTGAGCTTGCCGCAATTTCGGCCGCGACGTGTCACGATCTTGCTGTTGCCCAAAAAAAGGCAAACCACCTCAGTGGAATTTACGCTGCCAACATCACCGGCGGTACTGGACTGGTTCGAACTCATGAGCGGCCCATTGAAGTCACAAAGCCCTTCACCGCAACGACAGATTGCGAACGCGCGAATCCTTCGCTTGCATGCCTCAGCTTTCTAACCACATTGCTGCAACATAAGCTGGGCTGCTCGATATCGCCCTCCCTCCCCACACATGGCAGATTCCTCGGCAAGCGATAAAAAGGAAAGCAAGGCAGCGAAGCAACCAAGCCCCGGACTCGATATCTTCCCCCTCCGGAGAACGGCAGCTGGATACAACGGAAAAGCGTTCGCCGGGGACTTCCGGGCCGCCCTCAACGTAGCCCTGCTCGCCTTTCCCCAGGGCATGGCCTACGCCGCCATCGCGGGGCTCCCACTGCGCTACGGAATCTTCGGCTCGGTCGTAGCCACCGTGATCGGCGCCTTCTTCGCCGGCTCCAAGTACATCACCCTCGGCCCTACCAATGCCACTTCGGTAATGGTTCTGAGCTCCTTTACGGCCCTCGGGATCGTTTCGGAGCAAGATGCAGTATCCAACCTGCCATTACTCCTATTACTGGTGGGAATCGTCCTCGTCATTGGTTCGCTCGTCCGCGTGGCAAGCCTCATCCAGTACGTATCGCGTACGGTGATCACCGGCTACATCACCGCAGCAGCGTCCTTGATCATTGCAAACCAGCTGAGAAAAACCCTCGGCTTCGACTTTACCCCCGATGAAAAAGCGGACGCCTCAACCTTCTTCCAAGTAGTCGACCTCACGATCCGCCACCTCAACGAAGTCCAGTGGTCGACACTGGGACTCAGCATCGCCACCGCCGTGATCTTCATCGTAATCGAAAAGTACTTCCACCGGCTTCCGAACGTCGCGATCACCTTGGTACTCTCGTCCTTCCTCGCGTATCTAGGGACTCGATACATACCTGGCTTCTCCGTTTCCTTGCTTCCCGAATTAAACACTGGAGAGTGGGGACTCACCCTTCCCACGAACATCAGCCAGGAAAACATAAACCTGATGCTCTCTCCCGCCATCGCCATCGCCTTGCTCTGCGCCTTGGAAGGGAACTCCATCGGGAAATCGCTGGCCGCCCGCGCCGGCGATCGCCTCGACGCCAATCAAGAAATGTTCTCCGCAGGCATGGCCAACCTCGGCTGCTCCCTCTTTTCCGGCATGGCCGCATCCGGATCCCTAACCCGCTCCCAGCTCAACGTCGGGTCCGGCGCCTTCACCCCCATCTCCGGTATCTACTCCGGCATCATCATGCTCGCGAGCGCCTTCGCCCTCGCAGGGCTCGTTCGGTTCGTCCCTGCCGCAGCCCTCGCCGTCGTGGTCATATCCATCGGCATTTCCCTTCTCAACAAGTACCAGCTCAAGATCGTCACCAAGAGCACTCGCTCCGACAGCATCACCTTCTACGTTACCTTCCTCACCGGCCTGCTCTTCGCCCTCGACTTCGCCATCTACATCGGCACCTGCGTATCCATCGCCCTCTTCCTCAAAAAAGTTGCCAGTCCCGAAATCGTGGAAGTCGCCATCGACAACGAAACCGGCCAAATCGGCCAGCTCAGCGACAAGGAGCAACGCGCCGACCCAGAAGTCTCCATCGTCCACGTGGAAGGCGAGCTCTTCTTCGGCGCCGCCGAGCTTTTCCGCGACCAGATGCGGCGCGTCGCCGACGACGTGAACCTCAAGGTAGTTGTCATGAAACTACGCAACGCCCACAACCTCGACGCCACCAGCTGCATGGCCCTCGAGGAGCTCATCATGTACATGAACGAGAGAGACCGCATCCTACTGGTAAGCGAGGTTCGCCCCGACACCATGCGCATCTTCGAAAACTCCGGCATCATCACGGTCATCAATCCCATCAACCTCTTCGCCGACGACGAGAGCAACCCCACCCTTTCCACCGCGAAAGCCCTCAAGCGCGCCCGCCAGATCCTCGGCGGACTCACCCCCAAGGTCTCCATCTACGCCAAGGAAAAGCGGACCTGAGCAACTCCGCATGCAGCCGGCCAGCCTTAACGCAGCGCCGCGCTTCAGCCACCGGCAGCATTGCAGGCGCCACCCCTACCGCAGACGCTCAAGCCGCAGACGCTGGCGCTCGTCGAAGAGCTGCCCCTTCAGCAGCTTGATCGCCACCGTCATCCCAAAACCACATCCGCCCGCGATCATGAACCAGATCACGATCTGGTACTCGACTGCCTCCACCGGCGACGCCCCAGCGAGGATCTGCCCCGTCATCATCCCCGGCAAGGACACGATCCCCGCCGTCGCCATCGAATTGATAACCGGCGTCATACCCGAGCGGATACAGTCCTTCGCATAACCGCCAATCGCCTCCTGGGGGCTTTGCCCCAAAGCCAGGCGCTGTTCGATCACATTCCGGTTCGAGTAAATCGCATCCGTCAGACGGTCCATGCCCAGACTGATCGCATTCATGGTGTTGCTGATGATCATCCCTAGAATCGGGATCGCGTACTGCGGCGCATACCACGGATCCGCCCTCACCACCACCAGCAGGCCAAAAAGAGAAATGGCGAAGGAGGAGACAAACAAAGTCGACGCCCCCAAGCGCCAGCTACGCCACCCCGTCAGCTTGCGCTTCTGCCGCGCCAAGATCTCCCGCGACGCCACCGAAAGCATCACCGCAGCCATCGCCACCACCAGCCATGGCCGCCCTTCCTCGAAAAGGAACCGCAAGACATAGCCCACCAAGGTGAGCTGGATCATCATCCGCCCGCCTGCCACCAGCAAGCTACCGGAGATCCCCAGACGCATCCCGCGAAAAAGCGCCGCCAGCGCCACCGCCAACAACGCCGCTAATCCAAGATCCCAGTACGAAAGGTCGATCGTATTCATCGCTCCACCTCCGCCAAGCGCTTGTCCGACATCCGAAAAACCCGCCCGCCCAATCGGACCGCCTGCCTCTCGTCATGCGTCACCCAAATCGAGCAGGCCCTTCGCTCCTCGATGTATTCACGCAACAAGGACTCCACCGCAGCCCCCGTTTCCGAATCAAGGTTCGATGTCGGCTCGTCGAGCAACAAAACCCGCGGCTCCCGATCGAGCGTCCGCAAGAGTCCGAGGCGCTGCCGCTCGCCCATGGAAAGGCGAGAAACCTCCCAATCCAGACAATCCGCCGCCAAGCCCAATCGCCCGATTCGCTCCTTCGGGACCGGATTCAAAAAATGCTCGCCCACACGATCCTCCCACCAAAGCGCCT
>JBNKSG010000018.1:0-13380 GCA_050297195.1 Opitutaceae bacterium | reverse complement strand
CTCCGCCGAGAGGAAACAAACCTCTCTCCGCCACTTCGTAGGCGAAGTTTCACTACAAGCCGTCCCCTCCAGAAAGACATCGCCGGTGTGCGGAATCAGGTCCGCCACCGCCCGCAGCAGCAGCGACTTGCCCGAGCCCGAAGCGCCCTGCACGCAAAGGGCTTCGCCCGCTGCCACCTCCAACGAAACCGCCTCCCAATCCCAAAACGCCAACTGCTCAGTCCTCAACATTCCCCAAACCGTAGCGCGGAGCTTCAGCCCGCGTAAACTCTTCTTACCAAACTTCCCAAATCTCTCAATTTCGCCCTTCACCCCACCCTATTTCTCACTCACCCTCTTGTCACGCCGTAGCTCAAAGAGCGAAGGCGGATCACCCTTCACTCTCCCACCCATGCCTACACGTATCGCCCTCGTCGGAGCCAACTACGGAGCTACGCTCGCCTCCGGTTTCGCTGATCTGGAAAACGCGGACATCGTCGCTATCGCCGATCCCGACGCCGCAGTTCGCGGCAGCGCCGCGGAGAGCCTGCAGGTCGCGAACGACTCCCTTTTCGACTCGATCGACGACCTTCTGCTCAGCGCCCAAGTCGACGCCGTCATCGTAGCCAGCCCGACCCACCTGCACGAGCGCCACGTAGGCGCCGCCTTCGATCGCGGCCTGCACGTTCTCTGCGCCGCCCCAGTAGGCGTTCGCGGGAGCGAGGTTTCCCACATCGTCACCTCCGCCGGACTGGTCGGAAAAATTTTCATGTGGGCCAACCCGCTCCGTTTCGACCCACGAGTATCCATCGCTCAAGCGCTCGTGGACGCAGGCGAGGTCGGCGAGCCCACGCATGGAAACGCAAGTATCCAGATTTCGGATTGGCCGCATGGCAAAAACTCCTGGCGACTCGAGCGAGACCTCGGCGGCGGTGCCTTGCTGGAAGTCGGAGCCCAAACCCTCGACGCGCTTTGGTTCGCCATGGGAGCCCCCGACCCCATGGAAGCCATGGCCGCTCGCTTCAGCTCCTTTTCGGACCAGCACGGCAGCGATCTCGAACACCCTGCCGAAGACAGCATCAGCGGGATGGTACGCTTCAAGAACGGAGCTTGCCTGCAAATCTCGGCCCAGCTCAACGCCGCCTTGCCCGCCGGCGAAACCACCCAGGAAATCAGTTTCGTCGGCACGCGGGGCTCGATCGACATCGCCAAAGGGCAACGCAACGACGCCGAAGGAAAACGATACGACTACGCGAAGTCGTCCTGCTCCAGCTCCCAACTCCGAGCCGTCGCCGTATCCTTCCTGCAAGCCGTCGAAACCAACGAAGAACCCGCCGCCAACGGCAAGCAAGCCCTCGCCTTCCACAAGATGGTCGACGCCCTGCTAACCTCCGCCCGCGAAAAGCAGGCCGTATCCATAAAAGTCGAGCGATCCCTCGACGACCTTTTCGGCGGACTCTGAAGGTATTGGCAATTCGCTCCGGCGAGCGTCCGCGTCACTCCCGAAGCAACGAACTAGTTACAACCGCACCCTCCGCCACCCACCCAAAGAGCTCGCGGCCCAAAACTCGGAAGCCATCTCACTGCTCCACCTCCTTCAACAACTCCGCAATCTCGCTCTCCAGCTCCCCAACCGTCTCTCCGCCATGCCAACCGTAGTGGACAGCGCGGATCACGCCTTTCGCATCGATCAAAAACGAGGTCGGCATCACCTCGACCTCGGCATTCGCCACCAGCGACTGCTTGACATCCCAAACCACCGCAAAGCTCGGCTTCGCCCGATCCAGAAACGTCTGCATCGACTTCTCTCTAGAATCAACGCTCACCGCCAACACCTGAAACCCCGCATCCTTGTTCTCCCGATACAAGCGCTCCATTTCCGGGAAGGACGCCTTGCACGGCGCGCACCAAGAAGCCCAAAAGTCGACATATGTCACCTTGCCCGAAAGCTCCGGAACCTCTCCCTCCAGCGTGAAGGAAGCCAAATCCGGCAAAGCTTGCCCCTTTTCCCATGCGCAATAACCGGACGTTGCGAACAACAGAATCGCCGCAAGAACGCTCCCCAAAAACCTAAGATTGAACAATGTATTCATAAAACTGTGATGTTTGATAGTTCGAGTTCGCGGAAGCAAAGCAGGCCTCCGCTCCAAAATTCGCTTCCATAAGCTCGGCTCCCTTTTCGACACCCGCCACGAACGCTGCCAGCGAGAGAGCGCGAAGCGAAACGAAGAAGGACGGACAAGAAAAAGTCATGGTGGCAAAAAGGGGATTAGAGGTCAACGAAGCGAACTGATGCAGGAGCACAACTCCCCAAGCTCAGCAACGGGCAATTTGCATATACGAACAAGCAAGCTAGAGGATATTCCCAGATCGATTCATTTTACCTGCAAAAAGTGCCAGTCTGGTGTAGGCAACGATAAACAAAATCACTCACCCTCAATGAGCTCCCACTACCTCTTCACTTACGGAACCCTCAAAAGCGACCAGCCCGAGCACGCTCAACATTGCGTCCCACCCCTTTCCATCACGCCAGCGACAGCCCTTGGCTCCCTCTGGCGACTGAGGGAAGGCTACCCCATCCTGCAAATCGAACCCGAGCTGGCCTTGCTCGACGCCAGCAAGGATCTCGCAAGCGACTGGTCGAACGCCCTCGCCTTGCAATCCACCACCACCCCGCCAGAGCTGGAAGCCAAATCGATCGAAGGCCAACTCTTCGAATACCCGCTCGAGCCGAACTCCCTCAAGAAGATGGACGCCTGGGAAAATTTCGTACCCGGCGTCAAGAGCGCCTATCAACGACGCGTCATCTGGGTGAAGGACGCCACAGGAACAGACCGCATCGCCTGGGCCTACGTCTGCTACTCGCCGCCCAACTGGGCCACCCTGCTCAACCAACCGAGCTGGAACGGCTAGAGCCCGACAAAAAAAGTCATCACCATTTTGCGGGAAGACGCCTTTCGAGCGTAGGGCTGGCGCTTGCGCCATGCCCTACTGATGAATGCTTCATTCTACCCAAACAGCCATTTCCACTGCTTTGGGTGATGAACCCACAAAAAGGTGGCGCGGCTTCTCCGAAGACGCCCAGACAAAGCGGGGCACCCACGGGCGCTACGCTTTGTCGCCGCAAGCGCTCCTCGGTATCGCGGGCGTCATCCCCGTTCAACCAGTCCCAAAGGCACGCGCCAGTCCAGATTCGCCTCCCTCGCCGCCACAGCGAAACGCCTCAGCGGCTCGTCCTGCGGTTCCAGGCTCAAGCGGTACGTTCCAAAGTGAAACGGCATCACTTCCCTCGCCCTCAAGTCCTTCGCCGCCCGACAGGCCTCCTCCGGATTCAAATGCCGCTTCTGCAAAAACCACTGCGGCGAGTAAGCCCCAATCGGCAGCAACGCCGTATCTACTTCCCAACGACACCCAATTTCCCCGAAATGCTCGCCAAACGCCGTGTCACCCGCCGCATAAACCGTACGCTCTCCATCGCTGATCACGAACCCACAGGCGAAATAGCCCCGCTGCCAAGGATAACGCCACCCACCGTGCGCCGCCCGTACCACCGTGATTCGCAAGGGACCTAGCTCAATTTCCTGATCCAGTTCCACCCCCTCGCACCGGTCCCTCAAGTCCCGCCCCAAAAAGCCCGCCGTCTTCCTAGGTATGACAATACGCCTTGGATCCACCGAACGGATACTGCCTTCGTCCAAGTGATCCATATGCCCGTGGCTCACCAAGACCGCATCCAAAAAGCCAATCTCCTCGATCCGCGGCAAAGGCAACAGTCGCGGAAACACGCCAATCCACTTTCTAAAGACAGGATCGATCAACAAGGAAACGCCCCTCCAGCGAAGCAAAAAGCAAGCATGTCCCAGCCAGACGATTTGCAAGTCTCCCGAGCTGGACTCCTGCAGCGAAACCGCATGCAATCGCTTCTCCTCGCGAGCCACCGACAAGCCGGACGCCAGCTCCCAGCCCCTAGCCATCGAAGCTCAGCGGCAAACGGATCTCGATAAGCAAGCCGCTGCCATCCTCACGGTTCTTCGCAGCGATCGTACCGCGATGCTGCAGCACGATACTCTTGCACAACGCCAGCCCCAGTCCCGAACCAGACTCTTCCAGCCCCGTCGTATCGCTGTAAAAGCGTTCGAAAATCCGCGTCAGCTTCACTGCTTCCACCCCCGGACCCTCGTCTTGGAAAAGCAACACCCAACGCCCCTCCTCGATCTTCGATTCCAGATAAACCTCCGCCCCCACTGACGAAAACTTCAAGGCATTGGAGAGCAAATTAAACAGGGTGTGCCGCAGCCAGGTGTCATCGTAGCAAGCCACCCCACGCGCCTTTTCCTCCAAACGGAAACGCACGCCGCGATCTTCACAAAGCGCGGAAGCATCCTCAGCAAAATCCTCCAGGAATCCCAGCGTACCGCGCTCCTGCAAGTCCAGCTTCAGCACCCCCGCCTCCGATTTCGAAAGAAGCAACAGATCGTCGATCACCAGCCCCAATCGTTCGATATCCTTCAGCTGCTCCTCCAGTTCCTCCCGACGCTCCTCGCTCACCGCATCCTCCGCCTTCAAAAGCGACTCCGTACGCAGCCGCACCAGAGAGAGCGGAGTCTTCAATTCGTGCGACGCATCCGAGGCGAACTTTTGCGCCTGCAATACCGCAGACTCCAAGCGGTCAAACAATTCATTCAAGAAGAGGCACAAGCGCGCCAACTCGTCTTTCGTATTCGGAATTTCAATGCGCTCGCTCAAATTCCCAACTCCGATTCGGTTCGCCGTTCGCTCAATATTGGCAAGCGGATTCAAAGCAACTCGACTCAGGAAATACCCAACGACCAAGCTCGCCACAAGAACCGCTGATAAAATAACCCCCAATACCTGGAGCAAGCGAGCATTCAAAGTTTCCCATCCTTGCAGCGATGAGGCGATATGCAAATCGTATCCATTCACCTTATACTCCGCAGAACGCAGGAGGCCAAGCTCGTCGTCCCCCACCGTCGCCACCCTCTTGCCGTGAACCTCCACAGGAAGATGGTGACCAGCCAAATTGCTGCTGGTAAAAAACACCGAATCATCACTGCGAGCGATCTGAAAAAAATAGAGCGAAGCATCGATCTCAGTGTGCGCTACTATAGATTCTACCGCAGCATCGATATCGCCCGGATCCGTCTCTAAAATACGAGGAGCAATTTCCTCATACTCCTTGTCGTTCAGGTCATCGATTCCCGCAATATAACTCTTCTCCAGAGCATACCGTCCAATAAACATGAAAACCGCCGCCGTGGAGGTCGCAGCCAAAGCATACCAAAGGGTCAGGCGAAAAGAAATCGACCTCATGGTAATACATACCCCACGCCCCTCACCGTCTTGATGATCGGAGGATCCCCATCGTCGCCAAGGTGCTGGCGCAATTTCCTGATATACACGTCGATCAGATTCGTCTGCATGTCATAGCGAGCCTCCCAGATCCGCTCTCCGATCGCCGTCCGAGTCATCACACGCCCTTGGTTCTGCATCAGAAATTCCAACAAGGCATACTCGCGATTCGTCAGCTCGATCTGCCGATCGTCGACCTTCGCGCTGTGCGCTAGCAAATCGAGCGTGATGTTCCGATATTTCAATACAGTCTGCTTCGTCTTGCCCTGACGCCGCATCAACGAACGAGCTCGAGCCAGCAACTCCTCGAAGGAAAACGGCTTCGGCATGTAGTCATCTGCTCCGAGATTCAAGCCGCCCACCCGATCCTTCACCGAATCTCTCGCGCTTAAAATAATGACCGGCTCCTCGAATCCGTAACGCCGCCACTCCCCCAAAAGGTCCAGCCCATCCCCATCGGGCAAACTCAAATCCAAGACCACCAAGTCATATTCCCCTTCGCTGAGCAGGTCGTTCGCCTCGGCACATGTTCTCGCGCAGGAAGTCGCATAGGAATTCTCTCGAAACCCCTTCTCAATGAATCCAGCAACCCGGACTTCATCCTCTACAATCAGTATCCTCATTTCTCAGCTTCAGAACGTACCGAAAACCCACTTACAAACGCCACTAAATCCGCTATGTCCCCATCCGTCAAATACTCATGCCCAGGCATTGAAGTCCCGGAGATCCCATACTTCACAATCCTCGCCAAAAGCTCGCGACGCGGCTCCGCTTCCAAAGCCTCCGGGGCGAAACGAAATCCGCCAGCCGCAAAATTCGTCGGCCGCTGCGAAAAGCGTTCCGCCAGCGCCCCATCCCCTCGCCCCTCTGGGCCATGGCACTGCTGGCAAAGCTGGGCAAAGAGCGCCTCGCCTTCCTCCCGATCGCCGGAAGCCACTTCGCAACTCCAGGAAGCGGTCTGCCGATACCACTCAGCCGCCCCGTCCACACCCAAACCGGCAAGGTAGTCCAGCAAGGCTTCCCCGCCTTCTCCCTCACCTTCGAACAAGTGCCGATAACTGGGCATTCGAGTGCCCGGCGAAACCAGCTGCGGATCGATCAGATGCGCGCGATTCCAGTCGCGCGAACGACGCAGTCCAATCGCGCTCAGATCCGGTCCCTGTCGACGGTTTCCAATCAACACCGCCTCTCCGGGCTTCGAGTCTGGCAAAGTCGCCGGCCCGTACATTTCCGTATCTAAACTTTCAGGACGAGCAAACTGGGAGTGACAATGGATACATCCCTCGGAGACATAAACCTCCTGCCCCCGCCGGCTCGACACGCTTCGGTTCGAAAACGCATTCCACCCGCCTGCTGCCAACAGCAAAACCGCGATGACCAGAGCCGTCCTCATACAGCCCCCTCTCGTTCCGATCTTCCGATGCCCCCAAGCGCCACCACCGCCACAAGAGAAGCGGCGGCTAGGAACGCATACGGAACCGTGCCCAGATCCCGAGCCATGCCTATGCCCATGCCCGAACCGATCCACCCCGCGACTCCCAATAGCAAAGCCGCCGCTTTAGGCATATCCCAGCTGGCGACCCGGTTTCCCCTCATCGCGATCACCGCCACGAGCCCCGTCGAATAAAGCGAAACCCCCGCTACGTACAGCGATGCGCCAAACCACGGCAAATCGCCATATCCAATCTTCAACCACAAACAGCCCGCTACCAAAAACAGCATCGCTCCACCGAGGACCGATTTCAAGAAGCCCTTGTCCAAAGCCCAACCGCTCAGCAAGCCAAAGGCCAAATGCACCACTGCGTTCCCCCATAGATGGGAAGGCGTGCCCCAGGTCTGGTCCCTCATCCCATCCGTCTCCTGGATCGCATAAAACGCCGCCGAATCAAGCCACACCAAAGCAAAGAAAACCAATACAAGCCAAGCTAAGCGGTCACTCGAGCGAGACGAGGCGGTTTCGCCTTCCAGCAATTCGGCATTCCATTGCTGCGGCAAAAAGAAGGTGACCAACACGCCGAGCAGGCCCACGCCTCCGGCCACCCAGCACTGCGCCTCCGCGCTTTGCTGAAACAGCCACGGAATATTGCTGGCGAAATACGCAAGCCCCGTTCCCAAGCCAGTCACTACACCAATCCTGCGACCGCCCACCAGCAGACGCAAACTCGGTACCACCACGACCGTCAGCAGACCCAAAAAGAAGCCGACGAAAAAACCTATCCCCAGATAAAACTCGATCCGCTCCAAGGCTCCCGCCGCAAAAGCGAGCAGCGAGCAAAACGCGAAGGAGCTCCCCAGCAGTCGCGTCAGCGATCTCAAGGAAAACAAACGCCAAGCCAAATAGCTGCCAAGCAATCCACCCACACCCATCAAGAGCATCACGGGTTGAAGCCATGCCTTCGCTGCATCCAGTTCTTCGATACGATGCAAAAGCGCGAACTGGGCAAACAGCAGAAAATAGAAAAAGGTGCAGGCCACCAATCCGCAGGCCACTGCCGACTGCTTCCCCCCAAAGGGATATTCTGGATCGGATCTATCCATCGACACGCTTGGTCCGAGCCAAATACCAAAACTGAAAAAGCCCGAGCCCAAGATCGGCTACCGGCACCGAGATCCACGCGACCTCCAGCCTGCCCGTCAAGATCAGCCCCAACACCGTCGAGCCTACACACAATCGAGCCCAAGCTGTAGCAAGCCACACCATGCGCCACTCCACCCAGCTCCCCCTTTTCAAATAATACCAAGCCACCCCGTAAAGCGTGCCGATCGCAAAGACGAACGCTCCGATGAACTGCAGGTATGGCAAAGGAGCTCCCATCGAATCCAATCCCATGAGCCCCAAGGTGAAAGCGGGAGCGAAGACCAAGAACAAACCTGTCCCGCCATCCATTACGCAGGCCAAAAGGCTCACCCACGTTGCAAAAGATCTAACCTTCATCTTTATGTCTCCAAATTTTACATACCCAAAAAATACTGCAGTACAGCATCACTGCTCCCGCCACCAAACGTAGAAAATAGAGGACTGCGGATACTTCCCCGAACAAGAACAAGCGGCTTGGATCCTTGCCTTCGCGAAAGCCCTGATACGCGAGCGCCGCCACAAAAAGGGCCAGCGCCAAGTTCCAAAACCAAGCGACTCGCGGACTCGCAAGCGATCTCGCCACTCGATCGGAACCACCCATCTCGATGAGCATCAGCATGTTCAAAGCGCTCACCATTCCCGCCATCGCCAAGTGAGCGTGAGCCACCATTCCATTCGTAAACTTGATCACTTCTAGTACATCCGGCAAAAACACCAACCAGCCGCTCACCGCCAAGAGCCCCCACCAAAAGAAAAACATCCCTCGCCACAGGCGCGACTCCCGTTTCCATTCGTACCCATTCCATAGCCAGGCCACCAAAAGCGGCCAAACCATCAAGGTTCCCAATCCAAGAATTTGGTCCAAGCCACGATTCGAAGCATGCCCATGCCGTATCGATAGGTAAACTACAAGCGAGGCGAGATAGGCGGCCGCATAAACGTAGAGGGAAAGCGGCGATACCGTGCTACGTCGCTTCACGCCGAGAGCCATGCTGGGAAGCAAGCCCATCAAAGCGACGATTCCCAAGGTAGAGAGCAAAAGGGAATGTCCTGTCGCCCCTCCGCTATGCGGGTTAACGGGCGGATAAACCGTCGCGTCCGACACCAGGAACAAGGCCACCGGTACCGATGCGAGCCCAAGCAAGAAAAGCCCATCCAAATAAAGATTCGCTTTCGAAGCTTCGTTCCGCCCCCAGCGCCCCCACCAGCTCTGGGCAACGAACAACCAAATCGCGCTCAAGGCCAAGGCAAAATAGATTCGGGCAAAACCGCTCCAATTCAGGAACGGCTTCCCGATCGATTCCCCGCTCAACCAACTCGCGCCCCCCACCAGAAGAGCCGAACTCCAAATCCAGAAGCTCCGGCTGCAAAACTCGCCCGCCCTCGGGTCCAGCTTCCAGAAACGGATGGCAATCAAGCCAAGGCTTGGCAATGCGCACCAGCCGTAGAGTTGCCAGTCCATATGGAGCGGCATCCATCTCCCGTATCCAAAACGACCTAACAAGTTACCGAGACTCGGCCAAAGCAGCACCAGGGCGAGCCCAAGCCCGATCAGGTTGGAAACCGCTAACCAGGAGACGCTGAACGCGGCAACTCGCACTTGAATCGCCTCTCGATGCTTGTCTGAAACATCCGTCATATTTCCTTAACGACGCCACTGCGCACCTGGAAAATCCGGTCGCACGCTTCCGCAAAGCGGCGCTCATGCGTCGCCATCACGATCGTGACCTTTTCCTTTCGCGCCGTCTCCTTCAACAGTTCGAAAACCGCCTCGCCCGTCTTCTCGTCCAGCGATCCCGTCGGCTCGTCAGCGAGAATCACTCGCGGCGAGTGCATCAGAGCCCTACAGATCGCCACCCGCTGGCGCTCGCCGCCCGATAGCTCCTGTATCCGTCGATCCTTACGGTGGTCGATACCGAGGAGTCGAGACAGTTCCTCGAAGCGCTTTTCGAAGTGCTTTCGATCCCCCTTGGTCGCCACCAACGGGATCATGCAATTTTCGTACAAGGTCAGGTCCGCGATCAAGTTGTGAAGCTGAAAAACGAATCCCACCTTCTCTCGGCGTAATCGCAAGCGATCTTCCTCCGAAGCGGGGTCCAGTCCATCGACCACGACCTTTCCGCAATCTGCAGCATCAAGTCCACCCATCAGGTGCAGCAACGTCGTCTTGCCGGAACCCGAAGCGCCCCACAGGGCCACGACCTCTCCTGTTTCGATATCCAGCGAAACATCGGAAAGCACTTGAATCTTTCCGTCGTCGAAGCTTTTGCAAACTTGCTTCACTTCGATCACCGGCTTTTCCGTACGCAGCTTATTCATAACGCAAAGCCTCCGCTGGTTGAATTCTCGATGCATGGTATGCTGGATACATCGCTCCCGCTATACTGGTGAAAAAGGCGACCAAGGTGATCCCCAGCGCGATCGGTAACTCCACGACCGGCTGCACGTAGCCGTTGAGCTGCGGAACATGAGTCATCACAAACAAGGCGCCGTAGCCCAAGGCAAAACCCGCTATCGATCCCACGACCGCTAGCAGCAGGGACTCGCCTACAATCATCGCCGAAACTTGCCTTTTCGAAAAACCGGCAACGCGCAAGATCGCGATCTCTCGGATTCGACTGAACACCGACATCAACATCGTATTCGCAACTCCCATACCGCCGAGCAAAAAGGCACACACGCCAACCGCCCAAGCCGTCGCCGACATGATCTTAAACTGGCTGTAGCTCTGGCTGAATTCCTCGTTCTCCAAGGCGATCAGGTCACCGTAGCGATCCGCGATCACACGCTCGAATCCCTCCCCTTCATCTAGGTCATGGAGCTTGACCGCGATGATCGAGCAATAGCCTTCGCGGTGGAAAAATTCCTGAGCCAAGGGCAACGGCATGAAAACGCCACCGTCTTCAAAGCCGCTGGCCATCTTCATGATGCCCCCCACTTCGATCTCCATCTTTCCAATAGCAACCTTGGACCCGACTTTCGCCTTGAGAAATTCGGCCGATCGAGAGCCGAGATAGACGCGGCGATCCGACTCCTTGAAGCTGGAAGGATCCCCCGCCAGCCACTCCGCGTCCGCGAGACGAGCATCGCTCGACTCGATACCGAAACAGGTGATCACCGGATTCTCTTCGGAGGACACGATCCCGAACAATATCGGATTCGCGGATTCCACATTATCCAAAGCCCTTATTCCCGATAAGCTATCCGTGGATACGCTGCTGAAAAACAGGTCGGAAACATTACGCTCGAAAACGAGATAGTTGCTATCGGTCGAAAGTATTTTCTCGAACATCCCAATCGCGCCCAAAACCACGGAAAGCACGGTCATCATCGCAGCCACGCCAAAGGCGATGCCCGCTGATCCGATTAAAGCGCGTACCCGATGTCTCAATACATTTACAACAATCAATCGCCCAAAGGTCATGCCACTTCCTCGCAAGAAAGAAGAGGTTCCACTTTCGCGAGAAACTCTTTTTGGAAAAGCGACACCCCAAGCCACTTGCGCGGGTAGCTACCGGAAAGGGCCATAACGGAGCAAGAAGCCTCCTTCATCAGCTGAGCCAATTCTCCCGCGGCCGCCTCAACGCCTGCTCGCAATGCGAGATTCGGACGCCCCAGGGCCTCGTCTTGCCGTACCGTCTTGCCTGCATGCGATTCGCCGATCAGGACATCCTTCAAATCGTCCGCCGCCTGATAGGCAGCACCCCAAAGATGGGACAAGCGGCTGAGGTGCAGCTTTTCGTAGCGACTCGCCCCACCCACGATAGCAGGAAGCAAAAGGCACAAGCGAAAGAGGGCACCCGTCTTCTGGAGGGCAATCATGCGTACCACGTCCGGACTGCGGTCCGTACCTTCAAAATTGAGGTCCAAAGCCTGGCCATTGACGATCCCCGAAAGCCCGAGGCACTCGTCCGCCAGCTTGTTCGCCTCCTGGGCATCTTCCTGGCTCGCGCTAGCAAAGGACTGGTACATCAAAAAGTAGGCCCGATTGATCAATGCCATAGCGGCCAAAATAGCAGAGCTCTCGCCATATACCTGATGCACGCATGGCTGTCCTCTACGCGTATCTGCATTATCCATACAAGGGAGGTCGTCGAGAATGAGCGAGGCTACATGGAAAAACTCGACCGATGCGGCGAGGTTCACGCAGGCCCGCTCCGGCAAGCCCATTTCGCTGGCAACCGAATAAGCCAGTCGTGCCCGAGCCAAACTGCCTTGGCTTCCCAGAGCATGCTTCAGGGCCGACCGCAGCTTCACCTCGCAACGATCCAAATCAGGGAACAAACGTTCCAACTGCACAAGGGTTTCAAAGGGCATTTTCTGGTCTTTCGTCTTGAGGTTCTTCGTTAAGGGATTCGGGAGCTGCCAATACGCAGCGCCGCGAGAATAGTCTTTGAAATTGTTCGCTCTCCGTCAATAGACGGGCCTCCATTTTCGACCACGGGGAAAAGTGGGAAAAGGCATCGTCACCATCCTCACCGCTCGCAGCGGCAAAGGCTTCCCACGAAACCCAAGCGACCGAGTCGACTTCCTCCCGAGAAAAGTCCTCCGGCGTGAAATCCAAGAAGCCCACCCATACCGGGCAGAATTCGTTCTCCCAAAGCCCTTTCCAGCGCGCGCGGTAACGGAAGTCGGGCAGCACGCATTCCACATTCTCCAGATCGATACCCAGCTCGTACTTCGTTCTCCGATACACCGCCTCCTCGATCGATTCGCCCGGCATCGGATGCCCGCAACACGAATTCGACCAAATCCCCGGCCAAGTCTGTTTGCTCAGAGCCCGACGCTGGACCAGCATCCGACCACGCGAATCGAACAGAAAAAGCGAAAAAGCGAGGTGTAGCGGAGTTTCATCGGTATGAGCCGCCGCCTTCGCGAGGGCGCCAATCCGCTCGTAGCTTTCGTTGAGCAGGACGACCTTCTCCTCGTCCACTTCCGTTTCAATCAGTGCAGTCATCAATTATTCAGCGAGGGTTCCAACCAACTTGAAGGATACCTTCAGCTCCGGGTTCACTTTCATGAAAAACATCGTGATCACATCCAAGTCGTAATTCGTGTGGTCCACTACCGCCGTTCCCTGCAGCGTCACCTGGTCGCCTTCCACCTCTGCCGTAAAGGGCACCTCCACCGAGCGGGTAACGCCGTGCATGGTCAGGTCGCCGATTCCTACCATTCCCGCTCCCTGCTGCTGGACTTCCTTGAGGGTGAAGCCAATTTGCGGGATCGAGTCCGACTCCAGCCAGTCGAGCATTTTCTTGTCCCGCTTCTTGTTGTCCGAAACCAAGTCCACCACCGCGAAGCTGAAGTCCGCCTTCTCAAGGACGCCCGTCTCGGCGACCTCGATCGCGGCCGTATAGGAATCGAGCAGCACTTCGAAGGAATGACCGGTCGCCTTCACGTCGACTCGGAATTCGGAAGACTCTGGTGAAAGGGTGACCGGGGCAGATTCGAGC
>JBNKSG010000017.1:0-32142 GCA_050297195.1 Opitutaceae bacterium | reverse complement strand
CGTACCGGCACCATCGTCGCCACGGCAGGCGTGCGCGTCTCCACGGTGGCCGTCAGTCACGGTTCGCTTAGCTTGACGATCGCCCGTTCGCAAAACGTCTCACAGCCAGGACCGCTTTCCCAGACTGGCGAAACCGCAGTCACGCAAGGCACGGAGCTCGAGGTAAAGGAAGAGCTGGGTGCCTTCCACATGATTCCCGACTACCCGACGATTCAGCAAGTCACCAACGCGCTCAACGCCATGGGGGTCTCCACCCGCGAGATGATGTCGATCCTGCAAGCCATGAAAAGCGCCGGAGCCTTGCAGGCCGAGCTCATCATCAAGTAGGGCCGCTGCTCTCACCGAACTCTTAATTTAACGAAACGAATATGGACGTAACAAGTACAGCAATGTCAGGCCTCACCGGCAGTTCCTGGAAAGAGCAGATGCTCACCCAGGACACCTCTCGGGCCGAGCAAATGCAGCAACTTGGTGGGGAGTTCGAAGGGATCCTCCTGCGTCAATTTCTAGACGAAGCTCTAAAGCCAATGGATCCAGAAAACGGATACTTCGGATCTGGATCGACGCCCATGTACGAACACTTAATCAAGGACTCCTTGGCCTCTAGCATAACCAAGAGCGGATCTCTCGGATTCTCCTCCGTGCTGCAGGCGCAATTGTTTCCTCAAGAACTAAACGAAGGAAAGGGAGCAGATTCCCATGAGTAATAACTTTGAAGAAAAGGATTGGAACCCGCTCGTGGAGCTGCTTCGCAACGAGGTCCAGGAGTACGGAGGATTGTATAACCTGCTCGAACGCCAGCAGGAGGAAATTTTCAGCCGAGATCCCGAACTCGTGCTCAATACGAATGCCGAGATCGAAAGCTACATGTCCGAGATGGGCGGGCTTCGTGAACGTCGCGAAGCGTTTGTCCGCGAGATGGCCCGTGGCTGCGGCGCGGACGAAGAGCAACCGCTTTCCAAGCTGATCGTTCATTTCCCCGATTTCATGCAGCCCATGCTCCAGGCTCTGGTCGACGAGATCAACCACATGATCCGCCGTACCCGCCACAAGGCTCGCCAAAACTTCATGCTGCTCTCTCGCACCATGGAGATCAACCACGAGACGATGCAAAAGCTGCAGCCAGAGAATTACAACCGAACGTACACCAAGAAGGGGCGAGTCGGAGTTAAGACGAAACTTCCAACTCGCTACCAGGCTTTCGTTTAATAGCGGAGCTGCGACTCGAATTCAAAACTTGGATACCCACACCACATGTCTGGAAACATCATAGGCGAACTTGCCAACGCTAGCAAAGCCCTCACCGCTCACCGGTTCGGGGTCACCACTGCTGGTAACAATATGGCAAACGTCAATAATCCGGACTACGCCCGCCAGCGCGTGGTCATCGGTGAGGACGGCTATGTGCAGACAGTGGGTGGCCCTCGCGGCCTCGGAGTAGAGGTGCAAGGCTTCGAGCACATGCGCGATGCGGTTCTGGACCGCGAGGTTTTGCGCGAGACTAGCTTAAACGCATCGCTCACCTCCCAGCAGGCGGCTCTCGCCAAGGCGGAGTCGAGCCTCGGCCAGGAAATCACCCGTACCGGCGATTCCCCGTTCATTGACGGCGCTACCGCAAATGGCGGCGGCAGCGGAGGTATCGCGGAAACGCTCAACAATTTCTTCAACGCCTTCCATTCGCTTTCCGCCAATCCCGGTTCGGACGCGGAAAAGGAGTCCCTGCTCCAGAAGGCCGACATCCTTACCGAAAAGCTCAACGTCACCGCCGAGCGCTTCAGCGATTTGCACGACGACATTGGCCTGCAGGTTCGCACGGATCTGGGAGAGGCTAACCAGATGATCGAGGAAGTCGCTCGTCTCAATTCCGAAATCGCTCGTGCCGAATCGAACCATGCAGGCCAGGCCCTCAGCCTGCGCGACCAGCGTCAAGGCGTGCTTGAAGACCTCTCCGAAATCATGCAGGTCAAGGTCGAAGAGATTCCAGAAAGCTCCGGCCAGATTCGCGTCTACGTACCGACCATCGGCGGAGACTCGCCACAGCTCGACCTCGTGGAGCGCGGCCGCTTCGAGCAAATCTCTTTCATCGATTCGACCGCGTCTGATCCGAACTACCATTTCGTAGTCGGGGACAACCAAATCCAAGTCGACATCAAGAGCGGAAGCATCGAAGGCTCCCTCAAAGCTCGCGACGGAGCGATCGCGGAATACCGTCGCGGCCTCGACGGCCTTGCCAAGGAACTCGTGACGCGCGTCAATGGGCTCTACAACATCGGAACCGCTGCGAGCAACACCAACTTCTTCGCCGATACTGGTGATGCGGCAGAGTTTACCGCCGCCGGCATCAAGCTCGCGGCCGACCTGGATTCCACCACGCTGCGCACCACAAACGATGCCGATCAAAACAAGGGCGACAACTCGCTCGTCCTCTCGATCGCGGAGCTCGACGACGATCGTCTCGCAGGCCTCGGTAACCGAGACTTCGCAACCTACTATCGCTCGGTCGTCACGGACCTCGGAGAAAACGTAGCCAAGGTAGAAGCCCGCCTCGAAGACGAAACCATCGTCTTCGACATGCTCAAACAACAGCAAGAATCCGTATCCGGCGTCTCCCTCGATGAGGAAATGACGGATATGATGAAGTACCAAAGAGCGTTTGAAGCTACCGGTAAGCTGATCCGAGCGATCGACGAGATGCTCGACCTGATCGTTAATCGACTCGTTTAGTCCAAAATTTGAATACGTAACAATCTCAGTTTCCCACAAAATGAGAGTCACTAGCAACACCTTCCCCGACACTCTCCTCGGTCACCTGCAACGCACGACCAAGGACATGAACATGCTCAACGAGCAGGTGTCTACAGGCCAACGCATTTCGAAGGTGTCCGAGGACTCCGCCTCCGCCAACCGTATCCTGGACATGCAGGAAGAGAAGGGGCGCATCACCCAGTTTTCCAAGAATGCAGCTCGAGCCCAGAACATCAACAACACCACGATTTCTCAGCTGCAGAACTTCATTCAAATTTCCGACCGCGTCAGCGAATTGTCTACGTTGGCAGACGGTTTGAAAGGGCCGGACGGGATGAAGGCGTACGCGGAGGAAGTCGACGAGCTCATCGAGCACGCTATGCAGAGCGCCAACGCGAAGTTCAATGGCGAATACATCTTTGGCGGGCTCGATACCGGAACTGAGCCGTTTAGCTCGACGGTCGTCGACGGCAAGATCACGGGCGTTGCCTACGATGGAGCAGCCGAAGGCGCGGAGTTCCACCTTTCCGAAACCGGGAAAATTCGCCCTTACACCGATGGCGCCACCAATCAAAAGTTCGCCGATTTCATCAACAAGATGGTCTCGTTGCGCGATGCTCTCGAAACCGGCGCTCCCGATGCCGTGTCGCCAGCTCTTCGCACCAATCTCGAGGATTCCGAGGACGATCTGATCTTCGCCCTCAGTCGCCAAGGATCGGTGCAGATGCGTATCGAATTCGATCTCACTCTCAACAAGCAACGCTTCACCGACCTCGAAGAGAACATCTCATCCGAGGCCGACGTGGACATTGCCCAAACTATTGTTAGGTTAACCCAAGTGCAAAACGCCTACCAAGCTTCGCTCAAGAGCGCGGGTCAGGTTCTTAACCAATCGCTGCTCGATTATCTCTAATTAGTCCTCGACGCCTAATACCCACCTAGAAGACCACCCTATTCATGAAAGTCGCACCCGAAACACAGACGGAAAAACAGGTTTGGATCAAGCCGATGGAGTTCGAGCTCCCGGCTGGTTTGATCGGTTTGGAGGACGCCACTCGCTTCGAGTTGCTAATCAACGAAGAAGAGGAGCCATTCATGTGGATCCGTTGCATCGACCGCCACGAGCTCGCCTTCGTCGTCATCGAGCCTGCTAAGATTCTCAACGACTACGATGTCGAGATCGCTGACGACGACGCGAACAAGCTTGATATCCACAGTGCCGAAGACGCGCTCATCCTCAATATCGTCACCCTCAGGGACGACGACATCGAGTCGGCTACCGTAAATTTAGTCGGGCCAATCGTGCTCAACCGCCGGACCCTTTCGGGTAAGCAGCTGATCGCCGCCAACTACATGAAGTTCTCTGCGAGACATCCGCTCTTGTCAGAGAGCGCCGTGGCATCCTGAACGAAACAGCAGCACCCAAGGAAGGACTCCGAAATGCTAATACTTTCCCGCAAAGTGAACGAGGCGATCGTTATCGCCGAGAACATCGAAATCAAGATTACCCGTATCGACGGGGATACCGTGAAGATCGGCATAGACGCACCGCGTTCCGTTCCGATCGTCCGCAAAGAGCTCTTCGAAGAAATGCAAAAGACCAATAAGGAAGCGATCGCGACACCTGTCGCGGCAGCCGCAGGCAGCGAGCCTGCCAAGCCAAAGCTTTCCGGTCTGGCCAAAAGCCTAGCATCGAAGAAGCAGTCAAAACAAACGGCAGGCCTCTCGCACAACCAGGACGCATGATGCGTTCGCGAGTCGTACAGCCACTCTAAGTAAACCCAACTAACCTAATGGAAGAGGTCGTAATATGGTTATCAATACAAACTCGAATGCAGTTCAAGCTGCTAGCAGCCTTCAAAAGAGTTCTGCTATGCTCAGCAAGAGCTTAGCGCGTCTCAGCTCAGGATCAAAAATCATCAACCCGTCCGACGATGCTGCCGGACTAGCGGTATCCGAAAAGCTCGAAGCTCAAAACGCTCGTGTCTTGGCGGCGAGGACGAATACGCAAAACGCGATGTCCATGCTGCACACCACGGACGGTTTCCTGCAGGGAATGATGCAAACGCTGAACCGTATGAGTGAGCTCTCGATGATGACTCGAGACATCACGAAAAACGACAGCGACAAGGCGCTCTACCATCAAGAGTTTGAGCAGCTCAAGGACCAGCTTCGCAGTGTTGTGGGGTCGAACGCTCCAGCTTGGAGCGTGGAGGGCGAGGCTATTGGTACCTTCAATGGAATTAGCTTGTTTGGTAATCGCGGCGACTTGCCGACTGTCGTGGGAGCGACGGGAGACCAGTTCATGAACATCCCTGAGATGAATCTCAAGGACAGTACCACCGCTTTCGCTCAATTGTTGGACACCAGCAATACAAGCTTGGGTGTGGGGGGAGATAGCACCATCGCGAAGTTGACGGCTGTCATTCAGGAGATCGCCGAAAATAGGTCGCAAATCGGTTCCCTTCAGTCGCGTCTAGAGTTTGTGGATACGCAGCTTACGACGCAGAGCCAAAATCTCGAGTCTGCGAACTCTCGTATCCGAGATGTGGATGTTGCGGAAGAATCGACGCGACTGGCCAAGTACCAAATTCTTGTCCAATCCGGGACCTCGATGCTCACGCAAGCGAACTCGCTGCCGGAAACCATACTTCGTCTGTTGAACTAATCGTTCGGCTTCACTCGCAACTTAGATACCCACATCATCATGATTTCAGCAGTCGACCAGTATCTCAAAACGCTCCTCACCTTCGTCCCCCGCAAATCAGCTAACCGCTTCACCAAGGATTACGTCGCTCTCATTCACGTGCCAGCGGTCGGGCCCGAAAAGGTGTATTCGCTTGTCATGGACGAAACTCAACCCCTCCTCACGGTCGCTGCCTATAAAAGCGCCGTTTGGGAAGCGATTGAATCCTTCGGCGCCGAGGCGGCTCGCTCTCCTGAGCTGGACGCTTTGCAGGCGCAAGTCGAGCGAGATCATCCAGCTCTAGATTATCTCGACAGCAAAACGCTCATGTCTTGCGACAACTACAGCGACGGCCGGGCTGGCCTCGACTACTACCTGATGCTTTGGCAGAGGGATGGCGAGACAGGCGTGGTCGAATGCTACGAACCGTATTCACGCGAGGACTACTCTTGGTCGACCGTAATCGGAGCGATGCAGGTGCTTTCCAGCCAGTTCGAATACGCAATTCAGTAAGGAGGCGACCATGCCGTCACAACCATCATTCAGAACGACACAAAAGCATAAGAAGTTTCTGGGAGTACGCTTTGCCAGCTGCAATTGCTACGGGCGGCTCTACCTCAACGACGAAGGCGGAGCCTATGTGGGGCGTTGCCCGAAATGCTACACCTCCTTTGCGGTGCGTGTGGGCGCGGGCGGCACCAACAGCCGCATGTTCGTAGCGAACTGTCGCTAGTCCAGATCCCTCGCATGCCGATCCTGATCGCAGGTTTGGTCGCAGCTGCGATCTTGTTGTTGCTGCCCCGCTTCCTGGGGCGTCGCCAGCAACGCATGCTGGAGCAGTACGAAGTCCTCGAGAAACGGTTTGCCCTATCGAGGAGGGTTTCGCAAAGCCGGTGGGGCAAGGGAATCGGCGAGCATTATTCCCTGCATGGGGAAAGCCGCGGGTATCCACTTTCGCTCTACAGCCACTTCCTGAAAAAAGGCAAGCGTCGCGCCGATTGGACCTCTCTGGTGTTTGAAGCCCTCTTCGCCGAAGACGTCGAATTTTGTATCGAGTTTCGGGGTACGGAAGATCTCGCGCGATTCGACAACCGGAAGGATTGGAGATCTCGGGCGGAGAAAGAAGGGGCCGTTCTCAACGCCTCGGAAGACCTCGCATCGATTTGGGCCGACGAAGGGGTTACCCGACGCTTCCAGTTTCTGTCGAAGCAGGAACGCGTGGGCGCGATCCGTTTATCGAAAGGTTTTTTGGAGTATCGCGAAGTCGGCTTCATGGAAGACGAAGCCCAACGCCTCCGCTTCCAGGAAGCCATCCTCTTGCTCGCGATGATTTGCGATGCCTTGTCTGTCTACATGAGCGAACGCAAGGCCGTCCGTAGCGCGGAGCTTTAGCCCGCGACCACGGAGTCCCGAGCCCCTCCAAGCCGACACGTCCACCCGTATGACGGCCGGCAACTAGCTTTTACCTCAGCGCGTCCACTCCGGCTTTCAAACGGCGAAGTCCTTCCTCGAGCGTGGCGCGAGGGCAACCGAAGTTGAGCCGTACATGTTTCTTGCTGTCGAAGGGAACGCCACAGCTAAGGCCGATACCGTGGCTCTCGAAATGTTCGACCGGGTTCGATAGTTCGAGCTTGGATACATCCATCCAGCTGAGATAAGTGGCTTCGTGTTGATAGAGGCCGATCTCTGGGATCTCGCGTTTGACGAAGTCGTGGATGAAGTCGCGGTTTCCGGCCAAGTAGCTTTGCAACTCGTCTCGCCAGTCTTGGGCGTAGCGGTAGGCGGCTTCGCAGGCGGTGTAGCCGAGGTTGTTGACTTCCGCCATGATGCCGCGGGTGGCGGACACGAAGCGGGCCCGAAGCTTCTCGTCGGGGATGATGGCGATGGAGCAGCCGAGTCCGGCAAGGTTATAGGTCTTGCTCGGGGCGATGAAGGTGAAGACGCGTTCCTTGGCCTTTTCGGAGACGGAGGCGAGCGGGATGTGCTTGCGGCCGTCGAGCACGAGCTCGCAGTGGATCTCGTCGGAGCAGCAGATCAGGTCGTGACGTTCGCAGAAGTCGATGACCTTGAGCAGCTCCTCGCGCTCGAATACGCGGGCGCAGGGGTTGTGCGGGTTGCAGAAGAAGAAGAGCTTTGTGTCGGGCGTGACGGCTGCTTCCAGGGCGTCCCAGTCGATCACGTACTTGTCGCCGTCGAGCGCCATCTGGGCTTTGACGACCGGACGCTTCTGGAATTTCGGCCCGAAGATAAAGGGCGGATAGATCGGCGTGGTGGTGAGCACCTCGTGCTGCGGCTCGCAATAGGCGCGGCTGGCGATGTTGAGGCCTACCACGAGACCGGGCAGCCAGACGAGCCAGCTGGGATCGATCTTCCAGCTGTATTCGCGATCGAGCATGTCCACCACGGCCTCGGTGCAGGAGGGCTCGGGACGAGCGTAGCCAAAGATGCCGTGGTCGATGCGCTCGTGCAGGGCGTCGAGCACGACTTCGGGCACGTGGAAGTCCATATCGGCCACCCACATGGGGAGGATGCCCTTACCCTCGTACTTCTGCCATTTCTGGCTGTCGGTTTCGGTGCGGTCGTAGACCGTGTCGAAGATGGATGGCTCGCTGCTCATAGTTGGGAGCCAAAGAGGAGAATCGGAGCTGCCTTGTAAATGGGAAAGTCGCGAGGTCAGGTTTTGCGGGCAGTTGAGCCGCCTGTCTCACAAGACAGTGAGGAGGGGTGTGACATTGTGACTCTCCTGTTTTTTTGGATGTTTTGTAAGTCTTTGATAGGCAGCGTTCAGCGTTTCTTGTTGGACTTGGTATTCGATGTGCAAGAGAGGCGGCACCTAACGATTCACTCGAATTTTCAAAAGGAGGAAAAAACAATGACATACCTAAGAACAAACTACGCACGTCCTAACGCTCTCAACTGGCCGCTTGGCTTGGGAGACATCGAAAAACAGCTTGATACGCTCTTTGCAGGATTGCCCGGTCTTTTCGACCAGCAGGCAAATGCGCCGCAGGCGAGGCAGGCTCGCTCCGCCAAGCTCCGCTGGTACGAAAAGGCCGACGCCTACCTCGTCCGCATCGATTTGCCAGGAGTCAAGAAAGACGCGGTCGAGATCGAGCTGGAAGAGGGGACCGTGACGGTCTCGGCAGTGCGCCGCCTTGAATCCAAGAAAGGCGACGAGGTATCTGAGGAAGCGAAATACGCTCAGGCGTTCCGCGTTCCGGAAGAAGTGCAGCAGGACGCCATCGCTGCGAACTTTGAAGATGGTGTGCTCAGCTTGACGCTGCCGAAGAGCGAGAAGGCCCAGCCGCGTCAGATTTCCATCGGCTAAGAACTGTCTCGAAGAAACGAATACTTAATCAAATTTGAATTTATCATGACTTTACTCAACATCACCAAAACTCAGCAACCGAAATGCGAGACTGCGTCTTGCGAAACGAAGCAAGGGGACAAGATACGATACGTACGGCCGCAGTATCGTGTGCAGGAATTGGATACGCACTTTTCCGCTGAGGTGGATCTCCCCGGCGTGCCGAAAGGCTCGGTTGAGCTTTCGGTTGCGGACGGCGCTCTCGAGATTGTGGGGGCTCGCAACTGGGAAGGGCGAGCTGATTGGAGCCCGTTGGCTGGCGTGCTTGAAGATGGCTTGAGCTATCGCCTTCGGCTGAACTTGGGTGATGAGGTGGACGCCGGCAAGATTTCGGCATCGCTCGAAAGCGGCGTGTTGAAGCTCACTTTAGGAAAAGCAGAGGAAAAGAAACCTCGTCGGATCGCTATCGACTAGCGGTTCGTCTGAGGTAGAGGGAAAAAGGAGGGACGCCGGTCCTGCGCAAGCGGGGCCGGCTTTTTCGTGCTTGTGTCTCCGGGTGCCCGGCTTTTGTGCTTGGTGCAAATGATGCGAAAAACCGTAGTGCGCTTGTTCTTCTCTCTCAGTCTTTGCCTTGCGTCGCTCGCTTGGGGGCAGTCCGCTGAAACGACGGATCCCGCGCCGCCTGCGGATTCCGCCACGGGCGCCAGCGAATTGACTACGGCCCGGGAGGAGGTGCTGGATCGGCTTGGCCAGCTGACGGACCTCGATTTTGGCGGTAATTCGGGAGCGCGCTTGTCGGTTTTCTTCTTGCTGCTCCTGGCGACCTTCGTGATCCGCAAGATCGTGGTTGGGATTTATGTTCGCTGGTTCCACAAAGCTGCGGAAAAAACGAGCTGGGCCTTCGACGATAAGCTGATCCCGGCCATGACCGGTCCGATCGGGGCGATGGCGTACGTCGTCGGATTTTTTCTGTCGATCTCGGTGCTCAGCCTCTCGCCCGGGATGGATATCGTCATCCTGCGGATTTTTCAGGCCTCCACCATGACGGTCATTTTCTGGGGCTTGCTGAGGGTGGTGGACGTGATGGCGGAGGTCATGGTGGACGTCGCTCGTGAGCGCGACATGGGAGTTTACCACTTCATCCCGCTCATCAAGAAGACCGCTCGCATCTTCCTCATCGTGATCGCGGTGGTCTTGGTGGTCCAAAATCTCGGGTACTCGGTGGGGTCGCTGCTGGCAGGGATGGGAATCGGTGGCTTGGCTTTGGCCTTGGCCGCTCAGGAGTCGCTAGCCAATTTTTTTGGGTCGGTCAGCATCGTGGCGGATCGACCGTTCAAGGTCGGGGATTGGGTCCAAGTGGGCAGTCGCGTGGATGGAGATGTCGAGGAGATTGGGCTTCGCTCCACCAAGGTGCGGACCTGGTCGAAGTCGCTGATGACTATTCCAAACAAGGTGCTGGCCAACGAGATCATCGAAAACTGGAGCCGCATGCCCAAGCGCCGCGTCAAGCAGTACGTGGGCGTGACCTACAGCACGTCCCCGGAAAACATGGAGGGATTGGTGCAAGATATTCGCCAGCTGCTGCGTGAGGACGAGGGCGTGAACCAGGATTTCATCTTGGTGAACTTCACGGACTTTGGCGAAAGCGCCCTGCAAATCCTGGTTTACTACTTCACCTCCACGACGGCCTGGCTGGCCCACATGGACATCCGCCAGCGGATCAACTTGAAGATCATGAAAGCGGTCGAGGCCCGCGGCTCCTCCATCGCCTTCCCGACGCGTACGGTGCATATCGAAGGCGGCTCGTCGTCGTTTTTGGCGGAAAAGTAGGCGCTTTGATCGGTATCAGGATTCTCCTTCGAAAAACCTGATAGGGATACCTCTTTCGTGGGGAGTAATTAACCCTTAGGTATGGCGTAAAAATATTAAAAATCCTGTAAAATACCATATAATTTACATTTGAAACATCAATCGAATTGCTCCAAATCCCGACGCCGTTAATGGTTGTTTCTATGCAATAGATATTGCTGAGCGACGCCTTCCGCGTCCTTGGCAGCACTCGAATTTCTTTATGTTGTTTGGGAGAAGTCCGGCCCCTCCGGGGGCCGGGCTTTATTTTTACCTCATCCGCAAAGCGAGAGGAATCGTATTCGACTTTTCAGTCGCCCTCTTCTTTCTCAAGCCGTTATCAGACGGCTCGAGCGAGCGCCCATGAGAGACGTTCTGCGCTCTCGTAAAAAGCATCTGCGTCCATCTGCGGTTATGATTCCCTGCAAAATCGTGATGAACCTTTGTTTTTGTCGGGTTGTCAGCAAATGCGAACGCATGCCTTCATTTGGTCAGCTGAGCTACGAAGAGGGCCTGGGATTGCAGGCCGATGGGAAGCCACTCCGAGCGAAAGCCGTTTTGCTCGAGGGCTTCTTGCATCTCCTCTCGTGTGAAGAGGCCGAGGCGGTGGGTTTCGCTGAACTGTCTGAGCGGTTCCTGCCCATGGATCTCGTAGTCGATTTTTAATACGGATACAGCTCCATCCGTTTCGCCGACTCGGGTGCGAACCACCGTGTCGCCTGTCTTCGGGTCGGTGGCGCTGACGGAGTCGACTTGTCCGGGCTGCCAGACGTCGGGCGTGATCCACGGTTCGCAAATGAGCCAACCGCCCGGGTTCAGATGCTGGGCGAAGCATTGGATCGCCGCCCTGAATCCGTCGAACGTTTCGGTGTATCCAATGGAGCTGAACAGGCAGAGCAGGGCGTCGTAGCGTTGCCCGAGGCGAAAATCTCTCATGTCGCCCACCTGGAAGCTCGCTTCCGGATTCTTTTTCTGGGCGATCCGCACGAACCCTGGCTCGATGTCGATGCCGTCGACCTCATAGCCGTAGCGAGTCCTGAGTTGCTTGGCGTGTTCGCCGGTGCCGCATCCGACATCCAGCAATTTCTGCAGAGTGGGGTTCAGACGCTGCAGGAGCGTGTCGATCTTGGCCGCTTCCTCCCGGTAATCTTTCAGATCCTGGTAGATCAGGTCGTAGTAGGCAGCGGATTTGTGAAACATTCAGAGTACTTTGTTCGTATCTTTCTGTCAGGCAAGGAGTCATGACGCAACTTGTCGTCTCGAAACCTGTCTATGCGTCTGGACTTCTTAGGGTAACTGAGCATACAGGTACCTCCGCTTAATCGCGACCTCTTTTCACTCGCAAAATCGATAATCTCTGAACTCGGTCACCAATTGGCCGATACCAACACCAACTAACCCAATATGTTCAGATCCAGTACTTTCCGCGCATCAAACTCTTCGAAGCTTTTCGTCGCCTTAGCCGCATTCGCCGCTGGCCTTGTCTCGGCTCAGGCGGGTGAAGTTTTCCCAAGTGAAGATTGGGTTGACGACTACGATCCGATTGCAAGTCCGGACGCAGTTGTCGGGGGGAAGGTCAGGATCGCGCTAGGGCCTTACCCGTCCAGCTTCAATGCGATCAGCAACTACGCATGGCAATCTATCACTGTTTTTAGTCACATCTACGATCCTCTAATGGACCTCGATCCGGTGAGCCTTGAGTGGCGTCCGAGAATTGCGGATAAGATAGAGGTTTCGGATGATCAGCTCGAGTTCACTGTGCACATGAACCCGAAGGCTCATTGGAATGATGGAACTCCGATTACGACAGCCGATTTCAAGTTTACCTTGGATCTGATTATGGATCCGAAAAACATGGTGGGACCTTTCCGGTATGCGTATGAGGGGTTCGAAGAACCTGAGATTATCGACGATCACACTTTTAAGATTCGCTCCACCGAGCTCCATTGGAGAAATCTCAATTCAATCGCTCAGTTCCTCGTTTTGCCGAAGCACTACTTCGAGGGAAAGGATTTCAACAAGGTTAATTTTGAGTTTCCTGTGGTTTCTGGACTATATGAGATAACGGATCTGAAAGAGGGGATCTCGATGACCTTGACCAGAAGGGACGATTGGTGGTTGTCCGATCAGAAGCGATACATGGGTATCGATAATTTCGGTACGATTGAATACCGTTTCTACCCAGAACGCGAAATGATCTTTGAGGCATTCAGGAATGGAGACGTGGACATCTTTGGCCAGCTCACTTCCACCATTTGGAACGAAGGAGCAAAGGGCGAGGAATTCGAAAAGAACTGGATTATCAAGCAAGCGGTTTTCAACGACGAACCAGCTCCGTATCAAGGATATGCGATCAATATGCGGCGTGCCCCTCTGGACGACAAGCGAGTCCGCCAGGCTCTTTGCTATTTACAAGATCGGAAGCGTATCAACGAGACGATGTTGTATAATCAGTACTATCTCATCGAGTCCTACATGACCAAGCTGTACGACGAGGAAAATCCAATCACAAACCCACCTTACGAGTTTAACCCCGCGAAAGCTCGTGAATTGTTGAGCGAGGCCGGGTGGAAGGTTGATCCGGAAGATGGGAAACTCAAGAAGGACGGAAGGCCATTTGTAATTAACTTTCTGTTACGAGCGCCTGAATGGTCCAGGTTCTTGGTCGTGTATCAAGAGGCTCTCAAGGACGTCGGAATAGAGATGAATATCCAGATGACGGACTGGGCGGGATGGAGCAAAGAGATGGATGAATTCAATTATGATATCACCCTTGCGGCTTGGGGAACTCCGATTTTTATGGATCCGGAGGGGGGGTGGCATTCGAGCCAGGCAGAAGTTAAAGGCGGTAACAACATTAGCGGTATCAGTAATGTTGAATTAGACGCATTGATCGAAGAGCAGAAGTCGATTTTTGATGTGAACGAGCGTAACAAGCTGCTTCGCAAGATGGACAAAATTGTGTACGATGAAGTGCCAATGGTGCTCGGTTGGATGATCGAATTCAAACGCCTCTTCTACTGGAATAAATTCGGTATGCCCGATACGGTCCTAGACAAGTACAACGACGAAGAGGCCGCCTACCACTATTGGTACATTGACCCAGACCAGAAGGCCGACCTCGAGTACGCCATGGAAGCCGGAGTAGCTCTGCCTCCAAGGCCGGCGGAAGTACGCTTTAGCGAGACGTTTCAAGGAAATTAAGCTTAGCGATACTGCCGTATGAACGACAGAGTATCGTACTTGTTGCGACGAACCCTATTAGTGATTCCAACTTTCATTGGGATCACGTTTGCATGTTTTCTTCTGTGCCAATTCGTACCTGGTGGCCCGGTCGAGCAGGCGATGCTTAAAATGCGTGGCGATGGTTCCTCGTCTGGCGCACTGGCGGCAAACCAAGTTTCGGAAGCTCAGCGCGAGGCTCTTGAAAAGCACTTCGGGTTCGATAAACCTATCCTTGTTCGCTATTGGGATTGGCTCGTTGTCGATAAGATGGGAATGGCCACTGACTCCTACGTCTACAACAACAAGACAGTGGGAGAATTGATCGTGGATCGATTTCCGGTATCTCTCACCTTTGGGATAACCGGTTTTGTACTAACATACTTGATATGTATTCCCCTTGGGATCGCCAAGGCGCTACGCGATGGGAAGGCATTCGATATGCTCTCAAGCATTATGGTGTTCGTGGGCTACGCCATACCAGCCTTTGCGTTTGGAATGTTGTTGAAACTCTTCTTCGCTGGGGCGTCTCCACATTTTTGGGACTTTTTCCCTATCGGCGGATTCCGTTCGGAGAACTGGGAGGACCTTGCATTTGGAGCGAAGATAGCAGATCAGACCTGGCACATGTTTCTTCCTGTGCTTTGCTACATGATAGGAAACTTCGCCGTGTTAACGTTGCTAATGAAAAACTCGCTGCTCGATCAGATCGGTCAGGACTATGTCAGGACGGTCGTGGCACGAGGCGGTAATATGAAGACTGCCGTTTGGAAGCATGCTCTACGAAACTCCCTTATTCCTATTGCGACAGGGTTTGGTAGCGTTTTTTCGATCATGTTTGCGGGATCGGTATTGATCGAGCGTGTATTCAACATTCCAGGAATTGGCATGCTCAGCTTAGAGGCTATCATATCGAGAGACTACATGGTCTTCATGGGGATTCTAGCGCTCACCTCCATCGTTGGACTCATCGGTAGGATTTTTTCTGACTACTGCTACATGTTGATCGATCCAAGAATTTCGTTTTCCAAGGAGTGATTCAATGCGTTGGAGACCAAAGCTAAATCCTATTACCGAACGACGATTGAAGCGATTTCGTGGGCTCAGGCGGGCCTACTGTTCGTTTTGGTTGTTGGTTGGCCTGTACATTGTTAGTCTACTTGCGAATATTTTAAGCAACGATAAGCCGCTGTTCGTATCCAAGGATGGCGAGTGGTACTTTCCGGTTTTCTTTTTCTATCCGGATGATGATTTTACGGGAAGCGGGTTGCTGACGAGGCCAGACTATAAGCTGATACGCGACTCGGAGGAATTTAGGAACGGCGAGGGCAATTTCATGATATTTCCTCCGATTCCTTATGGGCCTTTGGAGACGCTCGAACCGGGTGAGGTTGAATACGATGAAACCGTTGAAGTTGTCATTTCAAAGGAGCAGAGGGTCGCTTCACTGAATTTGGATAGTGAGTTCGCTATTGCTCGATCCCAAGGCGCTGGCTCTTTGTTCGAGATCGAAGATGAGAGGGGGATGATAGGGAAAAGTGTCTCCGATTTCCTGCCACTGGATGAGGACTTGGCCGCTGCCGTGGCGGCGCGATTGAGTAATGACAAGGAGCTTCCGGCAATACAGCAAAGTGCTGAAACCATGAACGGAATGAAGGTTTCCGTTTCTTTAACTCCGTATCGTCCTCGAGCCCGCCCTCCTAGCTCAGTTCGTTTGACAATCAGGGAAATCGTAGGCAGGGACAGTGTATCTAAAATATTGTTACTTGAAGATGGAAACTTGGAGTCCGACGAGGCCCTGTCGCTTGTAGGCGAAGGGACCCAGGAGGAAATTCTCGATCGAGCTCGTCAGCGGCGGGACGGGTTGGTTGACGATTTCCATTTTGAAAAAAATGGTTCGAAGTACGAAGTCTCCTTTGAAAAGGAACAAGTAAGATTTCCGTTCAGACCAACGGACGGACATCCTTTTGGCTTGGATAATTCGGGACGGGACGTGCTCTCGCGCATTTTATATGGATTGAGAATATCGCTGAATTTTAGTTTGCTCTTGGTGTTCGTGACGATGGCGGTCGGCGTCGTGCTGGGAGGAATTCAGGGCTTCAAGGGCGGCATGGTTGATTTGGTCGGACAGCGTTTCACCGAAATATGGGAATCGCTCCCATTTCTTTATATCATGATTCTCATGGGGTCGGTTTTTGGCCGTCACTTCATGTTGCTCCTCGTTGTCTACGGTCTCTTTAATTGGATCGGGATTTCATACTATATGCGAGGTGAGTTTCTGAAGCTAAGAAAGCAACCGTTTGTGGAGGCTGCCCATTCGCTCGGCTTGCCGGAAAGCAAGATCATGCTCCGCCATATATTGCCGAACGCGCTTGTACCTTTGGTGACTTTTTTCCCTTTTTCGCTTGTTGGCGCTATCTTCTCGCTGTCGGCTCTCGATTACTTGGGGTTTGGCCTTCCGCCTCCGACGCCTAGTTGGGGAGAGCTTTTATCACAAGGTCAGGAGTTTAAGGAATCTTGGTGGCTGGTGTTGTATCCCAGCTTAGCTCTGTTTGTTGTTATCTTGCTTGCGGTATTTATTGGCGAGGGAGTTAGAGCTGCCTTCGATCCACGTGTGAATAGCCGGTACGAATCATGATCGAAACGAATCGAATAGTTTTGGAAGTGAAGGAGCTTTCCGTCGAATTCAAGACGGAGGATGCTCAGGTTCGTGCTGTAGATAAACTCTCGTTCGATCTCAAGAAGGGCGAAATTCTAGGAATTGTTGGAGAGTCCGGTAGTGGAAAGTCAGTTACAGGAATGAGCTTGCTAAGGCTCATACCTGAGCCCGTGGGCAAGATTGTTGGAGGTCAGGCACTGTTCAAAGGGGATGATCTTTTGAAGATGCCTATCGAGAGACTCACCAAGGTGAGAGGGAAGGGAATCGGTATTATTTTCCAAGAGCCGATGACCGCATTGTCCCCGCTGGTATCGGTTGGGGATCAATTTGTAGAGACCTTGCAGTTGCACTCTGAGATTTCGGACGAAGAGGCTAGAAAGCGTTCTGTAGAATGGTTAGCCAAAGTGGGGATTCCGGACCCGGAGCGTCGCATGAGCGACTATCCCTTCCAATTCTCGGGAGGAATGCGGCAACGGGTGATGATCGCGATGGTCTTGATGCTTGATCCCTCGGTGATCATCGCGGACGAGCCGACTACGGCCCTCGACGTTACCACTCAGCGGCAGATTTTCGAGTTGATCCTGAAGGTGCGTAGTAAGGATAGCTCGATTATTTTCATCACGCATGACATGGGAGTGATTTGGCAGCTTTGCGATCGTGTCATGGTGATGGAAAAGTCCAAGAAGGTTGAGGAAGGGAGCCTTCGCGAAATCTTCAACGAACCAAAGGAAAAATATACCCAGACGTTGCTAGGGTCGGTGCCGCGTTTGACCGACGAGCCGAGAGGTGGTTCTGAGGATTTGACTGACGAGACGATAGTCGAAATCAAGGACTTGCGCACGTGGTTCCCTATCAAGAAGGGAGTGTTCTCTCGAACCATTGGCTACGTTAAGGCGGTGGACGGCGTGAGCTTTAACGTAAGGAAGGGAGAGACGTTGGCGCTCGTTGGTGAAAGCGGCAGCGGCAAGAGTACCATCGGCCGGACCATTCTAGGGTTGGAGAAGGCTCATTCGGGATCGATCACCTACCGCGGCAACGAATTGATCGGCCTGAATCGAAGACAGTTCCTGCCGCATCGAAAGAATCTGCAGATCGTATTCCAAGACCCTTTCAGCTCTCTGAATCCCCGACTCACGATTAGAGACATCTTAACCGAAGGCCTCGAGCAGCACGGAATGCTTGACGGGCGCGACAAAAGCGAGTTAACCGCACAGCTTTTGGAGGAGGTAGGACTTAGCCCGGACCACGTTTTCCGTTACCCGCACGAGTTCAGCGGCGGTCAGCGTCAGCGCATTTGCATCGCTCGGGCAATCTCGCTCAAGCCGGAGTTCATCATACTTGATGAGGCCGTTAGTGCCTTGGACGTGACGATTCAAGCTCAAGTGATTGATTTGCTCATGGATTTGCAGGATCGATATGACCTAGCATACTTGTTTATTTCCCATGACCTTAGTGTTGTGAAGCGTATTGCGGACCGCACTGTGGTCTTGCGGCAAGGCCAAATAGCTGAGCAAGGCGAAACAAGCCAGGTTATTGGAGATCCAAAACATGAATACACTCGAAAATTGCTGTCTGCTGTGCCGATTCCCGGAGATGAGGAAAACCGTCTCGTAGTCTGACTCCCCCTAATACGTGTCGCTTAATGCAATTGCATTATTTTGATTCTCCTAACTCGAAACCAAAAAGTCCCATGAAAACGCGTTTTTTATTAGTTAGCATCCTTCTGCCCTTTGCATCTCTCTTCGGAGGCTACAAGCTGGTGCAGGCGCCGCTCGAGGGGGACCTCATGCGGGTCCACATCTACGAGTTGGACAATGGGCTGACCGTCTACCTCACCGAAAATCATGAGACGCCGACCTTCCGCTCCGAAATCACGGTGCGGGCCGGTTCCAAGAACGATCCCGCGGATGCGACCGGCCTCGCTCACTACCTCGAGCACCTGCTTTTCAAGGGGAACGCCAAGCTCGGATCGTCGGACTGGGAAATGGAAAAGGTGCATATCGACCGCATCTCCGACCTGTATGAGGAACACTTCAACGAAGAGGATCCGGAGGAGCGGGCTCGCATCTACCAAGAGATCAACAAGGAGTCCCAGCTCGCGGCCCAGTACGCGATCCCTAGCGAATTCGACACTCTGATCTCCAGCTTGGGCGGCCAAGGCATCAATGCCTACACGGCGCCAGACCGCACCGTTTACCTTGAAGAGCTGCCCTCGAACCGCATGGAGCAATGGGCGACGATCGAGGCCAACCGTTTTCAGAATCCTGTCTTCCGCCTTTTCCAACCGGAACTGGAAATCGTTTACGAGGAAAAGAATCGGACGATGGACAACAAGGATCGCCTGATTCAAGACGCCCTCTTTTCGCTGCTTTATGGAGAGCATCCCTACGGCTCGCAAACTGCGCTCGGTTCGGTCGAGCACCTGAAGAAGCCGTCGCTCAAGAAGATTCACGAATTCTTCGACGCCCACTATGTGGCCAACAACATGGCGATCGCCTTGGCGGGAGATTTCGAGGTGGAGGAAGCCATCGAGATAATAGACGAACACTTTTCGTCGTGGAAACCGGGAGACATTCCGGAATTCACGCGTCCCATGCCTGCACCGATCAGCGAGAAGAAGAGCGTGACCGTGACTTACCCCGGACAGGAGAACGTGATGCTTGGTTTTGATACGGCGCCAGTCGGTCACGAAGACGAGCCAGCTCTCAAGCTCATCGACATGATTTTGGACAATGCCAATGCTGGACTGATCAACCTGAACCTCAACCAGCAGCAACGCGTCGCTCGGGCTGGCTCGTTCCCTTACATTCGAAACGATGCGGGTAGCCAATTCCTCTACGGCGCTCCCAAGGAAGGCCAAACGCTGGAGGAAGTGGAATCGTTGCTCCTCGAGCAATTAGACATCATCAAAAAGGGTGAATTCGAAGATTGGATACTTTCGGCCATCGTCACTGATTTCAAGAAGAACGAAAAGCTGGCTATGGAGACCAATGCGGGCCGCCTCCGGATTATTAGCACCGCCTTTGGCGAGAAAAAGCAGTGGTCGGACGTAGTCGGCGAGATCGACCGCATGGATGCGTTGACCAAGGAAGACCTCGTGCGTGTAGCCAATAAGTATTTCTCGAAGCCGTATGTCGTCGCGTATCGAAAGGATGGAGACTACACACCGCCAACCGTGCCGAAGCCTGAGTTCGATCCGATCGATATCGATCGCAGCAAGCGTTCGGAATTTGCCGCGGAGGTGCTCTCCATCGAGTCGGAGCCGATCGAGCCTGAGTTTCTCCAGAAGGGCGACGATTATAAAGTGATGAAGCTCGGCAATGGGATCCGCTTGTTTTACGTCGAGAACCCGGCGAACGACCTTTTTGCCCTGTCCAAGGTTTACGAATTGGGAAGCCGCGAGATGCGGGAGCTGCCCATGACCTCCGCTTTGCTCGACAAGTCCGGTACCTCGAGGCTTTCGCCTCCGGCACTGAAGAAAGCTTGGTACGCTTTGGGGGCGGACTTCGGTTTCTCGGTAGGCGAGCACAATACGACTTTGAGCGTGAGTGGCCTGGGAGAGAACTTCGACGAATCTTTGGATTTATTCCAAGAGGTGCTAACCGACTCGCAAGGCGATGCGGCGGTGCTCGAGGAATTGGTTGCGATCCAGCTGAAGCAAAAGCAGGACGCGATGAAGGAGCCGAGCATGATTTTCAACGCGCTACGCAACTACACTCGCTACGGAGAGGAGTCACCCTTCCTGACCGCATTGTCTTCGGCGGAGATTAAGGCCCTCAGCGTGGACGATTTGATGAGCCAACTGAATCGACTTTCTGGATACCAGCACGATTATTTGTACGTTGGCAAGATGCCGATCAAGGAGGTCGCCAAGAAACTGAAGAAGCTTTCCAAGACCAAGATGGCTCTCAAGCCTGCTCCGGAGCCGGTATTGCCGAAGCTGCACGAGCCCGAAGCGAACGAGATTGTTTACGTCGATTACGAGACGGCCCAATCCCAAATCCGCATCGAGTTTCCGGGTGGCATTTATGACGAGTCTGAGCGTCCGCTAATCGAAACCTTCAACGAATACTTCTACGGTGGCATGGGCGGCATCGTTTTCCAAGAGATGCGCGAGGCGCGTGCGCTGGCGTATTCCGTGTGGGCCCACTACTTGGTGTCGCAGTTCAAGGGAGGTGAAAACCTCGTGATGGGATTCATCGGCACTCAGGCCGACAAGACCGTTGATTCCTTGGCGGCTTATCTCGACCTTTGGAATAACATGCCGCGTTCGGAAGACCGTTTCGCGGTGGTGAAGGAGTCCTTGGATAACCAGTTCCGCGTATCCAAAATTGGCTTTCGCGATGTGCTGGGAGCGGTCAAGGCCTGGGAGCGGATCGGACTTGAAGGCGATCCCCGCGAAACGCGTTACGAGAAGATCATGGAAGGGGACTTGGATTCCTTGTTCGATTTCTACGGCCGCGAGATCGAGGGGCAGCCCAAGATGATTTCCATCCTCGGCCCGTCTTCTGCGATCGACATGGACGAGCTCAAGACACACGGCGAACTGCGTCAGGTCGAGGTTAGCGAGATTTTCGTGGACTAGTTGGAATGCGTAGGGCTGGCACTCGCGCTCGCGCCACGATTCGTGGTTTTCGAATTGCGGTGTGAGCGCGAGGGCCGACCCTACTTTTTAAATGAAACTTCCCAAATACGATTGGCCTGAGCTAGAGCGCGTCGCGGGCAAGGTGGTGCAGGCATGCCTCGCCGAATTGCCTCGCGAGATCGCGAAGGCTGCGAAGGCCGTGCCTTGCCTCTACAAGTGTTACCATCCGAATGCTCCGCACATCGACCCGGAGGCGATGTATATGCTGGGCGAATACATCTCCTATGGGGACGATACGGGAAGCGTGGATGGCAGTGGCGTGATCGCCCTCTACCTCGGGGCGATCGCTTGGTACTGCGACGACGAAGGCTTGGATTTCGAGGACGAGATCCGCACCACATTCTTGCACGAGCTCGGTCACCACTTTGGCTGGGACGAGGATGAGGTGGAAGAGCGGGGATTGTAGGGTCCGTAGCGCGGAGCTTTAGCCCGCGACCGTGGAGGCACGTTCATGGATCTTGCACTGCGGCCGCTGGCTAAAGCTCAGCGCTACGATTCGAGCCACTCGTTCAAGTCCGCCTCTTCGTGGATGTAGGTCTTAGACTGGTAGAGGGGATCGAGGAGGCGTTTGGTCTTGGGATCGGCGAAGCGCTGGCAGTGCAGCAGGGCTTTGACTTTGTGATCAGGAGAGCGGACCAGGCGTCCAAGGGCCTGATTCACTTTTTGGATACCGGGGTGGAGATAAGCGCGTTCGAAGCCGTTGTTGCCTTGTTCATCGTGGTGCCTGCGTTTGGCTTCCTGGATGAAGTTCATTTCCGGTAGGGCCGGGCTGACGATGATGGCAGTGCCAGCTTTGCCGCCGAGCGTGTCGACGCCTTCGGCGTAGGAGGAGCCGAGGATGAGAATAAGCACGTCGTGGAAGGCGAGCGTCTCCTCGAGGTAGGCGTTTCGGTCGGCTAGGCTGCCGCCGGAGCGTGGCTGGAGGGCGACGCGGAGCTCGGGGTGATGGAACTGCAGCGCTTCTTGGGCTTGCTTGGCGTAGGCGTAGCTGGGGAAAAAGGCGATGGCGGGACCAGCCGTTTTCGCGGCCGCGGCGATACTGGCGGCGGTAGTAGGAAGATGAATACTTCTGGTTTTGAAGCGGGTGTCGACGCGGAGGTCGATGGCGACGTTGTAGGCCTCGTTTCGCCACGGGGCGGGAGGGGTGAGGTGGGAGAGTTGGGTTTCGGGTTTTGGGTTTCGGTTTTTTGGGTGGTGAGATGATGGTTGCGGGGAGGCCTTCTCGGCTTGTGGCGTCAGGCCGATTTCGTCGAGGTAGGATTCGAGCGGGGTGAGGGTGGCGGAGAGGAAAAGGGCTCCGTTGTATTGGGATAGTTGTGACGAGATGAGTTTAGCGGCATCGATGCACTCGAGGCGGAGGGTGCCGGGGGCGGGCGACCAGAGCTGGTGGCGGAGCTCGCCTCGTTGTTGGCCGGCGTGGGCGGAACTGATTTGAAAGAGGAGCTCTAGGGTGTCGGGCTGCAGTTCTTCGTAGGCGAGCGGCTCGCTGGTGAGCAGTTCGCTGATCTTTCCGAGGGCGTGGCGAAAATCGGCTTCGGTGGCGGGATCGACGGAAGCGTCTTTGACGCTTGAGTTGCGGCTTCTGGGCTCCGAGTTCGCGGTGGCGAGCAGGTTGGCGAGGGTTTTGAAATGGGAGCGGAGCGAGGCGGGTGCCTTGTTTTGATTGAGATCGTCTAGGGCTGCGTAGACGGGGTGGACGGAGAATTCGTAGGTGTAGGAGGAGGCTACGCGGGAAGGGAGGTTGTGCGCTTCATCGACGATGAGAAAGGTGCGGGCGGGGTCGAAGTCGGCCTGGTCCGCGAGCAGTCGGGCGGAGGCGGGGGAGAAGAGGTAGTTGTAGTCGCCGATCCAGATGTCGCGCTGGCCGAGTCCGGCTCGCATGATTTCGTAGGGACAGATGCCGGTGACGCGTCCTTCGGCCCGCAGGGTTTCGAGGTCGAGCTCGTCTTGGGAAAGCAGGTAGAGGCGTTGCAGGCCGGAGCGTTTCCACTTTTCGTGCAGCTCGTCGAGGTAGGGGCAGGTTTGGCGTGAGCAGCGGAACTCGTGGTGGATGCAGTGTTCTTGTTTGTTGCGGATGTGCCAGAAGGTAGCCGGCTGCGAGGTTGGGTTCTGGGGTTCTGCTTTGGGGTTGCGGGGTGAGCTGGCTTTGGAGAGCAGGGCTTTAAGACGCGTAAGGGCCTCGGTTTGGCCTGTGGATTTCGAGGTGAGGTAGAGGACGCGGTCGCATTGGCCTGCAGCGAGGCGGCGGGCGGCGTATTCCCAGGCGACTCCGGTTTTGCCGTAGCCAGTGGGGGCTTCGAGAAGGGTGATTGAGGAGCTTGAGAAGGCGTCGGCGAGTTCCTCTTGGATGTTCTCTTGGCCGGGACGGGGAACCTCGTAAGCGGGGCGAACGGAGAGGGAGCGGAGGCGGGCCAGGCGTTCTTGCTTGGCTTCGAGGTAGTCGACGAGGGTGTCGAGGTGATCGACGAAGAGGCTGTCGTAGCTCTTGTCGAGAACGAGCGACTGGGTGAGTCCGGAACCGATTTCGACGAAGAGGAGCTCGAGGTGGAAGTTTTTCGGGGTTGTGGGATCGCGACCGAGGTCGCTCCTACCTGTTCGGATGAGGAGCTCGCGGTAGGTGAGGAGCTGGAGGGGGTAGGCGGGATAGCGTTCGAGGACGGCGTCGCGGTCGAGGGGAAGGGGCTCGGAGAGGGTCTTGATTTCCCTCAGGTGGGTGCGATCGGCGGCGGATTTGAGCTGGTCGATACGTCCGGTGAGATGGAGGGTCCAGTTTCGCCAGGTGAGGGGGCCGGAGATGGAGACTTCGTTTTGCATGCCTTCGCCAGCTTGGTCGGACTCGGACTGGATGCGTTGATGCCACTCGGTGCCGAGCTGCGCTCGCCAGACTGCGGATACGCCGCCGAAGCCGGGAGTCGCGTACGGGGTGAAGGCGGCGAATTCTCCTACGCTGAGGGTGACTTGGCGGTTGGGGGCGTCGATGTGCATGAATGGCGAAACTGGGAGACAAGGGGAAGCTCAGCGGATTGGAAGCGTATTTGCATGCGGGCATGCGGCCGGAGCGAGGGCGCTAAGGGAATATGCGTTTAAATGGCTGACGTTGGGTGGTAGATTGCGTCGACTTTGGTTGGTATTGCTTAAGGATTGCCCGTTTTTTTGCTGCGCGAGGGATAATTTCAGCTAGGGTGGGGTCTCGTCGAATAAGGTACTTGTTATGAGAATTTTCCAAATCTTGGCAGTGGCCGTTTTGAGCCCGGTTTTTTGCGCAGCCTCTGACTACATGGACAGTGTGTTGACGAACCTTCAAGGCGTGGGGTTGGAGATTCGCCAGCTGAACATCCAGTCCGACACTTTCGACCTGTCGTTCGAGGAAGTGGAAGAGCAGGCGCTGCGGTCTTTGGAGGAATTTGACGTGCGTTTGCTGTCGTCCATGGAGTTGGACGTGATGCCAGGGCAGCCTTACCTCGAGGTGGCGATCGATGTGGCTCATGTGCAAGGGCCTAGCCATATTTACATGGTGAAGCTGGAGCTTCGAGAGATGGCCCAGCTGGAGCGCCCGAAGGATCGCACGGTTTCGATGTCTTTGGCGACTTGGGAGCGTAAAATGATGGGCGTGGCCAATCGCCCGGAAAAGGTGACCGAGGAGCTTAAGAGCTTGCTGCGGATTTTCGCGGACGAATACCACTCGCACAACCTGCCGGACTAGCGGCGCCGAATTAGCGAGTCGGCTTGTACTTCAGCAGAACGGTATTTTCTCCGAGTTGCTGGGTGGAGAGGAGTTCGAGTTTCAGCTCGTGTTCGACTGACAGAAGGGGCGTGCCTCCGCCGAAGAGAAGGGGTTCGACTGTGATCCAAAGTTCGTCGACGTGGCCGGCTTTTAGGTACTGTGTGTAGATTTCGCCGCCTCCGAGGAGAGCGGTTTTTTTGCGTCCGCGTGCGGCGAGCTCTGCGAGGAGATCGGCGGGTTTCGCGGCGGTGAATTCGACGAGATCGGGCCGTGTGTCGGCGCTGTGCGTTTGGGGACTGCGGGTGACGATTTTTCGCAGGTAGCGGGTCGTATCCGAATTTAGGATGCGGTCGCGAAGGGTGTCGTAGGTCTTGCGTCCCATGATGAGGGAGTCGAAGTCCTTGAGGCTCTCGTGCAGGAATCGTGCATCGGCATCGCTGCAGAAGTCGGTCCCTGGGCGATCGGGCCGGGCGATGAATCCGTCGAGGGATTGGGCGGCGATAAGGATGAGCATTCGGGATGTAAGATGAAAGATTGAAGAAGGAAAATGGTGCAGTTACGGTTGGGAGCGGTAGCCGACGCCGTGCACGGTTTCGATGGGGTCGCTGGCTCCGAGCTTGGCGAATTTTTTGCGTAGTTGGGCGATGTGTTGATCTAGGGTGCGAGTGGTGCCGTAGTATTCAATTCCCCATACGCGATCGAGCAAGGTGGATCGGTTGAGGACTTCCCCGGAGTGCAGGTAGAATTGTTCGAGCAACTTTAGCTCGCGCTCGGTCAGGGGAATTTCCTGCGCTGCGTGCTCCAGCTTGTAGGTGGCTCGGTTGGCGTTGACTGCCCCGAAGGGCAGCTTGGAGGGGAGTTCCGAGTCTTGCGTTTCGTTGCTCTGGGATGCGGTCCGGCGAAAGATGGCTTCGATGCGGGCAAGCAGCTCTTGGACGCCGAAGGGTTTCGTGATGTAGTCGTCGGCTCCGAGCTTAAGGCCGAGGACCTTGTCGATCTCCTGGCTTTTGGCGGTGAGCAGGACGATGGCGGCACGCGGTGATTTTGATCTAAACTCTTGGCAGAGCGTGTAGCCGTCTTTGCCCGGCATCATGATGTCGAGCAGGATTAGGTCGAATTTCTCTTGCGCGAAAAGGCTGCTGGCTTGTTTCCCATCGCTGGCGGAGACGACCTTGTAGCCTTCGCTCTCCAGTGTATCCACTAGTCCGGTACGAATGTGGGGGTCGTCTTCTGCTACGAGGATTCGTTTTTGGCTCATCTTTGATCGGTGGAAATTGGGAATTCTAAGGTAAAGGTGGGAACGCTGTTTGGCGATTTTGGGTGTTGGTAGCTGAGGGTGGCGTTCATCTCGCTGGCCAAGGTTTGGGCGATGCTCAGGCCAAGGCCGAAACCGGAGGATTCGGCGGTCAGGGAATCGTCGCCGCGGGTGAATGCCCGGAATGCTTTCTTGCGAAGGTGCTGGGGCAGACCGGAGCCTCTGTCTGAGAATTCGATCAGGGCGCGGTTGCCGACTTGGCGGGAGCGGATGCGTATCCACTTTCCCTGTTTGGCGTACTTGAGGGAATTGTCGATGAGGTTGCCCATGATTTGGCAAAGGGCGTCGCGGTCGAATCGCAGCTGGGTGTCTTTCAGTTCGAGTTGCGTTTCGAGGGTGAAGTTAGCCCGTTGGAGGTCGCTCTGGCGTAGTTCGAGGTAGGCGCTTAGCACGGAGTCGATGCTTTGCTCGACGAGGTTGAGCTTGGCTTGGGATTGGTCGATACGGGAGAAGTCGAGCACGTTGTTGACGAGTCGGGTGAGGCGTTGGCTTTCGCCAGATATGGTATCTAAGTATTTGATACGTTTTTCGTTGTCCTGGACGCGACCTGTTTGCAGAAGCTCCGAATACATTCGGATCGTGGTGAGCGGCGTTTTGAGTTCGTGGGAAACATTGGATACGAATGATACCTTTCGTGCGGCGTCCAGCTGGCTGGCCCGCGTTTGCCAGACGAGCCAGAGTCCGGTACCAAAGAGGGTGAAAAGCACGGCGGTGGTGCCAATGCCTGCGGCGCTTGTGAGCACGCTGTTCAAGCTGCCGTCGAGCTGTGTGTAGAGGACGAGGGTCCAGCCGGGGAGTTCGGAGCCGAGGGAGAACGCTTCGCCGGAGCCGAGCCCGATCAGGTCGGCGCGGTAGGAGGATCGTTTTGAGCTGGTGGAGTAGGCGACTGATTCGCCGGATGGATCGCGGATGACGAAGCTTTCGATGTTGGCGGCGAGTTCCGTTGGGAACGATTTTTGAAGAAGAGAGGAGAGATTTCCGAGGCGGATGACGGCGCCGGTGATGGCTTCCCCGTTGTTCCAGCTGGAAATGCCGATCCAGTAGCTTTCTCCTTTTTGGCTATCGTGTATCCAGCGAGTGGAGTCGGAGATCCAAGCTTTTCTTTCTTTGCGGAAGGAGCTTTTGGCAACTTGGGTGGTGCGTTGCGACTGGCTGCGGATTTCTTGGCGAAGGGTGGTGTTGTCCGCGAAGTTGTAGGAACTCGGTTCGCTTGCGAGGTCTGAGAGGGCGCCCTCCTCAGCTACCATCTCGCGAGACGCTTCGGGCCGTGCGGGAGCTTCCCAAATCCAGTCCTCTTTGGGCGGGCGGATCAAGGAGGTGAAGTGGGAGGCGAGGTTCGGGTCTTGCGGGAAGAGCTGAACGTCATCGGGGTGGTTTTCATCCCAGGCGAATGCGAAGGTGACAAGGGGATCGCGCTGCTGCCAGGCGGCGAGCTGGGGAGCGAAGTTGGGACCCTCGAAGGCGAGTAGCGATTCCATGACGGCGGTCTTTATTTCGGCCACGGTCAGTCCTATGTTTTCCACTACAGTTGCGGCTTGGTTGTTCGCGGCGAGCAAGTTGGCTTGCCGGAATCGGTCCGCCTCGCGCCAAAGCAGCCCGTAGACGATCGCCCCGATCGCGAGGGTGGTGCTCGCGAGGAGCAGCAGGGGCAGGGCGAGTCTTGGCTTCTTGGGCATGAGGGGATGCTGATGGGAGAAGGGGGCGGTGTGAAGAGCGTTTTTTTGGGGGGTGCGTAGCGCGGTGCTTCAGCCTGCGACCGTGGTGGGTGGCTCGTGCAATGCGGTCGCGGGCTTCCGTCTTCGCTGAAGCTACGCCGAGACACGAAAGCTCCGCGCTACGGGGAAATGCTATTCCCTAGTACGATTTCTGTTGGGAGCGGGTTTGGTAGGAGGAGGATTTCATTTCCTTGCGGGACCGGTTGTCGAGGCCTTGCTTTTCGAGGGTGCTGGTGGTCGATTCCAGCTTGGCTCGCGTTTCTTCGATATCCGCGTCCTTCCAAACGGTGTTGTTGGTGGCAATCCAGTCGTCGAGTTCGCTGAGGGCGGCGGTGGCTTCGGGGAGCTTGCCTTGGTCGGCGAGGGCGACGGCTTCGTCTTGGGCTTCGGCGATGTAGTTGTAGACAACCTGGCGTTGCACGTCGATGTTGACGGACTTTTCTTTTGCTTCTCGATTCGGGGCGAAGGTGGTGGTGGCGGTTTTGTTGAGCGCGTAGGTTTGGTCGGAATCGATGGCTTGGTACCGTGTCTTGATGGCGGCGATGTCTTGAGTGCTGAGCGCTATTCCTCCGGGGTTGCGTACTTCGATGAGGGCGAACTTTTCTTGGCCGGCGTAGAGGTGCTTGATGTTGAGGGTGACGTGATTGCCTTGGATTTGTCCGTCGCGGCCTATGATGCGGATGGGTTCGAAGCCGTGCAGGCATTGGATGTCGATCACGGCGTCTTGGGCGACGATACTGGAGGCGTCGCCGAGTTCGGAGTCGAAGATGCGGGGCAGGTCGTTGGCGGTTTCGACAAAGTAGACGTTTCCCTGGCCGGCTGCGGAGAGTCCAGCCATGAGGTCTTCGTTGTAGCCGAGCCCGAGTCCGATGGTGGATACGGTGATGCCTTCGCGGGAGAGCGAGCGGCCGAGTAGTTGAAAATCGCGTACGGAGGAGGGGCCTTCGTTGGCGAGCCCGTCAGAGAGCAGGAGGATGCGGTTTATTCCGGCACTGTCGTTCAGGGCGGGGCGGAGCGCGGCAGCTCCGAGGTTTACGCCAGCGTAGATCGCAGTGCCGCCGTCGGCCTGGATGCGGTCTATGTAGTTGCTCGGATTGGGGATGCGGCGTACTTGAGTGAGGGGGAGTAGGGTAGTAGCTGTGTTGTTGTAAGCGATTATGGATACGTAGTCGTTGGGGCGGAGCGACTCGAAGGCTTTGTGAATGGCGCGCTTGGCCATTTCGATTTTCGCTCCGTTCATGGATCCGGAGCGGTCGAGAACGATGGCGAGGTTGAGGGGTGGACGGTCGAAGGTGTTGGGGATATGGGCGGGGAGCAGGCTGACTTTTAGGATCGCGGTGTCGTTGCCCTCGGCTGAGAGCTGGGCGTAGTCGAGCGCGGCGTCGAGAGTGACGAGGGGAGTTGCGTCGGCTGCGGAAGCGTTGGCGGCGAGGAAATTGATCAGAAGGGGAGCTAGTCCGAGGACGAGGGCGAGTAGATGGCGTTTTTTCATGCGAGTGCTTTGTTTCCTGGGTTATTCCGGATGGAGTCCGCGGAGGGCGGATCCCGTTTCGAGGGTATTTAATCAGATTTGCAGCTCGGGCTTGTCATGGGCTGGCAAAAGAATTGTCAGGGAAATGTCATGGGGGCGAGGGACGTGGGGCGTAGGACTGGGGGCGAGGGGACGCGGTCCTGTCAGATTGCAATGGTTGGGGCTTGATTTGGGAAATGGGGGGTGGGTAATGTTCCGGCCCTATGATCAAGCCTGAGACCAAGGATCTTCACGACCAAATCGAAAAGCGCGCCGGATACCTCTGGAGGTATCTTTGACGTCGATAGCAAGAAGAAGGAGATAGCGGAGCTCGAAGCTCAGATGAGCGCGGAGTCGTTTTGGAACGACCAAAAAGCGGCTCAGAAGGTGATCGCCCAAGCGAACCTGGCCAAGGGGGTTGTCAACGGAATGACGGCTTTTATGTCGAAGCTCGAGGATGCCCGAGCCATGGAGGAGCTTCTCGATGAGGAGGGCGTGGACGAGCTTTCGGAAGAGGCGGAAGAGCTGCAGCAAGCGGCCGAGGCCCTGAAGGAAGAGCTCGATGAGCTGGAGATCCAGTGTTACTTGAACAAGCCGCACGATCGCTGCAACGCCTTGCTCAGCATCAACGCGGGCGCGGGTGGTACGGAGAGCTGCGACTGGGCGGACTTGCTTTACCGCATGTATACGCGTTGGGCGGAGCGCCGCGGGTTCAAGGTCGAGGTGGTCGACATGTTGGCGGGCGAAGAAGCTGGCCTGGACAAGGTGACGCTGCGTATCGTGGGCGAAAACGCCTTCGGTTATGCCAATGCGGAACGCGGGGTGCATCGCCTCGTGCGTATCAGCCCCTTCGATTCGCAGAAGCGTCGCCATACGTCCTTTTGCGCGGTCGACGTGGTAGCGGAGATAGAGGACGACATTGAGATCGAAGTCGATGCCAAGGACTTGCGCGAGGATACCTACCGCGCCAGCGGCAAAGGCGGTCAGCACGTCAACAAGACCGATTCCGCGATCCGCTTGACCCACCTTCCGACGGGAATCGTGGTGCAGTGCCAGAACGACCGTTCACAGCACAAGAATCGCTCCACGGCAATGAAGATGCTGAAGGCCCGCTTGTACGAGCGGCAGGAGGACGAGAAGCGCAGCGCCATGGAAAAGATGTATGGAGAGAAGGGCGAGATTGGCTGGGGCAACCAGATCCGCAGCTACGTTTTTCAGCCGTACCAAATGGTGAAGGACCTGCGTACCGGCGTGGAAACGGGAAATATCCAAGCGGTAATGGACGGCGATATCGACCGCTTCATTTCCGGTTGGCTACGCGCCGGCTCGCCGCGATCCCGCAACAAGGAGATCCAGATCGAGGATTGAGCTGAGGCTCGGTTCGAGGTTCTGGGGCTAGGTTCTAGGGATTAGAATATGGGACAATACGATTTGAGAGTTTGGCAGGAATGCGACGTAGCGCCGTGCTTTAGCCGGCGACCGTGGTGCTGGATCAACTCTCTGTGGTCGCGGGCTAAAGCTCCGCGCGACGGCGGGGATACGCACTTTTGCAGTTTTTCTTTGGGTTCGAACGCTAATCGTATGCTTTGACAATTGGAACCTGTCGCCAAGCACCCAACCTCCAATCAACAAATGGAACTCTCCGCACTACAGTCTGCCTTTTCGGAACAGGAGCTCTTCGAGGGCAAGTCCTGGCGCATGTCGCCGGAAGCTTGGCGCTTGACGCCGGAGATCGTGGCGAAGCTCGAAGAGATCGGGCAGGCGAGCTTGGAGTTTTATCAGGCCCTCGAGTTGCTCTACCGGCGCTCCTTCGAGGGAAAGAAGCTCCTGCGTAACAAGGAACTCTACGCGCCGTGGGTAGCGGAGTACCTGGACCGCGGCAAGGCCAAGAGTCTTGTCGAGGCCTGTCGCAGCAAGGCGAACAAGGGAGCGCTTCCGCCAGTGATTCGGCCGGACCTGTTGGTTACGCAGGAAGGCTTTTCCCTTTCGGAGCTGGACTCTGTGCCCGGCGGTATTGGCCTGACCGCGTATTTGAATCACTTATACGAGAGCTCCGGAGCGGAGGGGATTCTGGGAGCGGGGGGCGCCATGGAGGAGTCCTTTTACCGAAGTATCGCGTCTCTGGCTCCTAGCGAAGACTTTCCGGTAATCGTGCTCGCGGTGAGCGAGGAGGCGGCCACTTACAAGCCGGAGATGGATTGGTTGGCGGAACGTTTGCAGCGTCGCGGCTACCGTGTATACAGCTTGTGGGTACAGCAGATCTTTCCCTTGGGAGGAGCTGTCTACTTCGATATGGATGGGTCGCCGGAAAAGATAGACGTGGTCTATCGTTTCTTTGAGCTGTTCGACTTGCCGAATTTGCCAGAGGCGGAATTCATCTTCGAGGCTGTCGAGAATGGGGAGGTGGCCATGACGCCGCCGGCGAAGCCGTATCTCGAGGAGAAGATGGGCATGGCCCTCTTTCATCACCATCTGCTCGAGGAGTTCTGGAAGGAGAATCTTTCCAAGAAGTCTTACAATGTATTGAAGAAATTGATACCTAATTCCTGGATCGTCGATCCTGCTCCGCTGCCGCCCGGCGCGGTGATTGACGGACCGGTGGCTCAAGGCAAGCCCTTGCACTCTTGGATGGATTTGGCGGAAGCGAGCCAGAAAGAGCGCAACCTCGTCCTGAAGATTTCTGGGTTTCACGAGACCGCTTGGGGCTCGCGCAGCGTTGTGATCGGCAACGACGTATCCAAGGAAGACTGGAAGGATGCGCTCCAG
>JBNKSG010000016.1:0-32272 GCA_050297195.1 Opitutaceae bacterium | reverse complement strand
CGACGACCGGCTCGGGGACCAGGTTCCTGTCGACGACCCTCGCTCCCTAACCATTTTCCAGCCGGGCCTCATCTACCAACCTCTCGGGGAATTCCGCTACGGATTGAGCCTTGAATACAAAACGGATCGCTTCGACGGAGGAAACGACGACGGACTGAAGATAATTCCCAGCATCACATGGTTCCCGCCCGAGGGTACCCCCTACTTTCGCCGGCTCGTCGGCCACTTCGAGCTCTCGCTCGACCTAGAGTACGCCCTCTCCGAAATCGAGGAAGAGGAGTACGGCAGCGACCTTGGGGTCGGACTCAGCATCCGGTGGAGGTTCTTCAAAACCAAGCCCGAACCCGAAGATAGCGTTCTCTAGTTCCAACCCTCGCACGCAAAAAGGGAGCCGGTTCCCACAAACCGACTCCCCTATTGTTAGATAGAGATCCTGTATCTCTAAGCGGCGAGGTACCAGCTCGCCGAAAATGCTTTCTTACCAGTCAGCCTTGAGCTTCACGAGGCGCTTCTGGGATTCGCTGTGACCTTGGCGGGCCGCCTGGCGGTACCAGTTGATGGCAGAATCCTTGTCGCGGCTGATGCCTTCGCCCTTCTCGAACATGGAGCCGAGGTTGAACTGGGCGACGGCGTCACCCTCGGTAGCTGCCTTCTTGTACCAAGCAGCTGCTAGGTCGAGCTCTCCATTCTTGGAGTCTCCACGAGAGTAGTAGTAGGAAGCGATCGCACGCATGGCTTGGGCGTGGCCCGCATCCGCAGCCTTGGTCAACCACTCGATACCGTACTCTTCGCTGTTCACGACACCCTTACCCGAGAGGAAGGCTTGGCCAACGCGGAACTGCGATTCGACGTCGTCCTTTTCGGCAGCCCGTGAATACCAGTCGAACGCCTTGCGGTCGTTGGCCGTTACGCCAATACCCTTTTGGAAAACGCGACCGAGGTTGCGGTAGGCTGGCACATAGCCGAGCTCAGCGGAGCTGCGGTACCAGAGCAGAGCCTTGCTGATGTCCTGGTCGATGCCCCAACCGTTTTCGTAGCACTCGGCGAGAGCGTTTTGGGAGAAGGAATTCCCTTGCTCGGCAGCGACGGCGAACCAAGCCGCTGCAGCCTCGAAGTCGCGGTCGCCACCCATCGCATCACGCAACATGGTGCCGATGACAGGGAGCGATGCGGCAAACCCGAGCTCCGCCGCCTTGTTGAAATTCTTGCGAGCCACGTCGAAATCACGGAGTTCTTCCGGGCCGTAGAAGCGGAGCTTTGCAAGATTATGAAGAGCGACAGGGTATTCCGGACGAAGCTCGAGGGCCCTCTCGTATTGGAGAATCGCGCTGGCGGGCTTGCCGTCTACCTCAAGCGCGCGGCCGAGCTGGGCGTAGAAACGGGACTCGTCCGGATACTCGGCGATCGCGTCGCGGCAGGCCTTGGCAGCTGCTGGAGCATCGAGCTCCGTATCGACGACCGCGTCCACGACTGCGAACGTGTCATCTGGAATTGCGGAAAGGTGGTCAGCTTCGTGCTCAGGGGCGAACTGCTTTACGAGAGCAGCCATTCCCACCGAGACATCTTCCGAATCGAAAATTGCGGTGATCGCGCCGTCAGCAACTGCCGTCACTTCACCGGTTCCAATTTCAACCTTCTTGCCGTCCACTTCGTTGAGAGCGACGATTTGCTCGCCCACTTCCACTTTGGCATCGGCATCGATCGCCACTGTGAAGGCGCCGGTTTCGAGGTTGTTTTCCGTGATTTCGCCATCCACATCTGCGAATGACGATTGCAGGGTCGCTACAGATACAACTGCGAGAAAAGAGCTTACTTTGCTTACGACGTTTTTCATATTAATAAGGTATTTATGGTGTCCGCTAAAAACGCTGAGCCAGCGAACGTAGGAATAAGGTATGCCCCTTCTATCGGCATCGGAGCCGACCCCATTTTGGCAGATTGAGCGAAAAGTCGCATTTTCTAAGGCAATCAGGGCCTGCTCGTTAGGGGCTCATGAGTAGTGCTACCCTCCGCTTAAGCGCTGAACCGGAAGCGCTAGGCCATCCAATCAGCCGCTCCCATTGGGCTTTTCCTAGGGTTAGGCTCCATTCTGGAGGACCCTTGGGGCATCCGATCAAGCGCGAGCTTGATTCGAGGGACCTTTCAGATAACTGTACCGCGCTTTATGTCACAGGTACGCGTCAGATTCGCTCCCAGCCCGACTGGATCCACTCACATCGGCACCGCTCGCACGGCCCTCTTCAACTGGCTGTACGCCCGCAAGACCGGAGGCAAGCTGGTGCTCCGCATCGAAGACACCGACAAGGAACGCAACACCGAAGCGGCCCTCGAGGAGCTGCTCAGCGGCCTCAAGTGGCTCGGACTCAATTGGGACGAAGGTCCCGAGGTCGGCGGCGAAGTCGGCCCCTACTTCCAAAGCCAACGCGGCGACATCTATAAAGAGTACCTGCAAAAGCTCCTCGACGCCGGTCGCGCCTACGAGAAGGACGGAGCCATCTTCTTCAAGCTAGAAGGCGAACGCTACACCGAGTACGACGAGTACCATAAGGCCGAAGTCGAAAAGGTCCGCACCGAGCCGGTCGTCATCGAGGACATTATCCGCGGAAACGTCACCCGCCGAGAGGAACGCGACTTCGTCATCGTGCGCTCCAATGGCGACCCCTCTTTCCACTTCGTAAACGTCGTGGACGACATCGCCATGGGCATCACCCACGTGCTGCGCGGCGAGGACCACCTGCCGAACACCTCCAAGCACGTGGAGCTCTTCAATGCCTTCGGCGTGAAGCCACCCGTCTACGCCCACATGCCGATGATCCTGAAGGATCCCTCCCAAGGGAAAGGCAAGATGTCCAAGCGCGACCGAGGAGCCCTGATCGAAGAATACCAGCAACGCGACTTCCTGCCCGAAGCCGTGGTCAACTTCATCGCCCTGCTCGGCTGGTCCCCCAAGGACGACCAGGAAGTCCTCGCCATCGACGAGTTGATCGAGCGTTTCGATATCAAGGACCTGCAAAAAGCCGGCGCCCGCTTCGACGAGAAGAAGATGTCCCACATCAACTTCGAGCATATGAAGCGCCTTCCCATCGAACGCTACCTGCCGCCCGCCGTCAGCGCCCTCGGCAAAGCCGGACTGGTCGACGACAGCACCGACCAAGACTACTTGAAGCACGTCCTGCTGCTCTGCCAGCAGAAGATCAACAGCTTCGAAGACCTGCCCGCATTCTCCGCCTATTTCTTCACCGACGACTACAGCGTCGACGACAAGGTCGAGAAGAAGCTGCTCAAGAAAGCGGACGCAGCAGAGCGTATCCAAGAAGTCATACCGGTGCTCGAAACGCTCGACAGCTTCGACGCCATCACCCTCGAACGAGGCATCCAAGATCTCGCCGATTCCAAAGAGCTCAAGATCTTTGCCTGGTTCCCGCTGCTCCGTTTCGCCGTCAGCGGCGTAGGCGGCGGCCCCGACCTGCTTCCCATGCTCGAAACCCTTGGCCGAGAAACGGTTGTTAGCCGCTTGAAGAAGCTCGCCTCCTCCCTATCGCCTTCAGCCTAAAACCCGACCGCCTTTAAAAATGACAGACGAAAAGCCATCGAACTTCATTCGCGATATCATCGACGAGGAACTTGCCGCCGGTAAGCACAGCCAGATCGTAACCCGCTTCCCTCCCGAACCCAACGGCTTCCTGCATATCGGGCACGCCTTCGCGATCGGAGTTTCCTACGGCATCGCCCAGGACTACAAGGGCCGCTTCCACCTGCGCTTCGACGACACCAATCCCGCCAAGGAAGAGACCAAGTACGTCGAGGCCATCAAGGAAGACCTCAAGTGGCTCGGCGCCGACTGGGGCGAAAACCTCTTCTTCACTTCCGACTACTTCCAGCAACTCTTCGAGTGGGCCTGCGTACTCATCAACGAGGGCAAAGCCTACGTCGACGACCTCTCGCCGGACGAGATGCGCGAATACCGTGGTAGCCTCACCGAACCTGGAAAGAACTCTCCCTATCGCGACCGTTCCCCCGAGGAAAACCTCGAGCTCTTCAACAAGATGGCCGCAGGCGAGTTCGACGAAGGCAAGAAGGTCCTGCGCGCCAAGATCGACATGGCTCATCCCAACATGAACATGCGCGATCCGGTTCTCTACCGTATCCTAAAAGCGGATCACCACCGCACTGGCGACAAGTGGAAGATCTACCCATCCTACGATTTCGCCCACGGGCAAGGCGACGCCATCGAAGGCATCACCCACTCTCTCTGCTCCCTCGAGTTCGAGTACCATCGCCCCCTCTACAACTGGTTTATCGAAAACCTTCCCGTTCCGCACACACCTCGCCAAATTGAGTTCGCGCGCTTGAACGTTGAATACATCGTAACCAGCAAGCGAAAGCTCCTCCAGCTCGTGAACGAAAACCACGTGCGCGGCTGGGACGACCCTCGCATGCCGACCGTGGCTGGCCTGCGTCGCCGCGGCTATACGCCCGACGCCATAAAGGAGTTCTGCAATCGAGCTGGCGTCGCCAAGCGCGAACGCGTGAACGAGTATGCGCTTCTTGAATACTGCCTCCGCCAAGACCTTGAGAACAAGGCGATCCGCCGTATGGCCGTGCTCGACCCGCTTAAGGTCGTTATCGAAAATTTCCCGGAAGAGACCGAATTCTACGAAGGTCCGAACCATCCTGCCGACGACTCCCGCGGCACGCGTAAGGTCCCGCTCACCAAGGAGATCTACATCGAACGCGACGACTTCATGGAGGATCCGCCAAAGAAGTTTTTCCGCCTCGGCCCGGGACGCGAAGTACGCCTACGCTACGCGTGCTACATCACCTGTACCGATGTGATCAAAGACGCGGACGGGAACATCACGGAACTCCGAGCAACCTTCGACCCCGAATCACGCGGTGGCGCCACTCCCGACGGCCGCAAGGTCAAGGGTACCATCCACTGGGTTAGCGCCACGGCAAACGTGAAGATCGAAGCCCGCCACTACGAACAGCTCTTTACCAAGCCGGATCCCGACGAAGTGGAAGAAGGCCAAACCTTCCTCGACAACCTGAATCCCAACTCGGAAAGCACCCTCGTCTGCTACGGCGAGCCCGAGCTGGCGAACGCCCAGCTTGGCGAGCCCATCCAGTTCGAACGCAAAGGCTACTACGTTTTGGATGCGGACAGCAGCGAGGGAGCTCTCGTCTTCAACCAATCCGTCGGCCTCCGCGACAGCTGGGGCAAGAAGCAAGGAAAGTAAAATCCCGTAGCGCGGCGCTTTCCTCGTCTCGGCGTAGCTAAAAGCGAAGACGAAAGCCCGCGACCGTGTTGCAAGATCCATTCTCCGTGGTCGCGGGCTGAAGCTCCGCGCTACGGATTTTTGGATACAAGAAACCCGCGATCTTTGCATCGCGGGTTTCGAGTGAAAGAAAACTAGATCTCCTAGTTTTGAAAAACTGATTCTGGTCTTTAGAGGGAAGCCTTGGCGGTCTCGAGCGAGTCGCAGAACTTCCAGTCCTTGGACTCTTCGAACTTCTTGCTTTCCTCGATTACGACATCGTTGCCGGTGAGGGCATACTTGAGGCTGAGATCGCGGCAAGTCTTCATCTAATGGAGAAGAAGCTTGATCACGTCCATGTTCAGGGAAGCTACGTTCCGGGCATCGAAGATGATTCTGGAGATACCGGCGTTTACCGCTTCGCTCGTCTTCGCCTTGAGGTAGGTGCTCACTTCGTTGACTACCGCAGCGTTGCAGCTTTTCGGAAGCTTCACGGTCATGAACCCTTCGCCCATCTCGAAATACTTCCCGGAGGCATCGAGGTTGACGGCCTTGCCAATCTTGCTTTCGAGCTCCTCGAAGTCGATCGGCTTGTGAATAATGGTGCTGAATCCAGCTTGCTGGGCTCGTGCTTGCTCCTCCACTGCAGTTTTGACCGAGAGGCCAAAGAGCGGAACATACTTGGTCTTAGCGTTGGAGCGAATGATACGGAACAAGGTGATCGCCGCATCTTCCGGCAAGGAAAGGCTGATGATGATACAGTCAGGAAGCTTCTTCTGGCAGAAGTCGATGGCTTCACCTGTGGAGGAAACCCCCTTCACATTCCAAGGAGTGTGGCTAAACCCTTCCTTGATCTGGCTGATGATCGCTGGCTTGTCGTCGACAACGAGGATGTCGATCGGGTCGTCGATCTTCTTCTGGACCGGAGCGGCTTCTCCGGCAGGGCGCAAGTCGACGACGCGGCTTACCTTGTCGACGAGTACGTCTTCCTTGAAAGGCTTAACGATGTAGTCGCGGACGCCAATCTTCGCGATCTTCATCACGTTTTCACGACCTGCTTCCGCAGTGAGCATGATGACCGGAATCGACTTGAGGGCCGGGTCTGACTTCAGCTTGGTAAGCATTTCGACGCCATCCATGACGGGCATGGTGATGTCGAGCAGGATGATGTCTGGGTTGACCTTCGCTGCCATAGCGAGGCCTTCGACACCATTCTGCGCTTCTGTGATTTCACAGTCGAAGCCCTTGAAGGACTTTTTGACGATGATTCGGACTGTCTTAGAGTCGTCTACTGTTAGAACTTTTAGTCGCATTGTGGGGAGATCAGTTTTCTTCTTTCATAAGGACATCGATGACGAAGGAGCGGCCGTCGCAATCGAATTTAAAGATGCGCCTTAGGGCAACTTCCGCGGGCTCGATCGAGAAGTTCGAACCTCGTAGAATAGATGGGATCGTCATACGGCATTCGTAACCCTTGTTGCTCAGGTCGTTCTTGAATGTGCCAACGATCATGTTGGTTAGCTCGCCGATCGCGTCGTTCACCAGCTCGTGGTCTTCGACGCCGATATCGCTCTCCTCCATGTCGAGGAGTTTGCAAGTTGCTTCCATAGCGAGAGGAAGCTCCATAAAAATGTAGATAATCCCCGTGAGGTTACCCAAGAATCCAACTGTCCCCGCGATCATCGGCGTATTCGGGTCGAGAGGGAGCTGCATTCCTCCGCTGTGGTTGTTTTCGTCGATTTTGATGACCTGCTTGATAACGGCGGACCGGTCCAGCATCGTGCTAAAAACACTGTCGATCGAATTGGTCGCTAGGGCTTCTAGCTCTTCGTCTGAAATGGGGAATGTCTGTTGCATGAGAATTGGGTCTATGTTGGTCCTGACTATATATCGTTCTCCGCCTCCAAAGGTTTAGGAACAATTTGAGCCCCATTTCGCCAAACCTGAGGTAATCGACCCCAGCGAAAACCGGTACGGACGCTAGTATCGAGCGCTGTCCGCAGGCTAGGCATGCCTTTGCCAAAGCTTCCAAAGGTGATGGCGGATCTCGGGGAGCCAACTCGTTCGCCCCGGCGGCGAGGCGCTCGCGAGGGAGCTCGCCTCAATATTAGCGAATTATTCGCCAGGGATAAACTCGCCGTCTTCCCGGTAAGCGGAAATCTTGTTTCTAAGAGTTCGGATGCTGATACCCAGCAGTTTGGCCGCCTGGGTCCGGTTTCCTTCAGTCCCTTCCAGAGTCGACAGGATGTGCTGCTTCTCGATCTCCTCCAAGGGAAGCGGGACGGCAGGCTCGGACGACGCTTCCGAAACAGGTTCTGGAGCCGCAGGCGGACGGGGAGCAGGCTCAGGCATCGCTGGCTGGATAGGCTGGCCCTGATAGGGCGGCGGCGGAGAATCGTAATAGCCGCTGCCCGAGGACGGAGGTGGCAGCGGACTGGGGTAGCCTCCCCCGTAGCCGGGAGCAGCGGCTTCCACATGGCCATACGCCGGCACATGCGCAACGGGCGGCGCCGCGACATTCGTCGGCATCGCGAAGAGCCCCAAGTGGGCCTGAGCAATGGGTTGCCCGGATTCCGCTAGAATAACGGCGCGCTCTACCGTGTTTTGCAGTTCGCGAACATTGCCCGGCCAAGGATGCCGCTCCAATGCCAAGATGGCATCATCGGAAAAGCCCTTGATCTGCTTACCGTGCTTCCGCCCGAAGCTTTGAGCGAAATTCTTGGCAAGCAAAACGACATCTCCCTCCCGGTCGCGCAAGGGCGGCACCTGGATCGGGAACACGTTGAGCCGGTAATAAAGGTCCTGGCGAAACTGGCCTCTCTCCACGCTTTGGGCGAGGTTGCGGTTGGTCGTGGCGATGACCCGCACATCGACCTTGATCGTCTTGTTCCCGCCGACCCGTTCGAACTCTCGCTCCTGGAGCACGCGCAGAAGCTTGGCCTGCACCTTCGGGGAGATCTCGCTAATTTCGTCCAGCAAGATGGTCCCCCCATCCGCCAGCTCGAAGCGGCCTTCGCGCCTCTGCGTGGCGCCGGTGTAAGCTCCCTTCTCGTGACCAAAAAACTCGCTTTCGATCAAGGACTCGGAAATCGCCGCGCAATTCACGCGAATGAAAGGAGCGCTCTTTCGAGCGCTGCAGCGGTAAAGCTCGTTCGCCACGAGCTCCTTACCGGTACCGTTTTCTCCGCAGATCAATACCGTCGCCTCCGTGGGAGCCACCTTGCGGATGACATCCTTGAGCTGGTTGATAAACCCGCTCTTCCCGATGAGCTCTCCGCTCACAGTCGATTCGCTGGCGAGAAACTGGTTTACCCTCACCAACTGGCGATAGTCCCGAGCCTTTTTGATCAGGACATCGATCTGGGAGGAGGAAAACGGCTTGATGATGTAGTCGAAGGCTCCCGACTGCATGCATTTGACGGCTGACTCCACCGTGCCGTAGCCGGTGATGATGACCACCAACGGCGGATTCGACATGCTCGAAACCCGCTCCAGCAACTCCGTCCCATTGCCGTCCGGAAGGTGCACATCCACAAAAAGCAAGTCATACTCGTCCTTGGACAAATGCTCGTCCGCTTCCCCCAGGGTACCAACGCTGCAAACAGAAAACCGCTTTCGGCGGAGCTGTTCCTCTAAGGCTTTGCGAATCACGAGCTCATCATCGAGGATGAGAATTCTTTCCAAAGACATATGGTGTTACGAGCGAAGTTGGTTGGGATTGTTTAGGGCGACTCAATAGCCTCTGAGCCCTGATGACTAATTAAGGTAACCATTTAGAAGAGGATTGAAACAAATACGAAAGCATAAATTGTAAAACGAAATTCAAAGAGCCCTTCCTCGTCTGGCTCCATAAGGGAAATGCCCGATATTCCATCGAATCTCTCCCTCCTCTAACTTCCAACCCCGTAGAATGCTCGAAGGCAAAACAATCCTCATCACCGGCGGCACTGGCTCCTTCGGGAAACGCTGCTGCCACGAACTGCTGAAACGCGGCACGACTGCAAAGATCATCATCCTCTCGCGGGACGAGCTGAAACAGTACGACATGGCCACGAATCCGGCGTTCTCTGGAAAGAACATCCGCTACTTCATCGGGGACGTGCGCGACAAGGATCGACTCGCCAGAGCGATGACCGACGTCGACTACGTTATACACGCCGCCGCCCTCAAGCAGGTTCCTGCCGCGGAGTACAACCCCCACGAATTCATCAAGACCAACATCAACGGCGCCATGAACGTCGTCGACGCCGCCATCGCCACAGGCGTCAAGAAAGTCATCGCCCTCTCCACGGACAAAGCAGTCAACCCGATCAATCTCTACGGAGCCACCAAGCTCTGCTCGGACAAGGTCTTCATCTCCGCCAACAACTACTCCGGCAAAAAGGGGACTCGCTTCTCGGTGGTGCGCTACGGAAACGTCATCGGAAGCCGCGGATCGGTCATTCCCCTCTTCCTCAAGCAAAAGGAACAAGGCACGTTAACCATAACCAAGCCGGAGATGACCCGTTTCGTCATCACCGTCGGCGCCGGCGTGCATTTCGCCCTCAGGTCGCTGGAAGACATGGTCGGCGGCGAGATCTTTATCCCCAAGATTCCGAGCTGTTCCCTCGCAAACCTTGCCCAAGCGGTCGCTCCCGAAGCTAAAATCAAGGTTATGGGGCTTCGTCCCGGCGAAAAGCTGCACGAGGCCATGGTTCCCGAGGACGAAGCCAGCCAAACGACCGAGCAAGAAGATCGCTTCATCATCCATCCCTCACAACCCTACTGGGCTTACACCGGCGACAAAGTGCACACGGGCAAGCGATGCCCCGCCGGGTTCAGCTATTCGAGCGAGACCAATCCGGACCAACTCAGCATCGAGCAAATCAAAGACCTCGTCACACGCTACCAAGAACAAACCCTGGACTAGGCGCCAATGCCACTGATCGAACGTATCCTCGATACAAGGACTCCACCTTTGATCGTAGCCGAACTCTCCGGCAACCACGGGCAAAACATCGATACTGCCAAACGCATCATCGCCGCAGCAGCTCAAGCCGGAGCCGACGCCGTCAAGCTCCAAACCTACACTCCCGACAGCATCACCCTCGATAGCGATCGCGCCGAGTTCGTGGTGCAAGGCGGACTATGGAACGGTCGCCGCCTCTACGAGCTGTACGCCGAAGCCTGCACGCCGTACGAATGGCACGCCCCGCTGGCCGAATACGCCCGCTCCCTCGGTATCGAGATTTTCAGCACGCCCTTCGACGAATCCGCAGTGGACTTCCTCGAGACAGCGATACGCCCCGAACTCTACAAAATCTCCTCCTTCGAACTCACCCATATCCCGCTGCTGAAGCGAACTGCCCAAACGGGCAAACCCGTAGTACTGAGCACCGGCATGGCAACCGAAACGGAAATAGCGGAAGCCGTATCCACTTTACGCGACAACGGAGCGCCCGAGATCATACTCCTCAAATGCGTGTCCGCCTACCCCAGCGAGCCCGAAGGCTTCAACCTGAGCTCCATGCAGAGCATCGCCAAAAGATTCGATTGCTTGACCGGCCTCTCCGATCACACCCTCACCAACGAGATCGCGATCGCATCCGTGGCCCTAGGAGCGCGCCTCATCGAAAAACACCTGACCGACTCACGAGCCGCAGGAGGCATCGACGCCGGATTCTCGCTCGAACCCGATGAACTCGCTTCGCTCGTCACCCAAAGCCGACGCGCCCACGCAGCCCTCGGCTCTCCCGCAATCGGTTCGAGCGAACAAGACCAGAAGCAGACCCATTTTCGCCGTTCCATCTACGCCTGCCAAAATATTCGAGAAGGCGAAACCTTCACAGCGGAAAACCTCCGAATCGTTCGCCCTTCCCTCGGCCTCGCCCCCAAACACTGGGAATCACTCCTCGGAACCACCGCCAAGCGCGACATCCCCGCATCGACGCCTTTGCAACCCTCGGACCTGCAAGCCTAGGACAGAGAACCAATAGAGGTCCCTCGCTTCACTCAAACAGTTCCAAGAGCCGGTCGCAGACGCGGTCGGCTCCTTTCGTATCCACATCTGAATACTTCATTCGTGGACGTTCGAGCAATTCGAGCAAGGGACGCGACAGGTCGAGAGGCCCGTCCTGCCGCTCCTCTAAGTGCAGAATGGGCATCCCCCAATGGGCTTCAACCTTGCGAGCGGTCGCCATCTGATTGTCCACGATGCTCAATCCCACGAACGGCAGCTCCGACGCAGCCGCCTCAAAAAGGCTCGTACCGCAGCCAATCACGCCGGCCCGACAAAACCGCATCCAAGCGGCGAGCTCCGCAGAGTCGATCCGATTGAGAACCGTGCTCGCCCGGAAGCGCTGCATCGAGCGGGATAGATCAGCCCCTCCATCTCCCACCACGACTGGAGCGAGCGAAACCGAGGCCATGCGAGCGAGGGAATCCAAAACACGCGGCAGGTAACCAAACGCATCCGTTCCACCGATCATCAACAACACGGGAATACATCCGCGAAAAGACTCGGCGACCTCCAAGCCCACGGGGGTTCGAAAGCCTTCCCTCAATAGGGCAAAACGCTCGCCCAAAAGCATTTGTCGCGATTCGTAATTCGCAGCGGCCAAGCCAATCTCAGCATTAAGAACCAAATCAAAGCCCTTCATGCTGCGTCGCTGCATGTCATCGACTCCAGCAACCCAGGACTTCGGATTACGGTCTCTCCAAGCGCGAGCGTGGGATTCCAGAACCAACTGCTCGGTATACATCTCATCGATAAAGAGAAGGTCGCCCGAGATATCGCCGCTTTTCGTGAAATTCGAATACGCGGCCCTAACCTCTGCAGGAAGCGTCCCCGCCTCTCCATCGCTCCAAAGCCAAGTCTCCCATCCGCGCTTTTGAAACACGCTCGCCAGCGCGGAACAACGAACCACATGCCCCCATCCGTTCGCTCCGCCAAAGGAGCACTTGAAGACGATGCGATGTTTCATGACTCAAGATACGCGCTCAAGCAGCTGATCACGTAATCCTGCTCCGCGTCTTTAAGAAGCGGGTACAGCGGTAAACTCAAGCAGGTCGAATAAAAGCGGTCCGCACCGGAACAAGCACGCGACTCAGGGCCTTCGTAGTACGAATGCCGATACACGGGAAGATAGTGAACCTGCACCCTAACGTTATGCCGATGGAAGAATTCGTAAGCGCCAAGCCGCTCTTCTTCGTTTCGAAAATGAATGACAAAAAGGTGATACGAAGACTGCTCATCCGTAGTTGCAATCTGGATGCGGGAGCGAAATGGTTTGTCCTCAAACGCGGCTCGATACCGAGCCGCCAGCGCACGGCGACGTTGGATGAAGTCGGGCAACCGCCCGAGCTGGCTAAGCCCCAGAGCCGCTTGCAAATCCGTCATTCGATAATGGTAGCCAAGATCCCCTTGATCGTAGAGCCACTGGTCTCGCTGCTCGATGCCATGCGAGCGGAGGTTCCTGACGCGTCGCGCAAGCGTTTCGTCGTTCGTGAGGATGGCTCCGCCTTCTCCTGCGCAAATATGTTTCACCGGGTGAAAGCTCAAGATCGCCGCATCCGAGTGTTGGCACGAAGCGCTCCGCAGTCCGTCGCCGTAAGAAGCTCCGATGCTGTGGGCCGCGTCTTCGATGACGTAAGCGCCGGCCTTCTCCGCCAGCTCCGCAATGCTCGCAAGGTCGGGAACCGCTCCGGAATATGATACCGGCAACAGCAGCCTTGCCTCCGGTCGAGCCTCCAAGGCCGCCGAAAAATCGTTCGCTCTCGCCAGTCCGCTCCGCGGGGCGACATCGCAAAAAGCAACATCCGCCCCGACATAGCGCAGACAATTAGCCGTCGCCGCAAAGGTGATCGCGGGAACAATGCCGCAATCCCCTGGCCCGAGCCCTAAGCCAAGGCAGCTTAGGTGCAAGGCGGCCGTCCCGCTGGAGACCACAACCGCGTAGCGGGCTCCGGTAAGTTCGCAGAGGGCAGCTTCCAACGCTGCCACCTTGGGACCTTGAGCCACAAAATCGGAGCGGAGCGTTTCGACAACCGCCGCAATATCGGACTCGTCTATCCACTGACGCCCATAGGGTATAACGCTTGGGTAGGGATCGATTTCCACGTATCTGAAAGTTAATTACCGAAGCTAGGCGCGCCCCTTCAAGCTGCCCGGGGCAGCTTTACGTTCCACGGGCGCCGCATACGCACGGCGAAGCTTGTTTGCCGAAACCGCATTCTGCGTAAGCTTCCGGTACTCCTGCCGATTCGCGATCTGCTTTTCCTGAAGCAAGCGACCATTTGCTTGCTCTTGCTCCAACAGGACTGCGAGACGCTGGTTGAAGTCTTCCTTTTCTGCTTCGCTCGGACTGTCCGTCAGCTCCGCCATGGCAGCCAGGACCTTCGCCTTCTTGTCCTGCAACTTGGCAAGGAGCTCGAAGTTATCGTCGCGCAGGCTCACGCTTTCGCGACGAGTGAAGTCCTCGTAAGCGGCGAGCAAAACCTGGCGGCGGGAGAGTCGGTCGGGCATACTCCTGAAATGTGTATCCACTCTGGTCCGCAAGCAAAGCGAAAATTGGGCAAAGAAAAGCCCAGCTCATCAAAGGGCTGGGCTCGATGTACGAATAGAAGTGATTTTTGGATACTAGGCTCGCAGCGATAGGCCTCCGCCGATTCCGGCGGCGAGGTTCGCGGGAGCAGCGGACTGGTGCTTGGACGCTTGCTTGGAGAGCATCTCGGCCCACGCGTCGCGGACTTCCGTGAAGAGACGGATCACGGTGTCGATCGGCTCTTGGATTTTCTTAAAATTCGCTTCGTTCAACTTCACATTGTAGAAATCGTACAGGTTAAACATGCGGTCGCCGAATTCTCCGCCCTTGTCCAAGCGAAGGGAACGTTGCAGCTCGGCGAAAATGTTCTGCGCCTTGATCAGGTTGTTGCTGATCGTCTCGTTGCGGTCGCGAACGTTTTCAAGCGCGAATCCTTCCTTGGCTCGATTCATAGCCGACAAGGCGCCATCGAAGAGCATTAGGATCAGACGTTCGGGACTTGCGGACATGATTGCCGCTCGCTTGTAAGACGCTGCGTTTTGTTTCATTTAGTCGGTCGAATGAGAAGATATTAACTTTGGAGCGGGAAACCAGCCTACGTGTGGCCCCCAGTTAGCTACCTACTCATCATCGGCAAACGGCACGATTAGTTTAGCAATGTCATGCATCATTTCCTTCGAAGGGAAATTGGGGTCGTTGAGCAGCTCCTTGCCTTTGGCTACTACTTCCGGACGGACTTCCGGTTGCGAGCGGAGCGAGTCGAGAGCGTTGAGCTGAAGCTTGTCGCCAGCGGGCGCAACTTTGTTGCCGGACTCTTCCGCAGCCTTGGCCGGTACGTTCTGGCCGGCCTTGCCGAGGTTCTGAGCGTAGATGTTGCTGGCGTTGTTTTGTGGATTTATGTTCATGATAATCAGTTGTTTGGTGCCTCTTCGGACGTTTGTTAATCTTTTGTTAAGTTAATAAACGGCTCTCTCCCGAAGAACTTTAAAAAAAAGTTAAAGAAAAGTTAAAGGCCTCGCTGGATCGTGTCGAACAGCGCGTACGCCACATACTTGGAAAAGCGGGCAGTGCTGTGCAACACGGTTTGAGTTCGTTGCAGTGGGTATTCCGTGGTTGATTTGGTTTGGAAATACTTACGGGCCGCATTGGAGACAGCGGGATTTGCCCCGTCGAAGGTTTCGTCCGCCGCCCAGACGAGTTCGCCGGTATGGCCGTCGAGCAGCTTCGCCCTGACTCCCATTCCTACCGGCTGGTAGGCGTTGTAGTAAGTGATATCCACGAGCATTACGCCGTCGATCGCGTAGACCTCGTGCAGCTTGGAGAGCAGTTTCGTCGGCAGCACCTCTACCGAAGAGTAGCGCTCCACTCCAAAAAGCTCGTCCATCTTCTCCGGCTCGACCGCAACCAGTTCGAAAAGGTTCAGCTTTCCGAGCTCCTGGACGAAGTTTTCCTCGATCGCCGTCATGTCGATGTGCTCGTAGCGACCTTTGTACATCGGCAGCAGCGCCACGCGACGCAGGTGGGCTGGCAAGGTCTTTGCCTCGTGCACGTTGGTGACCTCGTGCTTGGGGCCGACCGTCGTATCGAACCTGCTGTTGAGCGTGTTGGTCGTCTTGCACCCGCCTAACGCGAGCGCCCAGATGCAGCCAGCAGCTGCCAGGAACTGGTAGATTGCCTTAGCCGAGAGATTCATGCCTGTGGGAGAAAGCTGTCATAATCTATGATCCGAACCGTTGCTTACGTCGGGAGGCTTAATCCCGCTAGCGCTGTGGCTTGGTTCTGTGTTTTAGACTGTGCCGTCTCCATGGCAATGAAACTACTCTCTAGAGTAGCCCTCTTGAACTCCAAGCGTCGCTCCATCTCCTTGATCTGTTCGTCGATGTCGGAGTTTCGCTCGGTATAAGATGACTGGATCGTATCCATGACCCCGTCCGATTTCAGGAAGTTCTCGAGAAACGAGTCGAGACGCCCTGTAAAATTGTCTTCCGCTCCCGCAAAAAATCGCTCGAGCGTATCAAGTTCGCCCTCCAAGGCCTCGTCCAGTTTCGAGGAATCCTTGATCTCCAATTTCGAGGTGCCGGAAATGAAATCGATCCCCATGTGCTCGAGGCGGAAAAGCGTTCCACTCGCCAGCTCGTCCACTTGGCCGAACGCGAAGGTACGCAATTTCGAATCGAGGGAACTCAACTCCCGGTTTCCTGCCAGGATAGCAGCCTCCACTTCGTCGCCGTCCACCGTGATCTTCGTCTTTTCCTGGATGTAGTCCTGCACATCGTTGAAAGCGGAAATGAAGGAATTAACCTTCTCCTTCAGCTCAGCGGTGTCGCTATCGATGGTGAAGGTCTGCGTACCGGTTTCCGAAGCCTTGATGCTAATGCCGGTCAGGCCGTGGGACTCGGCGGTGATCGTGTTGCTGCGGCTCGTCTTGGTGGCTCCGCCGTCCATGGAGAACTGCAGGTCCTTGCCGACTTCGGCGGTTCCAGTCAGCCCCAAGGCGGCGAGGAAGCCGTTGCCACTGTCAGCCACGTTCATCGCGTAGGCGCCCGTCTCGTTGTTGATGATCCGGAACTGGTCAGCGGCCGAATCGAAAGACATCGTCACTCCCGCATCCGACTCGTTCACGCGAGCGATGATGGTTGAGACGCTTTCGGTGTCCGCATCGAACGCGATGGCGACGCCATTGATGTGAAAGGTGTCGGAACCGGTGATCGGACCGGCGATACCGCTGTTTGCAATCGTGTCGTCAATGTCGACGACGCCGAGCGCGCTGCGGCTGGTGACGGTAGCTGCGCCGCCTCCGCCATCGACCACTTCCAGCTGGTGCAGCTTCATCGCGGTAAGGAAATTGCTGGTGTCCTCGTCCGCTCCGAGCTCGAGCTGCCCCGAGGCGCTTTCCAAGGAAATGGTATCGGTGACGCTGTCGTAGCTCCCAGTTACCACACCCGCAGTCGCGATCGAAATCGCGTCGAAAACGTCCTGCAGGGAGTCCGTCTCCGCGATGGTGACCTCCTGGCCATTCACCGAAAACGTGCCTTCCGTGATTTCCGTAGAGGTGCGCAAGGCTGAAAGCAGGGAATTCTCGTCGCCCATTTGAGCGACGACATCCGCGGTACCTATGCGACGGGTCGCGGTTGCGAGCTGGCTCACGTTGATTTCGAAGTTGCCCTTCGAAGCGTTGGTGCTCGCCGTCGCGGTTATGTTGAGCGTCTCGTCCGAAACGCCGGCGGACTTGCTGTTAAACAGGCTCGAGCCATTCAGGCCGGTGGTGCTCGACTTGAGCTTGTCCAGCTTGGTCTTGAGGGCCTTGAGGGCATCGACCTTGTCGTCGTTCTCCTCTTTCTCTGCACGCAGGCTCTGCTGGGGAATCCGCTCGATAGCCATCAGTTGGTCTACCATCGAATTCCAGTCAAAGCCACTGGCCAAACCTGCTACATTGAAATTTTCCATCGTCGAGTGAAGAGCGACGCCTAGACGTCGCCTGATTAAGGTTATCGGTCGGCTGCGGAATACCTTTAGAAAAAAAGCGATTCCTAGGAGATTTTCTTCATCACCTTGCGGCAATCCTCTACCCTAAAACGACTTGTGCACAGCAAACGGGGCATTTTTTACAGGATTTTTCCCGTTTAGCTGCCAGAATCCGTCAAAACTCCATCCGCCCCGAGCTCACCGCTCAAACGCCGTCGGGCCGCATCGAGGTCATGGGAGTCATTCACGCTGGCCAAGAACAGCGGCTTCTCCACCGCGATCCGCTCCACCCGAGGCCCCTGCAGGAACCTCCGCAAACTCCCCTTTCCTTCCGCTGCAAGAGCCTCCAGCTCGGCCAGGGCGCTCGCCTCGTAAATCGCGCACATGGGATCCGGCATGCCATCGGACGCAACAAATGCCGATGCCAGCATCTCCGGATTACGACGGTTCACCAGCATCAACAAATGGCTGGCTTCCAAATAGGGCATGTCGCAAGCCACCGCCAAGACCGGCCAACCCTCCGCCGCGCGCAAAGCGGCGAGCACGCCAGACATCGGCCCCTCCAAGCCTTCGACGTCTTCGATCGGCGCCACCCGCTCTGGAAGCGTTCGCTTCTGGCGAGTCGGAGGCCCAACGCTCACCGCCAGTTTCCTGCAGTAGAGTTCCAGCAACTCAAGCTGGCGCTCAAGCTGGACCTGGCCAGGCCTGACTTCGAGCGAGGCCTTGTCGCGCCCCATGCGGCTGCTCTTACCTCCGCAAAGAACGACTCCTAGCAAATCCCGTTTCATTCCGCGCGACTAAAACGACTAGACCTTCTGCGCCTGACGCGCCGCATCCATGGCCGCGAGCACATGGTAGCTACCTTCCGCCATCGCCCAGAAGTACTCGCGGGCCGATCCCAAACGAGCCGACTCGGATTGCATGTCCCGAACACGCCCCTGCCTGGCCAGCGCGCGGGCATACGCGTAAAGCTCCATCTTCAGTTGGCCGTCCCGCAGGATCTCCGCGAAGTCCCCGTTAGACGCGACCAAGGCTTCGATCTTGGCCTTTTCGCTCTCCGCCTCCTCGAGCGGCAAGCTTTCCTGCTCCAAGGCGAGGGCCTGCTTCAAGGAACGGGAACAAATCTGCTCTACGTAGGAGCGGAACTCGCGAAGAGCCTTCCCGGCCTTTCCCCAACCGACGTGGTAATCGGCGAGCGCCTTCTGCGTGAGCGTCCAACCCCGCGCAAGCCCTTCCGCACTGTACGCCTCGATTTGAGATTTGGCCTCCTCGAAGTCGGCGTAGGGCATGTGCTCGATACGCGCCCCCAAGCGGGAAAGGTTGTAGATTCGAAGCCTTTCCCGGTTCTTGATCTTCAGCTCCTTCCCGTAGATTCGGGAAAGCTGCTCGAAGGTCTTCAGATACACGAAGAGCTTTTCCTCCACCGGAACTTTCTCGATGGTATTGCCCGGCAGCCAACGGCACTTGTCGAGGGCCACCTTATCCGCTGCTCCTTCATCCGTATAAAACGAGTCGCTAGCGTGCATGCTCCCATCCACTCGGGCCGCGAGGTCCTGCCCCACGAAATAAAGGCTCGAGCAGCCTAAGGTCACGGCAATGTCGAACGCGCAAGCGGAGATCGTCCCTTGCTCGACCACGTGAGAGATTCGATCCCTGCCAATCACTCGCCTAAAGTACGTCGCTACTTTATTATTGTAGGCCCACGAAGCGATACGCCCGTCGAATCGCTCGACCACGGCGGGATAGACCATAAACGGGCACAGCAAAATAGTCTCCCCCAAGTCCACGCCCTCAAAGCCGCTATCCGTCGTCGGATAAGGATCGGCCGCCAGCACGAAGTGAGGCCTCACTCCTCCGTTCACCAAGGCGCGAATCGAGGAGTTCCCAGCCACGATGACCGCCCGATCCTGGGCCCAGCGCAAAAACTCCAAGGACTCGTCCAAGGAGGGCCCCGCCCCTGCCATGACCATGGGCTGGCCCTTGAAGGCCTCAGCGAACTCGATGGGGTCCGGCGTACGGATCAGGGCTTGGAAGTTGCGGAACGAGTTCCCTTGCCAGAGTCCCGACTTGGTAATGTTCGTGCCATAGAGCTTGCGCCACAGCTCCATCTGGCGGGCGAACTGCAGAAAGAATTGCTCGTAGTAAGATTCGTTCTGGTTGAACAAGGGAGCGAAAATCAAGGGTTCCGCGTTGGTGAAATCCACGACCCCCTCCATCGCCAACGAGTTGAAAAAGACGTCGTCCAGCTCTCCCACACCAAAAACCATGCGCGGGTCGCCAAGAAGGGCCTCCGCCGCAGGCGTGCCGAGGAAAGACTTGAAGCGGTTCGCATCTGGCTCCGCGCAAAAGACGAGAGCGTCCGAGGGCAAGAGCTCCAGCAAGGCCCTGAGGTGCGAGCCGTCCCCCACTCCGCTAACAGCGATTGCCGACTCGTAAGGAAACCGTTTTCCGCTCAGCCAGCGCTGGAGCAATCGATTCGGGTCTTCAACGTTCGACTTCCACGCAGCCAGCGGCTCCTCGCTGGCCGGCACCGCCTTCACCCGTCCGGCGAGCGCCGGATACTTCTCGCAAAACAAACGAAGTCCCGCGCTCACGATGCAAACTCCTTCTCTAAGCTTGGAATCACAACCTCCTCCAAACACTGGGCCACCTTGCCCCAACCGCCCGCTAGGTCGCAGGCCAAGCTATCGGACAACATAGCGCAGTCCTTCGCTTCCACCGCATTGACCACACGATCGATGCCGGCTATGCCACCTTGGAAACTGGAGCTCACCTCAGCAGTCCAACTCGCTCCCGATTCCGATCCAAAATTCTGCAGCACACCGATCCCCTCGACCACCGGACGGACCTTTTCCAGGAAAGCGACAACCGCCTCCTGGCTTTCCGACCAGCTCCTTCGCAACACGGACACACCCAATTTCTCCATTTCAGCGATCAACGCTCGCGTTTCGTCCTTCCAGGAACGGCACATCGCAAGCAGTTGGAGCTGCGGTTGGATCGAGGTGATTTCCAAAAGCTGGTACTCGCCCCTAGCCATCGCATCCTCGAGCGACATGACCAAGCCGTCTACCTTGACCTCGTCGATTGCCAAGCCCTGCCCCGAAAGAAACCCGTCTACAAGAGAGCAGGCCTCCTCGCAGGTCTGCGGGGGGGCTCCCTCGAACTCAACATTCTCTCCGTTCAACGAAACTCGACCCATCGACTAGCTGGCTATAGGTTCGATCTCGGTCTCGCCTGCCCGCAAGACACCGCTCTTCAAAATCCGGCAACGCAAGCCGCCTCGACCTTCCAAAGCCGCGTGCGCGCCCTCGCCGATCGCCTCGTTCATCCAAAAGCAGGGCTTGCACTGCTCCACGCCACGGAGCTCGACCTCGCCAATCCGAAAGTCGGCTCCCACCAAGGCGTTCAGGTCCACGCCGCTCACGATCACGTTACGCCGAAAGTCGCTACGATCCGCGACCTCTAGATTCAACTCCGCTTCCATGGCTTCGATCGCTTCCACCGAAATCAGGCTCACCTGCCCCTTGTAGTCTTCCTTGAAGTCAAAGTAACGGTCGCCCACGAGGCCTCGCCCCTCGACGCATTCCACCGACTCCACCCTTTGCACGCCATTGTTGAGCCGCCCCTTGTTGAAACGCCCCTTAAAGTCATGGCCGTTCGAGATGTAGATTTGGTGGATGGTAATAGCGTCGCTCATAGAATGGGTAGGACCTCGAAAGTTAAAGACCTAAGAGCTCCCACCCTTCCAGCGCAATAGCGAAGCGAGGTATTCACGGAGCCATACGCTCCTCGCCCACGCGCTAGCCCCTATCCGGCCGATGAGCAATTTCCGCAAGCCAATGAGCGCCTTCCTTCAAAAAGATAGAGATTTTCCTAAAGTCTCCGCATGGGCTCCCGATACTATGGGGGTAACGCAAGTTACAGGTGCAGCGGACACCTTAACCCCGCACCGCGACAAGGACGTCGCAAGTAGTAACCTTAACAAGGAAGTTAAAATGTCAGTAGTAATAAACACCAATAGCTCAGCGATAGCTGCGTCTAACAATCTCGCATCCAGCAATGCGATGCTCCAGCGCTCCCTAAACCGTCTGTCGAGTGGATCTAAGATCACACAACCGTCGGACGACGCCGGTGGACTAGCTGTATCGATGAAACTGTCCGCTACCATCAAGCGTACTGCGGCAGTGAATACAAACATCCAAAACGCCCAGTCCTTCTTGCAGACTCAAGACGGCGCGCTCGCCACCGTATCCAAGGTGCTCGATCGCATGTCGGAGCTCAAGGTATTGTCTGAGGACGTTACAAAGAACACGGCCGACAAGGACAACTACAACACGGAATTCGTGCAACTCCAGAAGGAGCTCTCCGCTCTCACAGGCGAGACCTTCAACGGAGTCAGCCTCTTCACCGCCAGCGGTACAAACCTCGCCGTAGCCACCACAGAATCAGGAGCTGGTTCCGTAAATGTGGCGCAGCACGATCTCGCAACGGCACTGGGTACAGACCTGCTCGATGGCGGCGTCAGCCTTGGCCACGCAAATGTAACTGTCGATAGCATCAAAACAGCTATCGAAAGCGTGGCCACCCTCAGAGCTGAAAACGGAGCCGCTGCGAATAGGCTCACCTTCGCCTCCGACATGCTCACCATCAACAAGGCGAATCTCGAGGCCGCAAACAGCCGCATCATCGACGTCGATGTCGCCGAGGAGTCCACCCAGCTAGCCAAGTACAACGTTCTGGTCCAGGCCGGATCCAGTATGCTCCAGCAAGCTAACTCCTCCTCCCAAGTCGCGCTCAAACTTTTAGGTTAGTTACTACTACGACATAGGTTCCCCGCCGACGGGCGGGGCACCTAATCCGTAGCGGAAACAAAATTCCTAAAACGTGAATCAAGCCCAAGCGTAGCGGACAACGCTCCGACGAGGACGATCCAATGGATCGAACGAACGGCGCCCCCCCTACTCCAAAGCTTCGACCAAGCGTCGCCGCTTCAAATCGGCTCATGCAAGTGAGTATCGAGAAAACGTATACCCGCATTCCCTGAAAAGAAGAATGCCGCTCGCTCCCTACCAGCACGATGAGTAATTGCACTCAAAGCGCTAAAACTGTGGAGACAGACAACGATAAGAGCAGTCAACACAAGGACGTGTAAACCAAACGCTCGCCTCCCAATCAGGCCAGCCTCCTCAAAAGAACAAATGACTCGCAACATCAAGGACGATAAAGCCAGTCGTGTCACAGCAAGCGACGCTCGCCGCCGCCCTTGCCCCGGACGCGAACACGAGACCCGAGCTTCACGCTATGGCTCGCCCTGCCATACGCCCCGAAACGTTCGAGGTGGAGCGCACGCCCCAACGACCGGCCCTCAGCTGGAACCCCCACCCCAGGCAAGCCCTCGTTTCGACGCAGTTCGAAAACTAGGCCATGCATGCCTCAGACGGACCCGCAGCTGGCTCAGCAGCGTGGATCCCCACCCACTTTACCAAACCAACCAACAACTAATATGCGCGAGCGCGACTCGACGCCTCACCTCATGAAAAATGACCAACACCTTTACCGGGCCGTATTCTACCTAGAGTAAGCGCTCAGACTTTTTGCCAAACGGCAAAAAAGCGAACGTCCGACGCTATCATCGGACACGCGGGGGCATGGATGCCACCGCACAAATCAAGGATGATAAAACATGTCAGTTGTAATCAATACAAACACCTCGGCTATCGCCGCGAAGAACAACCTCAACAAGAGCAACGCCATGCTGCAAAACAGCTTGGCTCGTCTCTCTAGCGGTTCGAAAATCGTCAACCCATCAGATGACGCTGGTGGACTTGCGGTTTCCATGAAGATGTCGGCTGCTATCAAGCGGACCGAAGCAACCAGCAACAACATCGCAAACGCTCAGTCCTTCCTGCAGACTCAGGACGGCGCGCTCGCCACTGCCGGCAAGATTCTCGATCGTATGTCCGAGCTCAAGACCTTGAGCGAAGACGTGACCAAGAACACTACCGACAAGGCTAACTACAACACTGAGTTCGAAGCCCTCAAGGCGCAGCTCGGTGCGGTCGCTGCAGAATCGTTCAACGGAGTTTCTCTGATGAACACCTCAGCGCTGAGTGTCAAAACCTCCGAAGATGGGTCTCAAACCGTCGATATCGCTGCGACTAATTTTGCTAGCGATGCGAACGGAATCGACACGGAGCTTATCGGTACCTCAAACCTAACGACTACCTCACTCGGTCACGCAAACATCACGCTCGATAAGATCAAGACCTCCATCGAGAACGTGGCGACCCTCCGTGCGACCAACGGTGCGCAGTCAAGCCGCTTGAGCTTCGCGACCGATATGCTCGCGACCAACAAGCAGAACCTCGAAGCTGCGAACAGCCGCATCATCGACGTAGACGTAGCAACGGAATCGACTCAGCTCGCACGTGCCAATATCCTGGTACAGGCTGGTTCGTCCATGCTCTCCCAGGCAAACGCCTCGAGCCAGACAGCTCTTCGTCTCATCGGATAACTTCGGTAACCGATTCAAAAATCTCAAGGTGGCCCTCGCAAGGGGGTCACTTTTTTTAGTCCCCAACTCGCGACGAATTGAAGTTGCTCCCACCAAGGCGTGTCTTCAAATAACCTCAACGCCAGAAAAGACACGATGCCAAACCCAACCGAAGCGCCCAGAAACATCCTCCTTCTCTCAGGAGGAAGCAAGGTGTCTATCGCCAAGATCGCCAAGCAATCGGCTCACAAGCGAGGCTTGGAGCTCCATATTTCGGATACATCGGAACTCGTACCCAGCGCTTCGATAGCAGACCAGTTTACCCAGCTCCCCAACCAGCAAGCTCCCGATTGGGGACCCAAGCTTCAACGCCTCTGCAAATCCGCAGAAATCGGCCTCATTATCCCAACCCGCCACAGCGAACTCCTCGCTCTCTCAAGCCTCCTTCCCCAACTCGCAGAAACAGGCACCGCCGTTTCCCTCTCGAGCCCAGACACGCTTCACATCTGCATCCAAAAACTTGATACCTACAAATTCCTCAAGTCGATCGACGCCCCAACGCCACCGAGTTGCCTGCGCAGCGAATTCCAAGGCCAGCTCCGTTTTCCGCTATTCGCCAAACCCGAGCGCGGATCCTCGTCCATCGGTGCCAGCGTCATCGAAAGCGCCGCCGAACTCGGAACTGTCCCCTCAGATTGGATACTGCAAGAAAAGGCAAACGGTACGGAATACACCATTAACCTCTACATCTCCCGCGCCGGCAAAGTCCTCTGCACCATCCCGCACCAACGCATCGCAGTCGAGTCAGGCGAAGTCGTGCAAGCCCGCACCCAACGCCATCCCCAACTCATCGAACTCTGCAGCCGAATCGCAGAAGAGCTCCCCGGAGCAACCGGAATCATAAACATTCAAGCCTTCATCGACGACGCCACCGGGCAAATCTCCGTCATCGAAATCAATCCTCGCATCGGCGGAGGCTATCCCCTCTGCGACGCCGCCAAGGGACACTACATCGAATGGCTCTGCCAGGAACACATCGACCGACGCGAGCTCTCACCCATCTCCAACTGGACCGACAATCTCCTCATGATGCGCTACCGAGAAGCCCTTTTCAGCCTTTGAAAGCTCCATCGCACGTGATTTCACTAATTATTTATCACTTTCCCATTTGAGCTAGCTCCTTCATAAAAGTAATTTCCCTACCAACGCAAATGCCAGCCGAACCCACAAGCTCCCCAGATTCTCCCAAATCTCACTTCATTCCACGAAGCGTTGAGCTGGAAGCACTTGCCGACTTGCTCCCATTGCAAGGCGTGGAAATCGGCGACAAACGCATCTTCAACGTCTGGGGCGAAGATGGCGTCGGAAAGTCCTCCTTCATCTCCGAGTTCCGCGAAAGCGAACGAATGAGCAAGGAAAAGGTTCTTTGGATACAGCCGACACGCGACGAGCCGCTCGACGACATCCCCGAATTTATCCGAGCCTGCGCCAAGACCATCCGCTACCCCTCGAACCCAGCCAAGGAAAAAAAGATCTCCGAACAACTGGAGAGCGTGCAACGCGGCAAGGTAAACCCAATCGTATCCGACGACTCGATACTCATCACTCGCAGCAGTATCGCCAATAAGAAGCGGCCCTATATCAACCAAGCCGCCGCCGCCTCCGTCGGCAGAACCGAACCCATCCGCGACGACTTCGATATCAACGTAGGGCTCGGCGAGAGCAAAGCAAACAATCACGCGGAAGGTTTCCTCGATGCGCTCCCCCTAAAATCCCTCGGGACCGACCTCACCATCATCTACATCGAGCGCTTTCACCGGCTCTCCGTAACCCTTATCGACTGGCTTCGAGATTACGTCTTTCCCGCTGCGACCAACGGAGCCTATCGGCGCAGCCTCGTATTTCTCTTCGAATCGCAGGATCCCCTCAAATTTGCCTACCCGCACGAAACATGGGGAGATTGGTCGAACTTGACCGAAGACTACCGCCTCCTCCCCCTCAGCCAGGAAGACGCCCACAAGACAGCGATCGCTCTCGGAGTCGATCCCAGGCGCGCCAGCTACCTCGGATACCGCAGCCTCGGGTACCCAGACCAACTCCGCGCTTCCGCCAAGCAGCTCGCCTCCCTCAATCTGGCTCCAGCTCAGCAATTTCTGGATACACTCGACAAAGTAGATCAACTCAAGATCGCCGCCCTAAGCCTTCCGCAAATCGCGCAAGCGGACGAAATCGAGGCGATCTTCAAGAAGGAAGCGGACTCCATCTTCAAGTGGGCAAAAGAACTCCCCACCGAACTGATTGCCGAGAGCTCCAGCGGCAAAGCCCTCAACCTCAGCGAAGCCCTCCGCTGCGAGGCCATCTCCCGTTTCGCCGACATACCCAAGTTCCAGGAGTACGCCCAATCCTGGCAAGCGATGGGACGCCTCATTCGTAACGTCCCGTCACGCAACGAACGCTCAAAGCTCCTACTCCTCTCCGGACTCCTCTGGATCGACACCCAACTTTGCTCCGCCCTCTTCAAGGAACAAGCGGACAAGATCCTCCCCTTTATCACCGAATCCACTACGCTATTCAATTCGCAAGGCAGCCGCTACCGGATATCAAGCCGCATCCGCAAAAATCTCCTCAAAGCGGCCCTCGCTATTAAGCACCCCGGAGTCGGAATTGTATTCAAAAAAGCAAGCCAACTTTGGCAGGAACGCCTCAGCTCGCTCGAGGAACAAGTCGCTCAGATCGAAGCCAAAATCGAAGAGCAAGAGCAGGAACTGCACGAACTGTCTCGCAAGCAAATAGAAACCATCGCTCAAATCCGTATCCACGAACGTGCGACAGGCGAGAGCGACAAGGAAAACAAGAGCGGCGGCATCCTCTCCAAGATCCTCCACCGAGGCAAGGAAATCGATCCCAACTCCCCCGAAGCGCTTCGAACGCACAACAAAACGCTCTCCAAGCACATACAAGAGAAGGAGCAAGAAATCGACGAACTCAAAGCAGCGCTCCACAACGCGCAAGACTCCCTCAAGCATCCCTACATACCAACAGCCTTGAAATAAGAGAGCGCTTGCAAACGGAAGCCTCCGCCAGCAGACTCCGCTCGCATGGTAACCGTTCGTGAAGCGAGTGTCGAAGACCTCGAAACCTTAGTTGAGCTCAACAAGCAATGTTTCCCAGACATGGCGGAGGAAAACGTCGTCTGGACCGTATCTCAACTGGCAAACCACCTAAGGCTCTTCCCACAAGGACAGCTCGTCGCCATCGAGAACGACAAGATCCTCGGCGCCGTCTCCAGCCTGATCGTCGACCTCGGAGTCGACGCCTACCGCGAACACACCTACGCGGGCATTACCGACGGAGGCTACTTCCACAACCACAACCCCGAAGGCGACAGCCTCTACGGAGCTGACGTCTACGTACACCCCGAAGCCAGAGGCAAGGGGATCGGCCACCTGCTCTACCAAGCGCGACGCGACCTCTGCAAGCGCCTCAACCTCCGCCGCATCATCGCAGGCGGACGCATCCACGGCTACCACGAACAAGCAAGCAAGATGACGCCAGAGAACTACGTCGCCGAAGTGGAAAACGGAAAAATCGGAGACTTAGTACTCAATTTTCAACTACGGGAAGGCTTCATCGTACGCGGTGTAATCAAAAACTATATACAAGACCCACTCAGCAAAAACTACGCAACCTTCCTCGAGTGGATCAACCCCGACTACCAACCTATCGAAAAAAACGAGCGAAAAGTGCGCGTATCCTGCGTACAATACCAAGTCCGCGGCATCAACAGCTTCGAGGACTTCGCCGACCAAGTGGAATACTTCGTCGAAACCGCCGCCGACTACCGCTCCGACTTCGTCGTCTTCCCCGAATTCTTCTCCGTCCAGCTGCTCTCCCAAAAAGCCCTCAAGAAGCTGCCCTCCGTCGAAGGCATCCGAAGGCTATCCGAGCTGACTGAGCCTTTCATGCAATTGATGAGCCGCCTCGCCCAAGAGTACGGCCTCTACATCATCGCCGGCAGCCACCCCATGGAGATCGGCGGCTCGCTGCAAAACGTTTGCCCGATCTTCGCCCCCGACGGCAGCCACACCCTCCAGCCCAAGCTCCACATAACCCCTTCCGAAAAGAAGTACTGGGGCATCAGCGGAGGAAACGACCTGCGCGTCATCAGTACGCCCAAAGCCCGCATCGGCATCCTCATTTGCTACGATTCCGAATTCCCCGAAGCGGCCCGCTACCTCGCCGACCAAGGAGCGGAAATCATCTTCGTGCCCTACTGCACCGACAACCGCCACGGCTTCCTGCGCGTGCGCTACTGCAGCCAGGCCCGCGCCATCGAAAACCAAGTCTACGTCGTCACCGCTGGCATCATCGGCAATCTTCCGAGCGTGCCCGCCATGGACATCCACTACGGCAAGGCCGCCGTCTTCAGCCCGAGCGACCACGAGTTCGCCCGCGACGGCATCCAAGCCGAAGCCGACTCCAACGTAGAAATGCTGCTCGTCACCGACCTCGACATCAACGACCTCTACCGCAGCCGCGCCTCCGGTTCGGTGACTCCCATGCTCGACCGCCGCAAGGACCTCTTCCAATTCATCAGCCACCTGCCCGGCGACCAGCACAAGTCCACCCCGCCCGAAAACGGACCCATGGGGCTCCCTGTTTAGGATTGCCACATCCGCAAAAATTCGGACTGGTATCACCCCCAATATGATACTCTCTGACAAAGCGATCCTCGAAGGCATGGAAAAAGGCGAAATCGTGGTGGAGCCGTTCGACCGCGCAGCCCTCGGCACCAACAGCTACGACGTCCACCTCAGCAAGCACCTCGCCACCTATACCGCCGAGATCCTGGACGCCCGCGAGCACAACAAGATCGCCCACTTCGAGATCCCAGAGGAAGGCTACGTCCTCAGACCCGGCACCGTCTACCTCGGCTCCACTTTCGAGTACACCGAAACCCACGCCCACGTCCCCTTCCTCGAAGGCAAGAGCAGCGTCGGCCGCCTCGGCATCGACATCCACGCCACCGCCGGCAAGGGAGACGTCGGATTCTGCAACCACTGGACCCTCGAGATTTCCGTCGCCCAGCCAGTCAAAGTCTACGCCGGCATGCCCATCGGACAGCTCATCTATTTCCACGTCGAAGGCGACGTCGAGAACTACTACAACAAAAAAGTCTCCGCCAAGTACAACTCCCGCTCTCCGCTCCCCATGGAGTCCATGATGTGGAAGAACAAGTTCTGAGCCCGTAGCGCGTTGCAAGATCCATTCTCCACGGACGCTGGCTAAAGCTCAGCGCTACTTCCCCCCTCACAATAGATCCTTCAAGCTCCGCACCGGCTTTCCATCCGGCCCCTCCCGGTAAACCATCTTCGGCACCGGATCCCAGCCCTGCCCGCCCCAAGGGTTGCAGCGCAAGATCCTCCAAAGCAACAAGCGCAGCGCCTTCAACAAAGGCAGCGTCCGCAAGCACTCGACCGCATAGTGCGAACACGTCGGGCGAAAACGACAAGCCGCCCCCGCTCCGAACATCGCGTTTTTCAGCGGCGACAAGGTCCACTGGTACACCCGTACCAAAAAGATGAATACAGCAGCAATGCTCCGCCCGATCAGGCCTCCGCTCCGCTCCGCTTCACCTTTCACCCGTCGCTTTTCACTTTCTTATCCGTCGAGTGCCCCCGGTACCCCGGGTTCAAGGCCGCGCACTCCTCCTCCAGCACCCCTGTCAACACCTCCACTCCCGCTTCCTTCAGGACACGCGTGGCGTTTCCTCGATGCTCGGGAGTCGGGTCCGAGGCGCCGACCACCACTCGCTTGATTCCAGACTCTAGGATAGCATCGGTGCAAGCCCCAGTACGCCCCTTCGTAGAGCAGGGCTCCAAAGTCACGTAGATCACCGAGCCTTCCGCCGGCTTACGCCCCAATGCCGCGAAGGCCTGGCGTTCCGCGTGCGGCCCGCCGTCCTTCTCGAAATGTCCCTTCGCCACGATCTCGCCATCCTCCACGATCACCGCCCCGACACGCGGGTTCGGACTCGTCTTGACGGGATCGCCCCGCACCGCCTCGCACACCGCGGCACGCATGAAACTCTCGTCTCTCTGAATCTGCTCCATAATCTATCCAGCCGGAGCGAAGCGGACGACACCGTCCTCCCTTCGCAAAGGCCCTATATGCAACTTACTGATTTCCAGCGTTTTTCAAGCAAAGCTCGGCATATGCCTTGATCCGCTTGCGAACGTTGGTCAGCCCATTGCGGCGATTTGGCGAAAGGTGCTGCGTGATCCCGACCTCCGCGAGGAAATCCGGCTCCAAAGCGATGACATCCTCCGGCGTTTCCCCACTGTAGAGCCCGCAAAGCAGCGTGGAAGTCCCCTTGGTGATCGCTGCGTCCGAGTCCGTATGGAAATAGCACTTCCCGTCCTTGAATTCCGGGAAAACCCACAGCTGCGACAAGCATCCCTCGATCAAAAAGGCATCGATCTTGTACTCGTCCGCCAGCGGCGCGTTTGCCTTCGCCCGGTCTACGATATAGGCAAACCGTTCGAAGTGGTCCTCGAACGGAGCCAACTCGTCCACCAAAGCGTCCCTTTTTGCTTCAATACTCATTTCTCCAAGAAACACAGCAACTCCCCGCTGCATGTCCAGCGCCGATTCCCAAGACCCATTCGAATAAAAATCTCGAAATCCTCGCCAATCTAAGTCTCCTCCCCTCTGCACCACTTCCCAGACCATGAGCGAAAACGAAACACCAGCGCCCCGCGTCCCACGCAAATTCAAGCCCGAGCCCTTCCAGTACCACGAGGAAATCGAGCTCGAAATCACCACCCTCACCAATATGGGACAAGGCCTCGGACGCATCAACGACTGGGTCGTCATGGTACGCTTCGCCCTCCCGGGAGAGCGCGTGCGGGCCCGCGTCTACCGCAACGACAAGAACTTCTCCGAAGCTGACCTCGTCGAGGTACTCACCCCTTCCCCCGATCGCATCCAAGCCCCCTGCCCCGTCTTCACCCAGTGCGGCGGCTGCCAGTATCAGAATTTCGAATACAATACCCAACTCGAGTGGAAGACCAAGCAAGTCAAGGAGTTGCTCTGGCACATGGTACGCATCGAACACCCCGTCCTGCCCGCCATCGCCTCGCCCAAGCTCTACAAGTACCGCTCCAAGCTCACTCCCCACTTCAACCTTCCGCGCGGCGACCGCCCCATGGCTATCGGATTCCTCAAGGCCGGCACTCGCAGCCAATACGTCGAAGTCGAGCGCTGTCCCCTCATCAGCGACGAGATGAACGAAACCCTCACCCGCGTCCGGGCCAAAACCCGCGCCCGGCACGAGGAAAAGCCGTTCAAGAAGGGCGGCACCCTGCTCATTCGCGAGCACCTCGACGGCATTTCGACCGACCCCAAGCAAACCATCCGCGAAAAAGTCGGCGACATCACCTTCTCCTTCATCGCCGGCGAGTTCTTCCAAAACAACCCGTCCATCCTCCCGGCCTTCACCGGCTACGTGCGCGACAAAGCCCGCGACGCGGGAGCCAAGTATCTCGTCGACGCCTATTGCGGCTCCGGCCTCTTCACCCTCACTGCCGCCCAAGACTTCGAGCAAGTCGTCGGGGTGGAAGTCTCCGAGCAGTCCATCGAGTACGCTAAGCGCAACGCCGCCGACAACCAGATCGAAAACGCCAGCTTCCTCCTCGGCGACGCCGCCTCCATCTTCGAGCAAATCGAGTTCGCGGGCGACGAATCTGCGGTCGTCATCGACCCGCCGCGCAAAGGCTCCAGCGAGGACTTCCTCAAGCAGCTCATCGCCTTCGGTCCCCGCTCCGTCGTCTACGTCTCCTGCAATCCCGCCACCCAAATGCGCGACCTGCAGACACTACTCGCCGGCGGCTACCAGATCGAAGAAATCCAACCCTTCGACCTCTTTCCGCAAACCCGCCACCTCGAGTGCGTGGTCGTGCTGAAAAAGGCATAATTGCAGCGCAAGGTCAGGCGCCCCTAATTGTCTCCAGCGAGCATCTTCGAAATCACCGCTTCCAGGCTCGCTGGCTTGAACGGCTTCGAAAGGGCCGGGTATTCCTTGCCCGCGACCTTTAGGCGGGTGAGATTGCCCGCTGCGGTCGTCTTGTTGAGAAGCGAGGTAATAAACAGAACCTTCAAATCGTGCAAACGGTCCGTGGCCGTGATCTTCTTCACCGCCTCCGAGCCATGCATATCCGGCAACAGCACATCGACGATCATCAGGTCTGGCGTTTCGCGAAGAGCCAATTCGATAGCGAATCGACCTTCGTAGCTTTCCTGAACGTCGTAACCTTTCGATTCCAAAAAAGTTGAGAGCAAATGGGCCGTAGCCTTCTCGTCTTCCAAGAGGATAATTTTCTTTGCTTCGGGCATGGGAATTGCGGTGAGGTTTAAAGCACTAGCCTGAATTATTCATGAATTTCGTAGCGAGAGTCGGCGAGCCCAGTGCGGAAGCGGTTTTGACGCCGGTTCGCGGGAGAGGCTGGGTTGAAACCCCGCTTCAGTCGCGAACC